>CAYUCY010000001.1:0-75370 GCA_964443525.1 uncultured Thiotrichales bacterium
GATTTGCGGTTAAAGAAACTCTCCGCTTCAGGGCTTTTGAGTGAAAGCTTCCAGTGGTACTTTGAGGCGTGCTCGAAGAGAAGTGTCAGAGATTTGGGGACCCCTTGATAAAGAACGCGTACGAGGGAAGTATAGGACTCTTTGGGGGGCACCTCTGAGGGCAAGCTGCAGGAGAGTGATAGGTTTTTTGTATCTCGGAAATAAGAGGCGTTTTTGTTTAAAGAAATCTCTTGTAAGGGGCCGCACGTATATCCTTCAGAGTTCACAGGAAATCCTTTGATCGGAGAACATTCAGGGCTCCAGAGATTCAGGAGAGATTCATTCTCGTCCACAAAATAACTGTAGGACTTCTCGATAAGAGGCGGAGATACAGAGATTGGCGGAGAAGGAAAAATGCGCCAGCTAAAATTATTCAAAACAAGAGCATGAGAAAAAAAATGGAAGGTAGTAGAAGCGGGAGATGCTCCTGTCGGTTCTGATTCCGGCAAATGTGAGCAGGCTTCAGGCAGTGTTTTTAAAACTCTTTCAATTTCTGCGTCGAGCATTCGATCAAAGATTTTAAGACCTGTATTTTCCTCATCAATTGTCATTGCTTTGTCACTGCATATTGCGAGCAAAGGGAAGGTAAGAAACCAAAGAGCAAACATCTGGGATTTTTTCATCAAAGCCTCCTTTGTATATTTTTTCTATCTTAAATAATAAAAAAAAAGAAAAAAGACAGTCGAGAAAAACTATTCGAAAATTATTGTACGATTGCCAGAGATAAAGACTCGATCCTCACAAACGAGCTTAACAGCTCGGGCAAGTGTCATCTTTTCAATATCTTGGCCGGCAGCAATCATTTGCTCGGGTCTGGTTGCGTGGGTTACGGGCTTAACATCCTGAACGATGATCGGCCCCTCATCGAGATCGGAGGTAACGAAATGAGCTGTGGCACCTATGATTTTAACGCCCCGCTCATAGGCTTGATGATAGGGACGGGCGCCGATAAAGGCTGGCAGAAAAGAATGATGAATGTTAATGATTTTGCCTCTCAACCCATCTACAAAGGCGGGCGTCAAAACTCGCATGTATTTTGCAAGGATAATAAAGTCGTAAGAATAAGCATCCAGTGTTTTGAGGAGTTTTCTTTCGTGCTCCTCACGATGGTACGCTTCATGTGAAATGAAGTGATAAGGAACATTGAAGGCGTTAGCCAAATCCTGACGATCCGGGTGATTGCTCACGACAGCCTCGATTTGAGCCGGTAAATGCCCGTAGTGAGCCCGCATCAGAAGATCTCCGAGACAATGGGGTTCTTTGCCAGCAAAGAGAATGAGTTTTTTAGGCTTAGAGATAATAAGTTGCAGAGTGTGCTCGGGAGGAAGAACGGTTCCCAAGGTTTTTTTAAGGAGATCGACATCGTAAGCTCCTTCAAAAGAAACGCGGAAAAAAAAGCGCTTTTGCATGGGATCCACAAATTCATGAAGAGAGGTGATATTAAGACCTTTTTGCGACATGACGTTCGTAAGAGAGGCAATAAGGCCTACCCGATCGGGGCATTCAACGAGAAGAAGGTGGGAAAGTTTCATGATGAATTTCCTGCAATATCTTGAAAAAGCGCTCTCACAGTATCAAAGAGATAAAGAAAATTCCAGCTCCGACTCCTTACAAATAGGAGCTGGAGAAAAAATGGGACATTCGACTGAGAATACGATGTATGTGAAGAGAATATTCTGAACAACGGGATTCAACTCTTTTCTTCTTGCTTTAGGGGAGGGTTTTTCCCTTTAATGGTCAGAAGAAAAAGAAGCTTTATAAAATTGTAAGCAGGGCCTTTATTGATGTCTGATCCAGAAAAATCTTTGGTTTTATGCTTTGATGAGCCGGCGCTTCAGGACGTTCTCGAGGCGGAAGCGAATCCTAATTTATTGATCTTGATGACAACTCCCGGCTTAGCAAGGAGATTATCAGACCTTTCTTACCCGAACCTGATTATCGTGGAGAACTTTCAAAATACGGGAGAGATCGTTTTAAAAGCCCTCGAGTTTTTTAAAAGAGAGGCTTTTTCACGCATTATTGCAATTCAGGAATACGATATTTTGAGGGCGGCTCACCTCCGCTCCCTGCTGAACCTCCCTGGGCAAGACGTTGAAAGCGCACTTGCTTTCCGGGATAAGGTTCGGATGAAAGAAATTTTAGCGGCACAAGGTTTTGCCGTGCCTTCTTTTAAAACCCTTCGGGATCCGTCCGAGATTTATGAATTCTTAAAAGAGCATCCTTTTCCGGCCGTTCTAAAACCGGTTCAGGGTACGGGATCTGAAAGCATCATTCTTCTTGAAGATGAACAGGGGCTTGAAACTTTTCTTAAAAGCGGATTTTTTACCTGCCCGAGAGGGCCTTTGATTCAAATCGAATCTTTCGTTGAGGGTGAGATGTATCACGTAAACGGCCTCGTCTTAAATGGGGAAATCGCGGCTGTTTGGCCCTCTTATTACTTAAGTCAATCGGTGCGAATGCTCGAAGGAAAAGCGGCATCAAGCTATCTGCTCTCGCATAAGAATCCGTTGGTCAAACCTTTAAATAACTACTGCAAAGAGGTGCTTGAAGCCTTGCCGACCCCCTCAAATACGGCCTTTCATCTCGAGGTTTTCATCGCACCTTCAGGCAAAATCATCTTTTGCGAAATTGCGTCTCGGATAGGCGGGAAAGGAGTTCGCAGATCCTGGATGGAGTCCTTCGGAATTAATCTCGGAAAAGGGCATCTCTGCTCTCAATTCCCCGGAAAAGATTCCTTCAAAATGGTGCCGCGAGATTTATCTCCCTTTCCCTTAATCGGGGAAATCTGGTTCCCCAATTCCCGAGGAACTTTAAAAGCTATTGAAAAAACATGTCCTTTCCCTTGGGTTCGGGAATATCAGGTCTTCCAGGAACTCGGTGAGGACTTAGAAAAGCCGGCAACGATCGAAGATTGTCTTGCGGGAGCCTCCGTTGTCATTGCCAACAGTGAACCCCAGATGATTCAACGATTTGAAGAGTTATCCGATTGGTTTTACATGACAACCCATTGGGAAGCTCGTTAACGATTTGTTAACTTTTAGATCCTAAAGTGTGATCGATAGTATCGCTATCTCTTTATAACGCAATATCGACAGAAGGAGTCTATCATGTCTAATCCAGCAACAAAACAAGCAGTTACTTCAGAGAATTGGGCCGATTGCAGGTGGGAGCTTTTCCAAAGCAAAGATGGCAAGTGGTGGTGGCGTGCATCAGCACCTTGCTGGTATATTAACGAAGGACGTTGGAACTGGAATAACAACAGCCAAAACTGGAAAAATAACTGGTCCAAGGACCCAAAAGCTTCTTCCTGGGATTGGATGGAAATGGCCCGTTCTCAACAAGGATGGAATACGAAAGAAGAGTGTCAAAGAAACGCTCGTGAATGGGGATGGTGGGCATAGCCTAAAAATCCTCTAGACAAGCCCCCGGAAGACCTATTTAATAAAAAAGAAAAAAATATAATAGGTTTCAGGGGGCTTTTTTACATGCAACGAAAAGAGATAATAATTAAAAAAAATTTTTTTCATACCCTTCTTACATTTTCCATTCTTTCCATCACACATATTCCCGAATCTTTGGCTCGAAACGGTTTTATCCCCTCATACGTGGGAACACATGGCTTGACAGGCGGGGCGGGAACCGCCTTCCCGACGGACGGCTCCAATGTTATTATCAATCCGGCTTTGATCGGACGACTTCCAACCCATATCATGGTGATGGCAGGTTTGATCTTTCAAGATCAGACGGCCGACACTTCGGCGGCTCCCATCGGTAACCCTATCGGCCCCCAGAAAAACCTCCATGATAATAACTTGATCTCCAGTGTCGGTCTCAACTACCGTTTTAATGAGAAATGGGCCGTCGGCTTCGGCATGTCGGGAGGAGGAGGGCTGGCGAAATTCCGCCAACCCCTTACAAATCCGGCCATTCATAATCCGCCGAACGGTTTTTTTGATACGGAGGCTGTTAACAACGTCATGATCGGCGTGCCCACGATTGCTTATACCCCGACCCCCTCTCAATCCTACGGCTTTGGTCTCATCATCGGACACTCCAATTTTAGGGCGGACCTGATGAACGCTCAAGGTCAACAAATCAACGGTCGCCTAAGATCGGATGTTGCCTACGGTCTGGGGGCCAGAATCGGAGGGCTTTGGGACATCTCGAAACATTTTTCAATTGGATCCTCCATTTCAACCCCCGTTTTCTTCCAAACCCATGAAAAATATCGGGATCTTTTCCCAAGTCCGATCCATGTGCCTTCCACCTTTTTGCTGGGCCTCGCCTGGCACCTCACCCCGAACACGACTTTCCTTCTTGACTATAAAGAATATTTTTATGGCTTGGATTATTGGCTTCGAGGCGGGCAGGGCTGGCGAAATCAAACGGCCATCATGACGGGCATCCAACACAAGATTAATGACCAGTGGACGATCGGCATCGGATACAATTACGGCGCGCCTCCCATTCGCTCTGAGAAAGTCTTTTTTAATGCAACCAGTATCCCTCTCGACGAGCACAATTTCTCGGGAGGTTTTAGATTTAAGTTTGCGGAAGGCAAAGAACTTATTTTTGTCGGCTTTTATACACCGAGAAAAACTATGACCGACGACGGTACGTCCTTCCCACTCGGCCGCGGAACAAAAATTTCAAGCCGTGCTTACGGCTTTGAAGCAGGCATCAAAATAGATTTTTAATGATGAGGAAAAAATGTCGATGCAGCCCCTGCACCCTCAAGTACGCTCTATTTTCAGGAAGCTTTCTCTCCCCGGCCCCGTTCGAAAATATTTTTCCGCTCCGGTTGCAAAAATCGATCTCAGTAACAACACGAATCCACATCTCGGTGCTGAGGCGGTCTACCCTGACCTGGGGCAGGAGACATTAAAAAAACGCTATCTCGAGAACATTACCCACCTGAATACGTCCTCGGGAGACACAAAACCCGATCTCGATTCTGAGCATGTTCTCTTTACGGTGGGGTCGATTGAAGGGATTGATCTCTTGATCCGTACCTTTTGTGAACCTCGAGAGGATACCATCTGCGTTCTTGAACCAACTTTCCCAGCCTACGAACATTGGGCTCTTATCCACGGCGTCAAGGTGGAACGAATTTCTCTTTCTGATGATCAGTTTTCCTCTTTCTCGATTGCAAAGGTCCTCGAAATCAACCCTAAAATAACTTTTTTATGCAACCCGAACAACCCGACCGGGACATGCCTTGAGCCCAGATTGATTAAATCTTTATGCTCTCAATCTCACGGCTTTGTGGTCGTGGACGAGGCTTATATCGAATTTTCAGATGATCCTTCCTCCCTCTTTCTCTTGAATGAGTTTTCTAATCTGATCATTCTAAGAACTCTCTCAAAAGCTTGGGGGATGGCGGGAGTCAGATGCGGTGCGGTTATTGCTCATCCCCTTGTGGTCGATACTCTACGATATATTCAAGTTCCTTTCGGATTTCCGACACTATCGCAAGAAAAAGCACTCGATGTCTTTACTTATCCTGAAAAAGTTTATGCCTCTTGGAAAATAATCAAAAAAGACCGCTTCTATCTGACGGAAGAATTGAGAAAGTTGAAGTCCGTCCTCAAAATTTTCGACAGTCAAACAAACTTCCTCTTGGTGGTTTTCCAAGATTTAAGACAAGTCCTTGAGTATCTGACTGCACACGAGATTTCAGTCCAAAACTGCGATGAAGCCGTCCCGGGGGCTGCACGCATCACCATCGGCACAAGAGAAGAGATTGACTTTCTGCTCTCCACTCTTAAAGAGCTCGAGCAATGTCGTCTTTCCTACCCTCTCGCCTCCGAAACTGCATAACGTGCGATTTGGGTCGCAATTAAGGAAAAGATTTTCCATCCCTTATGGAGGAGACTGACGAGAGCCTCATAATCAATGTTCCGCTCTCGTTCAATGAGCCGCAGCCCCATCTCGAAGTGCTCGATGTCAAGGACGCTATGAACATCGAAATGCTTTCCGTAATTGTAATGACGCTGAGCATAGGGATGGAAAACGTTTGATGCGCCCTCGAGAACGAAATGGATCAGAATCACTTTTTCTTCGTCCGTACCAGACATCATTTGAGAATAAAACCAACTGGCCGATGCGTCCAGCACGGGATCCCAAAAAGAGACGGGCTTATTCAGGCGCATCTTGTAAAGGATCGTGTTATGTCCGACTTCCTCCTCCAAATGCTGCTCTGCGATCGCGAAATAAGTATCCTTATCGCTCGTTGCAACCCGCATGGAAATAATTTTCTGGAACCAGTCGGACCAGTAATTAAGCGCCTCAAGAAGTCTTTCTTTGACCTTCGGGTCTAGCTTTTTCGATTGTGCAAGTTTGATGAGCTCGTGAGATTCAAACTCATTTTCTAAACGCTTTTGCTCCGCAAGAAGCAACTCAAACCCTTTGGATCGACTCTGGATTTCTTTTCCTTTTTCGACAAACTTGACGCGAGGCTTTTCACGATTCTCATAAAGTCCCAATCCTTCAAACTGAATGGAAAGCGCCCAAAAACCGTTCTTTCCTTTGCCGATAAAGCCGTGCAGACGATTGGGTGGAACGGCCACGATATCTCCCGCAAAAATAGGGCTTTGAATCTCTCCGCGAGTTTCACCCTCACCCTCACAAATGATAATCATACTTGCGGTCGGGTGCTGGTGGGTGTCCAGAATTTGCTCGGGATCTAAATGGACCCAACTTAAAGATAATCTGGACTCCTCCGGCATAAATTGAGCCAGGTAAGGATTTTTCCTAAACTCTAAAAGCGCTCCCAAAGAATGAACTTTTCCGTCGGAAATAATGCTGCTGAGCTTTTGAAGGTCAGCGCGGCGAATGATTTGAACGTTAAGTGACTCATTTTGTTTTTGTTTGGGGTGCGACATTTTCAGAGCCCTCCTTCTTTTTTCTAATTCGCTTTCAGTTTAACGAAAAGTTCTTAACAAAATCTCTAGGGAGAGTTAATAAAGGTTAAAGGCACGAAAATCTTCTGAGAGTCAAAAAATATCTTTAAAGACCCGAAAAGCTTGAAGATAAAAAGAAGGTTAGAAAAACTAATTATAGCCCCACGCTCTTTTCAAGAGTATGTTAAAATAGTAATATTAAAAGATAGAATTTTAGTTTAAAGGCGACATCCATGGATGATCGGGAAAAGATCAACCCGGGTCCCGAATACAGGGAAGGCGACGATGCGATTTTCGCATCCATTCTTCAAACGACCCTTGAATCAACGGCGGACGGTATCCTTGTCGTAAATCGGGAAGGAAAGATCGTTAGCTATAATCAAAAATTCAGAAAGATGTGGAACATCCCTGTTTCGGTGATGCGTCGTCAGAATGACGAAGAAGCCATCCAGTTCGTTCTTGATCAATTAAGGGATCCCGAAGGATTTGTGAAAAAGCTAACAAAGCTTTATACAGAGCCCGAGACGGATTGCTTTGATGAAATCGAATTTAAGGACGGCCGCATTTATGAACGATATTCGATCCCGCAACGGCTGGGGGATGAAATTATCGGCAGAGTCTTCAGCTTCAGAGACGTCACAAATCGAAAGAAAATGGAAGCTGATATGATTCGCCAAGCGAATTACGATCCCCTGACCGGTCTTCCCAATCGAAGCTGTCTGATGGACCAGATTTCCCAAGACATCAAGTACGCCAAAAGAAACAAAGAAAAGTTGGCCGTCCTGTTTTTAGATCTCGATCGTTTTAAAAATGTGAATGATAGTCTGGGACATGATCTCGGTGATCATTTGCTTCAGGCTGCCGCCAAGAGAATCCAGAACTGTATTCGAGACGAGGATACACTCGCACGTTGGGGTGGGGATGAATTTATTATTCTTCTTCCGCATCTTACCCAGGAAGAAGATGTCGTCTCGATCCTTGAGCGCTGTAAAAAAGTATTGGAAGAAGTCTTCACCATACGCAAACATGACATCAGCATCTCAGCCAGCATCGGTGTCAGTTTTTATCCGAAAGATGGGACGGACCCGGTTACTCTTTTGAAAAATGCGGATTCTGCGATGTACTCCGCCAAGTATTCTGGCCGAAATAGTTATTGCTTCTATACGTCTCAAATGAATGAAAAAGCGGTCGAGCATCTTTCTCTCGCTCATGATTTGCATAATGCTCTTGATAAGAAAGAATTTTTTCTCCAATACCAGCCGATTATTGATCTCAAATCGGGTATGGTCGTCTCCGTTGAAGCTCTCCTTCGATGGCGAAATGAAAAAAGAGGGCTGATCGGTCCTATAGATTTTATCCCTTTACTGGAGGAAACGGGTCTTATTCATAAGGTCGGTGAGTGGGTTCTTTTTGAAGCCTGTCGACAAAATAAAGAATGGCAAGATCGGGGGATCCCGCCCGTTCGCGTCTCAGTGAATTTTAGCACCCTTCAATTCAATAATCAGGATCTGACGGACGTTATTTCTCAAACTCTCAAAAAAACAGGTCTTCTCCCTGAATACCTCGACTGTGAAATTACAGAAAGCGGTTTAATGCAGAACTTCGACGGGGCACTTGAATTAATGGGCGCCCTGAGCAAGATCGGCGTCACCTTTTCCATTGACGACTTCGGGACCGGTTATTCAAGTTTATCTTACCTGAAACGATTCCCCGTTCAAAAAGTGAAAATCGATCGTTCCTTTATCCGAGATATTTTAAAGGACGAAGATGATTCGGCTTTGGTGGAGGCTATTATCGCAATGGCTCAAAAACTGAAATTGAAAATTGTGGCTGAAGGTGTTGAAACCATCGAACAAGTTGAATTTTTGAAAGAGTGTCTATGCGATGAAATTCAGGGGTATATCTTTAGCCCGCCCATTAATCCCGAGGACTGTGCCAAGTTAATCGAGAACAAAACAAATATTTATGAAGAGATGAAAAAAATTATTGAGACTACCGATCATCACTGCAAAACTGGAACAGGCTGATTGCAAGCTATTAATTTTCTGGCTTTCCCTTCCTTTTGCAAGTATTTTAAAATATTGAAAAATTTATAAATAAGGGAGTGTGTCATTTTATCTCGTTCATCCCGTTTCTCCTGGGTTATAGCGCTTTTGTTTCTGTCCTCTTTTATTTCGAGCACTTTTTCAGCCTCAGGCATCCTTTATGAAGTGCGCGGCGGGCTTCTTCATCATGATATTAACTCAACCCTTAAAAGCCGCCACGAAAAAGGCCCTGATGTTAATTTAGAGATGCTCTTTCAAAGCCCGGACTTTCTTGATTGGGCTTGGGCTCCGAACCCTCATTTGGGAATCAGCCAAAATACCCGTGGGGCCACCAGTCAATATTATATGGGCTTGACTTGGGAAATCCCTTTTTGGGATGGTTTCTTTCTGGATTTAAGTCTGGGAGGTAGCCTCAACAACGGAAACACGAAACGGGAGACATCAACACGCCTTGCTTTGGGGTCAAACTTCATGTTTCGAGAGGCGATGAGTCTCGGAGTTCTTTTTTCCGAAAGGCACACGCTTTCAATTCTTCTCGATCACACATCGAGCGCCGCCTCTGCCAGCCCGAACCCAGGGCTTACGAACCTGGGGATTCGTTACGGCTTCCGCTTTTAACTATAAAAAAAGCCCTCTCTCAGAGGGCTTTTTTAGATTTTTTTAAAGAAAAAATTACTGATTTAACAGATCAAACTCTCTTTTCATTTCTTCGTACTGCACTTCAAGCTCTTTCTTCTCCTGACCAAGTTCAGCGATTTGCATCAGCTGCTCGGCATGATCCCCAAGGAGGTTGCCTTGAGTCTTTTGAAGTTCTTCTTCTAACTTCTTCAACTTTGTAATTAAAGGATGATTATCCTTGAGCTTCTCTCCATTATTCCATGATTCTATCACTTTAATACGATCATTAAGATTTTCAATCTCAACTTTTAATGCATTCAGTGCTTTTTCTTCGGCAAGCTTGTACGCTTCTTCCACTTCAGCTAATGTTTTTCCGAGGACCTCGATTTTCTCCGCCAAAGGACCCATTTTTTCCTTCAAGACATCTCTTCTAAGACTTCTTTCATATGCTCGGTCCTGCTCTTCCCGAATCTTGCGCTCTTCCTCTAATTTAAGATTTATAGGCGCTTCATTTTTTAAGGGTCCTTCCTTTATTTCTTTTTCTTCGACTTTTACTTCCCTATTCAACATTTGGTAAAGCTCAACTTGATTGATTTCGTCCTCCTCAAAGGCGTACCCTAGGGGTGCGACATTTTTTTCTTGGTTTTGAACTTCAGAGATATAGCGGATGAGCTCAAACTCTTCTTCTCCCGTCAAAGTTTGGAAATCTTCGGGAGAAACTTCGACTCTTTTTCTCACGACTTCTTTCAAACGATCCAGAGCTGAGAGTTTTGGAACTTCCTTTTGAGACATCAACAGGGCAAGCTTTAATTGCCCATCCTCATCCAAACCGTGAACGTCCTGGGGTAAAAGTGGAGCCCCTTGTAAAAATTTATCATTTGCACGTGCAAGTTCGGCTTTGCGGGACTCTTCTAAAAGCAAGTCTCTTTCTTTTCGGAGTCCATCCATGACGCTCTGTAACTCGATATCTTGGCCAGTCGGATCCGCTAAAGACAAGTTTGTAAGCGTCTCTTCAATTTCAGCAACACGGTTGCTGGTATGGGCATAAAAAGATGCTGAAAGAAGAAATGAAAGAGATAGTAACGTTTTAGCTGGTTGTTTCATGAGGTTGGCTCCTTTATTTGACAGTTAAGATATAATTCTATCATTTCTTATATAGACGCTCATTTCAGAATTTCAACTCTCAATTTTGCAATGTCCTTATGCGAAAATCGAATAAAGCTATATTATTAAGGGACATTTTACGTTTCAAACGTACACATTCCAGTCACAAACACATGACTGGACTTTTTTGGCAAATCTGTCATAATGAGCCGAAATTTAAGAATCTTTCATGAGGTTTTTCAATGCGTTTATTTATCCTTGTTCTCTTGTTGAGCTTTTTAACCATAATTTCTTCTTTAAATGCTGAAGAAGATTTCCAAGTCCCGCCGGTCCCTACGCTTGAGGAACGTGTTTATTACTTGGAAGAACAAATTAAGAAATTAAACGGGAAACTCGAGCGTCTTGCACACTTGAGCAAAATCGAGGCAACCCACAACCCCGAACCTGCCTCCTCTTCGCCCGTTGAAGACGAGTTTGACGCGGCCTTGGCACCAGGTTTAAGGGATCAGCTCCAACGGGAAAAAGATGAGAAAGAAAAGCCTCCTACCTCAGATGTAAAATCCATCGAAGAAACCGAAGATCCGACTGACGGATCCCTGCCCGAAGGAGATGTTCAGGCCCTCTATAACAAGGCTCAGGAACTTCTCACCAAAAAATCTTATCAGGATGCCGAACGCGCTTTTCGTGTTTTAATCGACAAATATCCGCAAGACCCCCTCGTCATCAATTCGAAGTATTGGCTGGGTGAGACTTACTATACTCAAGGGAACTATAAAAAAGCATCCGTCAGTTTTGCCGATGCTTATAAGTCCTATCGCAAGCTTGACAAGTCTTCAGATCCTAAGGCCAAAGAAATGAGACGTATTTCCTATGCTAAGGCTCCGGAGGCTCTCGTGAAGCTTGCTTTGTCTCTCATTGCTCTGGGGCGCAAAGAAGACGCGCGTGCAACCCTCGACCAGTTGAGAGCGGAATTTCCGCAGCTTGCTCAAAATATTAAAAAGTTGGTTGCTGAAGCTGAATCAAAAATCGGCTCGGAATCCCCTAAAAAAACAAAAGCGAGTTAAGTGACATCCGATCAGTTTGATGCTCTCCTCAGTCGTTTCGGTCCGTTTGAAAAAAAACCTCTTTTGGCTGTGGCCGTCTCCGGAGGTTCCGATAGCCTTGCTTTGACCCTTCTGGCCCATGAGTGGGCCCAAAAAAAAGGTGGTTCCGTCCTTGCGTTGACCGTTGATCACGGCCTGAGACCTGAATCGGGGAAAGAAGCAGCAAAAGTTGCTGAGTGGCTAAACCCTTACGGGATTTCTCATGAGATTCTAGTGTGGTCGGGCCCGAAACCTCGAACCCGTCTTCAAGAGAAAGCACGTGAGGCTCGATACCTGCTCTTGGGGAGGGCTTGCGCATCTCTCGGCATTCTTCATCTTTTAATAGCTCATACGTTTGAGGACCAACAGGAAACGGTCTTAATGAGACAGCTCAAAGGATCGGGGCCGATGGGGCTCGCTGGCATGTCCGCCGTGACTTACCATCCCTTCGGTCGCCTTCTGAGGCCTCTGCTTTCAACGACGCGCTCTTCCCTACAGGACTTCCTCAGATTGCGGAATCAGCCTTGGTTTTCCGATCCGAGCAATCAAAATTCTAAATTTCTTCGAGCGCGTCTCAGGCGATCTACCCTTGAAAGACCTTCTCAAGAAATCATCCGGACTGCAGGGTTTCATCGGCGTACCCTAGAAGCAAGTCTTACCTCCCTTATGAGTCTCGAAGTCGAACTCTCGCTTTTCGGCTATCTTCATTTTTCCGAGACTTGGTGGGAATCTCTTTCAGGAAACATGCGGTCTTTTTTTCTCACGAGATGTCTTTTAACAATTTCAGGCGACGATTTCCCGCCCCGCACGGATGCTCTTAAAAGAACGCTCCAAAAACTCAAAGAAGAAAAAACCGTCACCCTTGCAGGGTGCCTCATCGAAAGAAAAAAGGGGCGCATTTTCATTTTCAGAGAACCGAGAGCTTCCCTGAACTCTCCTACTTCTCTCGATTCAGGCAGGTGGGATGGACGTTTTTTGCTTCCTCCAAGCAAAACCGGATGCTATCAAGCCTTGGGACAGGACAACTGGAAGAAATTGATTGAAAAAGCGTCTTCTTTAAAAAATTTCCCTATTCCCTATAGAGCAAAACTTACGCTTCCGATCCTCGCCATAAACGACACGATTTTGGCGTTGCCGACCTTCTTTGCACCTTATACGTCCCGATACCTGTTATTTGACTGCTTTTTTGCACCGAAAAACCCCTTATCGCCTCGTTTATTTGAAGTTGTTTAGTGAAATTGCCTTCGAAATAAGATATAAATGAGTCTTAAATAAGAAACGTATTCTTTGAAAGGTTATGCCGTGAATAACTCGGGACGCAATTTTCTCCTTTGGGCTATCATCATCGTTTTTGCTTTGGTCCTCTTTCAAGTCTTTCAACCTGGGAAACAGGTCAGCCAGAAGGAAATGAGCTTTTCCGATTTCTTGACGCTTGTCGATAGCAATCAAATCACGCAAGTGACTATGAAGGGGAATGTCATTTTCAGCAAAACCCTCGATGGTCAAACCGTCCGAACAACTGCTCCCGAATATCCCAACCTGGTGGATGAACTTCGTTCGAAAAAAGTGAATATCAGTGTGGCTCCCCCTGAGGAGGGTCCTTCTCTCCTTTATCAGCTTTTTGTTTACTTCGGGCCTATTCTTCTCCTCATCGGGTTCTGGCTCTTCATGGCCAGATCCATGCAGTCCGGTTCAAACAGGGCTTTTGGGTTCGGAAAATCTCGCGCACGCCTTTTGACGGAAAAGTCAGGGAAGGTCCTTTTCTCGGATGTGGCAGGATGTGATGAGGCAAAAGAAGAGGTGATGGAAATCGTGGAATTTCTTCGTGATCCTCAAAAATTTCAGCGGCTCGGTGGTAAGATTCCTAAGGGCGTTTTGCTCGTAGGTCCTCCCGGTACGGGTAAAACCCTTTTGGCTCGTGCGATTGCAGGAGAGGCGAATGTGCCTTTCTTCTCGATCTCAGGATCCGATTTCGTCGAGATGTTCGTCGGTGTGGGTGCGAGCCGAGTCAGGGATCTCTTCGAACAAGGTAAGAAAAATGCTCCTTGTATTATTTTTATTGATGAAATTGATGCTGTCGGACGCCACCGCGGTGCGGGGCTCGGCGGAGGAAATGACGAGCGCGAGCAAACGCTCAATCAGCTTCTCGTTGAGATGGACGGCTTTGAAGCCAACGAAGGCGTTATTTTGGTGGCTGCGACCAACCGCCCCGATGTCCTTGATCCCGCTCTCATGCGTCCTGGTCGTTTCGACAGGCAGGTGATCGTGCCCTTGCCTGATGTCAAAGGACGAGAAGCGATTCTCAAAGTTCACATGGCAAAGGTTCCGACGGCCTCCAACGTTGACCCGGCGGTTATTGCCCGGGGAACACCCGGCTTTTCAGGAGCGGACCTCATGAACCTTGTGAATGAAGCGGCCCTTCTCGCAGCCCGTAAAAACAAGTCTTTGGTCACGTCAGAAGACTTCGAACTTGCCAAAGATAAAGTCATGATGGGCCCTGAACGGAAATCGATGGTTATGACGGAAGAGGAAAAGAAGCTGACGGCCTACCACGAAGGAGGGCATGCGATTGTGGCTCTTCACGTCGTAGGGTCCGATCCCATTCACAAGGCAACCATTATACCGAGAGGTCGTGCCCTTGGTATGGTCGTCCGCCTTCCGGAAGGGGATCGCGTTTCCATGGCTCGTCAAAAACTTCATGCTGATTTGGCCGTTGCTATGGGCGGACGGATCGCGGAAGAGTTGATTTTTGGCTATGATAAGGTGACGACGGGGGCTTCCTCCGATATTCGTTTTGCAACAGACATGGCTCGCAGGATGGTAACAGAATGGGGTCTCAGCGACGAATTGGGCCCTCTTGCCTACAATGAGCCGTCGGGCGAAGTGTTCTTAGGTCATGCCATCACCCAGCATAAAAACGTCTCGGAAAAAACGGCTGAGAAGATTGATCTCGAAATTCGTAAAATCGTCGAGAGTTCCTATAAACGGGCACGAACTATTTTGGAAGAAAATATGGACGATCTGCATAAACTAGCGCAAACGCTTCTGGAATATGAAACCCTCACGGGCGAGGAGATCAAGGACCTTCTAAAGGGCAAATCGATGGAAGAAATCAGAAAGGCAAGCGAAGCTGCGACTGCTTCAAGAAGTATTCCGAAAAGTTCCACGCCTTTAAAATCAGTCTCCGAGATAAACAAATCGGATCCCCCTTCATCCGCCCCGAAGGAGAAAAAGTCTGATGCTTCGCAAAAAACTTCCTTCAAAAAATCAACTCCTTCTCCCTCAAAAGGAAAGAAATCTTGATTTTTAAGGGAGAGACTCGCTAAAGTGTGACTCCGAACAAGAGGGTGAGACCAAAAGATGAAAAAGTTTTTCGGCACGGACGGCGTCAGAGGCACGGCAAACCAAGACCCCATGACACCCGATCGAATGATGCGCCTTGCGATTGCTGCAGGACGTTATTTTCGACGTCATTACGCTCATGCTCGTGTTGTCATCGGCAAAGATACACGTCTTTCCGGTTATATGATTGAGCCCGCCATGACCTCAGGCTTTACGGCTGTGGGGATGGATGTCATGTTGGTAGGTCCTCTGCCGACTCCTGCGATTTCCATGTTAACTCGTTCTTTGAGAGCTGACCTCGGCGTTATGATTTCCGCTTCCCATAACCCCTATTATGATAACGGGGTAAAGCTTTTTGATTCGGAAGGTTACAAGCTTTCTGACGACATCGAGCGCGAAATCGAAAGGCTTATGGAAGAAGATCAATCGACCATGTTAGCCCCTGCTCAAGATTTGGGGCGCGCCAAGCGTTTTGAGGATGCCTCGGGGCGCTATATGGAATTCGTGAAAAATACTTTTCCCAAGCAGTTTCGTCTGGAGGGGCTGCGCATCGTGATCGACTGCGCCCACGGAGCTGCTTACAAGGTTGCTCCCACCGTTTTGTGGGAATTGGGGGCCGAAGTAATCCCGATCGGTGTCTCCCCCGATGGACTCAATATCAATAAAAACGTAGGCGCCACCTACCCACAAACTCTCAAAGAAGCGGTTTTGGAACATAAGGCCGATCTCGGAATTGCCCTTGATGGTGATGCAGATCGGATCGTTATGGTAGATGAAAAAGGAATGGTCATCGATGGAGACCAGTTGCTGGCACTTATTGCTACCTTTTGGGCCCAAACGGAACAGCTTCGTGGAGATACGATCGTAGGTACGGTCATGGCCAACCTTGGCCTTGAGCGCTATTTGGAAAGTATCAATCTTAAATTGGCCCGCACGCCGGTCGGCGATAGATATGTTTCCGAGTACATGCGCAACCATAACCTCAACTTGGGCGGGGAACAATCGGGGCATATTATTTTAAGCGATTATGCGCGTACAGGAGATGGTCTTGTGGCGGCCCTTCAGACCTTGGCCGTGATCAAGTATGTTCAGAAACCTGTGAGCGAACTGGGGCGTCGCTTCGACCCCGTTCCTCAAATTTTGAAAAATATAAAGCTGGATCCTCAGAAATCCTTTGATGCGAATCATCTCGACAAAATTATTAAAGAAGCACAGGACTGCTTGGGGAAAGAAGGGCAACTTGTCGTCCGAAAATCGGGCACGGAACCTTTGTTGCGCATCATGGGACAAGGGACGAACGAAGGTCAGCTGGCTCAAATTATCGATCAAATCATTGATGCTTTATCGGGCGACCAGGTTCTCGCAGCCTAATTTTAATCTGTTGACGCTAATAACCCTTCAACGGTTGCGCACCAGGCCTGAGCAATATTTCGCGGATGGTAGCCGCCGCCGCCTAAAGCCAAAAGAGGGCACTTATTCTTCCTTGCAATGTCCATCAAGCGTTTAGCAACCCTAAAATGTATGCTCGGTGTATAATTCAAGTTCGCGAGAGGATCTCCTTTAAGCCCGTCCGCTCCCGCTTCTAGAACAATAAAGTCGAATCTTTGCTTGGTTAGATCCTTTTCAATTGTCTCCCAAAGACTAAAAAAGTCTTCGTCGCCTGCACCCGGCGAAAGCGTATAATTATGTTTAACCCCGTAGGCCTTTTCTTTTCCGCACTCTTCCGCCCATCCCGTTCCAGGAAAGAGGGGATGCTGATGAATATCATAGAAAACAATGCGCGGATCATTCTCAAATCCGTAGTAAACTCCGTCCCCATGGTGTACATCTATATCTATATACGCAATGGTCATCTGAGGGTTTTCTTGTAAAAGGGCTTTCGTCGCAATGCCTATATCATTGAAGACGCAGAAACCGCTCGCTCGATCAGGGTATGCGTGATGAAGGCCTGCAATGGGGATAAAGGCAGCCTCCGTTTCACGGCCCTGCAATCTTTGAACAGCCTCAAGCGTTGTCCCCACTACATAAGAAGAGGCCTCATATACGCCCGAATACGCAGGTGTATCCCCGCTGTCCAAGACCCCATACCCCTTATCTGATAGATCTTTTACAAAATCGATATATTCAGGCTCATGAAATACAAGCAACTCATCCCTGCTTGCAAATCTGCCCGTCTTAAGAAGACATTTTTCAAGAAGACCTCTCTTGAGGGCTTCATCCCGAAAGACACCGTATCGATAAGTACCGAAAGGATGATCGGGAAAACCGTAATTTGAAAGGCTTTCATCCAGATAAAGAGCAACGGACATCATGGTCTCAGATCCCTTATAGTTTAAGATTAGAAGGAAACTCAAAAACAGAAGACCGCTGCTAGGTCCTTCATCGGTTTTCCACCTCCCTCTTCAAAGCAGTATAAAGAATAAAAGGAAGTTGCTGTAGATCGGATTTTGCTCTATCAAAGGTCTTGTTAGGATGGAGAAGAAATGATGAAATTTTATGTTCTTGCTTTGTCGACGATTTTAACGTTCGGCATTTTTTCTGTACAAGCCTCTCAAACCCCTTCCGAAGAGCTCGTGAATCTTACAAAAGAATGGGCCGTTGCTTACGTTGAAAAAGAAAAACAGCTTAAGACAAATCCCGGAGATGTTACTATTGTGTGGAAGCAAGCTATGACAGCCCTTGATGCTGTTAAGAAACAGAGTCGAAAAGAAGATATCGATTTCAGCCAAGCTTTGTTCCCCTTATTTCAAAAAATGAAGAAAAAGCTCGAAGAGGAAGATCGAAAACCTCAAACAGTAGAACAAAGACCGTTCTCACCGCTCCTTGAGATGACGCTTATACCGAAATCGGATCTCCTTCCTGTAACAGGTGGATTGGCATTGCTAGCCTTAGATGAAGAAGGGGAGAGAATTACCCAATTTCACCTTTCAATGGGACTTTTCAGCATTCCCGAAGAAGAGCATAGAGACGCCTCCGATTCTAAACCTCTATGATAGGTGATCATCGGGATTAACGGGTTTACTATTTTGTCGTAATTCAAAGTGGAGCTGGGGCGCCTTTATGGCGCCCGAGGTTCCCACACTTCCGATCTCTTGCCCGACCTTGACCTTTTCTCCTTTTTTAACAAGGACGTTGTCGAGATGCCCGTAAATGGACATCCAGCCGCCTCCGTGTTTGAGGAGGATCAAATTTCCGAAGCCTTGAACTTCATTGCCGGCATATGCAACTACTCCCGATGAGGCTGCTTTCACAGGCGTTCCTTTTGCCGCACTGATATTGATACCATCATTTCCGCCTTCGGGAGAAAAAGCTTGAACGACGGGGCCCGCAACTGGTCTTACAAAACGTGTGGAGACGGAAGAGACCTCTTTGATGGCCTCGGGCTTTTCCAGGATTTCAGGAGCTGTTGTCTTCTCAAGTGCACTCTTTTCCTCTTTTTTCTGAGGTGGGAGAGGTTTTTCTTCTTTGGGGAGAGACTCTCCTTTCTTTTTTTGCTCCTTTTTTGGAGGTGCTATCGGCTGAGGAAGTTCCTCCTCTTCATCCTTCTGTTTTTCAGGTTTTAGTTGCACAGGTTTTGGGAGAGTGGGCTGGGGTTCAAGCTTTTCGGTTTCGATAACAGAAGGGACAGGCGCAGGATGTACGATGGGAGTAGCCTTTTGAACAGGGGGAGTCCTATAGGGTTTTCCGAAAGTAACGGGAGCGAGAGGGCCTTTTCTTTCCGCACATCCCGATAAAATGGTTGTTGAAGCTAGGATGAAGAGAAATTTTTTCATTACAAAAACGCCAGTTTCAATTGCTCTAAAGCCGAATCATGAGTCAAATTTAAATGAAGAGGGGTGACCGCAATCGCTTTCTCGTGGATTGCCTCGAGATCCGTTTCTTCTTCCGTCGGAGAGTCGTCTCGGGGACCGCCCACCCAGTAATAAGGTCTGCCGTGCGGATCCTTGCTTTTGACAATGTTATCCCGAATATTTCGAAGCCCTTGCTTGACGATGCGAACGCCTTTAACCTCTTCGGGAGAAACATCAGGGAAATTAATATTGATAAGGACATTCGTAGGCCATCCTATCTGAATGAGATGCTGAATGATTTCAGGACCGTAATGTTCGGCAGGGGAATTTTCGAAAATAAATTCATCTTGGCAGACTTGGGAGAAAGCGATGGCCGGAATTCCTAGAAGTGTAGCTTCCATAGCAGCCGCTACAGTTCCTGAATAAGTCACGTCCTCACCCAAATTTCCTCCGTGATTCACGCCAGATAGCACAAGCGTCGGCGGCTGACTTCTCATGATCTGAGAAAGAGCCATCATCACGCAATCAGTCGGGGTTCCATCTACAGAGAAGTGGTTCTCCCCGTGCTGCTTCACCCTAAGAGGACGATTGAGCGTCAAAGAATGGGCCGCCCCGCTTTGCTCAGACAGGGGAGCTACTACCCAAACATCATCCGTCAGCGTTCGCGCCATCCGCTCCAAAACTTTAATCCCTTGAGCATAAATACTGTCATCATTGGAGATTAAAATACGTAAGGGTTTATTTCTGAGGGGCATCAATTTTTTCAACTCCGTTCATATAAGGTCTCAATACTTTAGGGATCAAGATCGATCCGTCTTCCTGTTGATAATTTTCAAGAACAGCCACGAGAGCACGACCGACGGCAATCCCCGAACCGTTTAAGGTATGGACAAACTCAGGAGCCACTTTCTCACCATCGGGCCTAAAGCGAGCTATCATGCGTCGTGCTTGATAATCGCCGCAATTTGAACAGCTGGAAATTTCTCGATAAAGGGCTTCTCCCGGAAGCCAAACTTCCAGATCGTAAGTCTTGCGGACCCCTGATCCCGTGTCTCCTGCACACAAAAGCATCACCCGATAAGGAAGCTCCAAAAGCTGAAGGACTTGCTCGGCGCACCGTGTCATTCGCTCATGTTCGTCCCAAGAAGCATCGGGATGCGTAATGCTGACAAGTTCTACTTTATGGAATTGGTGTTGACGAATCATGCCTCGGGTGTCTTTTCCTGCTGCACCGGCCTCGGATCGGAAACAGGGGCTGAATGCTACAAAGCGCTTCGGAAGCTCTTCTTCTTTTAAGATCGATTCCCGCACAAGATTTGTCAAAGAAATCTCGGAGGTTGAAATGAGCCATCTGTCATCGGTCGTGCGGAATAAGTCCTCGGAAAATTTGGGTAACTGAGCGGTGCCGAAGACGGCCTCCGTACGCACCAGATAAGGAGGATTCACCTCCGTATACCCGTTTTCCCTTGTATGGAGATCCAGCATAAATTGAGCAAGAGCTCTCTCGAGGTGTGCCAAAGCTCCTTTCAGGACTACGAAACGAGCGCCTGCAATCTTGGCGGCCGCCTCAAAATCCATAAGGCCCAAAGCCTCTCCGAGCTCAAAGTGACGCTTAGGCTCAAAAGGAAAAACACGCTGTTCCCCCCACGTCCGCATCAAGAAGTTTTCGGTTTCCGAGGTTCCTTCGGGAACATCATCGGCTAAAAGATTGGGAAGCCTGGAGAGCATATCTTGGAGCCTCTCATCCAGTGCCGTTGCTTCCGCCTCAAGAGCGGGGAGTTTTTCCTTCAGGGCAGTGGCCTGCATTTGGAGGTCCTCCGCAGATTCTCCTTTAGACTTTGCGAGTCCAATCGCTTTTGCAATCGTATTTCGTTCGCTTTGGAGTTCTTGGAGTTCCGTCAAAAGGGCTCGTCGGGCTTCATCGGCCACAAGGATTTGGGCAGAGAACGGTTCTTGCCCTCTTTTTTCTAAATTTCTATCGAGCTCATCGGGGTGTTCACGTACCCACTTAATATCGATCATTTTTTTGATCCTTTTGTCACGGAGCGTCGTCGTTCAAACAGACGCATCAACCCTATAGATGTCTCATATAATCCGTAAATTGGCAAGGCCAGACCCATCATAGAGAGGACATCAGGGGGTGTCAAAATCGCTGACAAAATTAAAATCAGGATAAAGGCATATCGGCGCGTTCGAATCAGCAGAGTCGAATTTAAAACACCGATCCTTCCCAAGAGCGTGAGGGCGACGGGGAGCTGAAAACTAACCCCGAAAGCCAGAAGGAGTTGCGTTACGAGAGAAAGATACTCGCTAACTCGTGCCTCTAACTGGACGGCCATGGTCCCTGCGATGGACGGGGTTTCAAACTGAAGAAAAAAGGACCAAGCAAGGGGTAGGATAAAAAAATAGGCAAAAGCAGCCCCCATTAAAAAAAGAAGAGGCGTTGCCATGAGGAAAGGAAGGAAAGCGGCCTTCTCTTCCCGATAAAGGCCGGGGGCGACAAACTTCCACACTTGAATTGCAAAATAAGGAAAAACAATAAAACAAGCAGAGAAAACAGACACTTTTAGGTAAGTAACAAAGGCTTCCGCAAGCCCCGTGTAAATCAGGCGACGACCTTCCTGATGGGATAAGGCTTGAGCCAGAGGAGTTACAAGGAAAGAAAAAATTAATTCCGAAAAATAATAACTGATACCGAATGCAATCAGAAAAACGGCAAGCACCCGCATCAGGCGAGAGCGCAGTTCAAGCAAGTGCTCCGTCAAAGAACTAACTTTAAGTGTTTCTTTCTTTTTTCGAGGTGCCATCTGATTGGTTTTGGGTTGATTTGGCAGAGGGTTTCATCACTTTTTTGCGGGCGTGTTCTCGATATTCTTCGAATTCTCCTTCCTGAAGGTATTCGTCGAAATACTGACGGAGTGCTGCCGAAGCTCTCCTTACTTTACTGATCCATCGCCCGAGCGTCCTCAGCAAGGCAGGTAGCTCCTTGGGTCCGATCAAGATGAGTACGGCAACGGCAATAATCAGGACTTCGCCAAAACTTCCGAGATCAAACATGGGCTATTTTTTTGCTTTTTTAGAAGGCGTTGATTTTTTAGGGGGCGTTTTTTTGGGAAGTGCTTTTTTCTTCTGAGGAGATCGCACCGGCACCTCCTCTTCTTCTCCCAATCCCGTTTTAAAGGCTTTGATCCCTTTTGCCAAATCGCTCATCATGGTCGGCAACCTCTTCGCACCGAAAAGCAAAAAGATCACCAACAAAATAAGGACAACTTGCCAGAATCCGATACTCATTTCACTTCTCCTATTGTAGTCCCGCAATTCCCATAAAAAATTGAACTAAAGTCATAATAGGCTTGTGCAGCAACCAATGAAAAGGACTAAAATTAATATTTATAGCCCTGAAGAAGAAGGGAACGATAAAAATCAGCCCCATCAGAATCAAGAAACCGTAAGGCTCAAGACGAGCCAAAGGCTCAGCCAAGGGTCGGGGCAGAAGCCCCACGGCAACCCGCCCTCCGTCAAGCGGAGGAAGAGGGAGAAGATTAAAAACCCCTAGTGTGACATTGATTAGAATCGACATAGAACACATTTCAAACAAGAGAAGGGCCAAATCGTTCGGAAAAAGACCTAAGAAATGGATGAGAAGGGCGGAGAGAAATGCTAACAAAAAGTTTGTGAGAGGACCTGCCGCTGCCACATAAACCATGTGTTCCCGAGGGCGACGCAATCTGAAAAAATTAATGGGCACAGGTTTTGCGTAACCGAAGAGGAAAGGGGCTTTCAGAAACAAAAGCAGCCCGGGCAACAGAACCGTCCCGACAGGGTCCACATGCCTGAGCGGATTGAGGCTCACGCGCCCTTGACGATAGGCTGTATCATCTCCAAAGGCTTTTGCCACATACCCATGTGCAGCCTCGTGAAGTGTGATGGCGAGGATGATCGGGACACCCCAAATCAGAAATTTCAAGAAAAAGCCTTGTTCCAAAAAAATCCCCTTATTTCTTTTTCAAGAGACTGGTTACACTTTCCTCTTTGAGACGGGCTGCCACTTCTTTCGCCTGACTCTGGGTCATGGGACCAAGCGTTAGCCGCCAGAGCGTCTCGTGACTTTTTTCTGATGCCAGAGTGCTGACCTCTAGATGAAACCCCTGAATCATTTTTTTGATGCGCGTGTGAGTCGAAAGACGTTCCTTCTCACTTAAGATAAGCGTCTTGTGGCGGGAAGATGCAAGCTGCAAGAAATAATTTTTTTCCCCATCCGCGATCGTCTCATTTTTCTGAGGAGACGTCTGAGCAGGCTTTAAAGCCTCTTGCTCGCCCTCCTCTCCGAGCTCCTCCAAAATTTTATCTGCGATATTCCGTGGCTCTTCGGGAGTTTCAAGGGGTACCGAAACAGGCGTTGACGGCGACTCTGGAAGACCGGAGGGTGCTTCTTCTGAAATCGTGGCTCGCTCAGGAGCAGTAGGCGGGTTATCTTCGACAAAGGGGGATGAGGCCTCCGCAAAGGGATCGGTCTCAGCATCCGCTGCAAGTCCTTCGATAAAAGCCTCCGGCAATTGGGGGGTCATCGCTTTAGGTTCTTCAGGTTCTTCTAAAAGATGCTCGACTTTTTCCGTGGGGGCTTCCCCTGAAATTTTGTGATAGATGGTTTTGTCCTGATGAGGTATTTCAAGCGCATTGGGGTTTTCGGGTTTGACTTTGTAGGGGTCTTGAGGAGCTTTAATAATGGGAATCTCGCCTTGGGGAAAACGATCTTCCATAAAGTGTTGAAGCAAGGTCCACCCACCGAAGCCAAGCGCGGTAGCGCCCGCTAAAATGATTCCCCCGAAAGCAAGTTTCCGCAGGAGCCCCTTAGACTGTTTCACTTCTTTAGGTTGCCTGCGATTCGTGTTGGTCGGGTGAAGAACAACACGATCATCAGAGGTGATTCGAATTTCTCTCGGGTGGTGGGATAAGCTTTGAGACATTTTAACGCATCTCCTCCAACGGCGTGACACCTAGCACGGTTAAGCCTAATTTCAGCAGTATAGCCGTTGCAACGACCAGCGCCAATCGCTCTTTTGTATGAGCTTCGTCCTCGGGAAAAATAAACCGCAGTTCCGAATTTTCCTTCCCCTTGTTCCACAGAGCATGAAAAGCGGAGGCGAGCTCATAAAGATAATAGGAAATCCGGTGGGGCTCTGCATGTTCTGCTGCTAATTCCAGCTGTCTTGGCCAGGAAACAAGAAGACGGATTAGAGCGAGATCATCCTCATTCGCGAGATTTGAGAGATCTCCCGCCACAAGGTTTTTCGGTGAAATATCTATTTCGGGGAATACCTCTCGAAGATGTCGCATCACCGAATGACACCGAGCATGGGCATATTGTACATAAAAGACGGGATTGTCCTTAGATTGATCAACAACTGCTTGGAAGTCGAAATCAATCGGTGTGTCGTTCTTGCGCCAGACCATCATAAAACGAATGGCATCTTTACCAACTTTTTGAATCGCTTCACTGACGGTTACAAAGGTGCCTGCCCTCTTAGACATTTTGAGCTCTTTCCCGCCCTCGATGAACTTCACCAACTGACAGGTCAGAACCTTTACCTCCGCTTTACCTTGAGTCACGGCCTTGACGGCTGAGGTAATCCGTTTGATATAACCTGCGTGATCCGCCCCCAGAATATCAATCAAAAGATCAGCGCCGCGCTGAAATTTGTCATAATGATAGGCGATATCGGGGGTAAAATACGTCCAAGAACCGTCCGACTTTTGAAGAGGCCTGTCCGTGTCGTCTCCGAACAGGGATGATTTGAAAAGAAGCTGTTCCCGAGGTTCCCAATCTTCAACGGGTTTTCCTTTCGGGGGCTCTAGCACCCCATGGTACAAAAGACCCAAGCGCTCAAGATGTTCGATGGTCTTCTCAACTTTTCCTTGAGCCACCAACTCTTTTTCAGAGGTAAAAACTTCTTGATCAATGCCCAAAAGGACTAAATCTTTTCGAATAAGATCCATCATCTCTGCAACCGCAAAGGATCTGAAGTAGGACAACCACTCGAGTTCGGGCAGACCAATCCACTTGTCATTGTCCTGATCTGCGAGCTTTTGCGCAACCGGAATTAGATAATCTCCCCGATAAGCAGCAGGCTCTCCAGCGGGCTTTCCCAATGCCTCGCAGTACCTACTATAGAGAGAACGGGCCAATTGATCCGCCTGCCCTCCCGCATCGTTAATATAATACTCTCGGGTTACCTGATACCCAGCGGATTCATAGATATTTGCAAGGATATCTCCGAAGACGGCGCCGCGTGTATGACCCATGTGAATCGGGCCCGTTGGATTTGCAGACACATACTCGATATTGACACGCTTCCCAGCTCCAAGTGGGCTTTCTCCATAATGGCTCGGATCACGTAAGATATCCTTCAGACGATCGATCCAGAAAGCCGGGGCGAGTCTGAAATTGAGAAAGCCGGGTCCTGCGACTTCAATCTTTTCAATGGCGGGATGTCCTGCAAGTCCTTCTTTGATTTTCTCGGCGAGAACTCTAGGGGCAAGGCCTACATCTTTTGAAAGTACCATGGCGGCGTTGGTTGCCACATCTCCATGGCTTGCATCGCGGGGAGGTTCACACGTAATCTTGTCACGCGGCAGATTTTCTGCGATCGTACTTTGGACGGTTCGGATAACTTCATCCCGAAAATAAGAAAAGAGATTCATGGCTTTATTATAGATTTCTTGTCATTGTTCCATTAAGTAAGATAAAATAACACACTTTGTGTAGACTGAATTTGACCAGAGTTCAACGATAAAGGCAACGATGAATTATCCTTTAATCCCTTCAAAAGAGATTGATGGCGACTCTCTTTTAATCTCCGAAAGTGCTTTGAGACAAATCAAGTTGTTAACGGCACGCGAAAAAAGCCCGTCTCGCTTGCGTATTACAATTCTGGGCGGCGGGTGTTCAGGGTTTCAATACGACATTACCTTGGATGAAGTCTCGCGAAAGGATGATATCGTTTTCACCTATGAAGACGTCGGGTTGGTTACAGATAAGACTTCTTTTGCTCTGATGAAAGGGGCCCTCATCGATTATGCGGAGGATATGATGTCCTCCCAGTTCGTTATTAAAAACCCAAATGCCCGATCTTCTTGCGGATGCGGCAATTCCTTTTCAATTCTTTAGGGGCGGACTCTCTGATGCGCATCGCCACTTGGAACGTCAACTCGATCAAAGTCAGGTTGCCTCAAGTAGAAGCGTGGATCAAAGAACATCAACCCGATATTTTGTTGCTACAGGAGCTGAAATGTTTGAATGAGGACTTCCCCCTCGAGCCCTTGGGAGACCTCGGCTACAACATCGAAGTCTTAGGGCAAAAGACCTATAATGGGGTGGCCGTCCTCTCTAAAACCCCTATAGAGGATATTCAAGGAGGTCTTCCCGGTTTTGAGGATGATCAGGCTAGGTACCTTGAGGCCTTCACTGGTGGTCTCCGCGTTGTCTCTGTTTATGTACCAAACGGGATGGAGGTAGGCTCCGACAAATTCGTCTACAAACTAAAGTTTATGCAGGCCCTTGAAACTCACGTGAAAGACCTGCTCTCCCTCGGCGAGCCTTTTGTCATCGGAGGGGATTATAACATCGCTCCTTATCCTGAGGATGTCCACACCCCGAACCTCCTGAGAGGCGAACGCATTCTTTGTAGTCAAGAAGAGGTCGCAAGGTTAAGGAGACTCCTAAACTTGGGCTTAACCGACGCTTTGAGGGCTCTTTATCCCGCACATACGGAAAAGGGGCGGGGACTCTTTACCTGGTGGGATTATCGAGGAGGCTCTTATGAGCAAAACAAAGGCTTTCGCATCGACCATCTCCTTCTCTCTCCTCAAGCAGCAGATCTTCTGGAAGGCGGGGGCATAGATCATGCCCAAAGAGCCCTTGAAAAAGCCTCCGACCACGTCCCTGTCTGGATTCTTTTAAACCCCTAATACCCTGCTTTTTGCAACTGGTACCGGAAGAAATCAAAGAGGGTTCTCTTCGGGAACTCGCCGTTTGCGTGAGGCTGATGAATCGTAAAGATAAAATAAGGCATCCCTTCTCTCGAATTTGTTCGATTCGGGATGGCATATTTCGTCTCGACGGATTGGTCACTGTATTGAATTTGGATATAGCCGCGTTGTCCCATTTTAAGCTTTGCTCCTCCGACAGCCTTCAGGAAAGCGTCAAAATGTTTTCTAGTCAAGGGTTTATAGGAACAATGTCCCATAACAACATTAAAAAATGATTGAGCCTCGGCCTTCCAAGAATTTATGTTCAAAGCCGGAAGCAAAGATTGAGTTAATGAAATGGTTGAAGATACATTCGTAGAATTTTTCTGGCTTGCTGTATCTCTATGTTTCAAAACATTTTCCAAGTACCATTTTTCATAGTCCCACTCGTAAACATCGTCTTCTTTTTCACTGATTAAATTATCTTCTATTGCGATAGCTTGAAGTATCGGCATCTCATTTTGGCCGATCTGATTATCCTGCACGGGGGGAAGATCGTCTGACTGTACGAATTTCTCTTCCTTAGTCTCGGATTGTTCTTTTCCCGTACTTTCCCGATTTGTTGTTGTTAAAGCAGGAACGGAAGACGTCAGGACTGATTCTCTCTTTTGAGGGGTCTTCTCCCTTTCTTTCCCAGCGTTACCTTTTTTTCTTTTAATTCTTTTCTTTTTATTTTTTGAGGGGGTCGATTTTATGGTTGTTATTAAGGTTGGCGTTGCCCTACACTCTGGAAAAGTGTTTGAAAGATACTCCTGAATTTCTCTCACGTCTCTGTTCAATTTAGTTTTGATGAGATTATTCAGCGTATGACTTTTAAGCGCTTTAAGCCTTTTAAACCAGTCTTCAGCTCCCCCGTCTTCTTGAATACTGTACCCCAAAAACATTTTTCCGTACACGGTGGTGTCAAGCAATGAAGCGTCAAGATTATTAAATACATTGTTTGCGGTGAAGCCATAAATCGAGGAGAGCTCATGCTCTATATTCAGAAAAAGCCGTGTCATGTTGTAAGCGTACTTTAGGGGTGCATATGATAACTCTTCAGAATGAGCTTTAATGGTCCCCATGCAATTTTCTTCAAATTGATGTATCGTAAAAGAATTTTTTTTATAATAATTAAAATTAAGCCAGATTTGGAAATAAGCTATGTCTCTGTCCTTCTTTAAGACATTTATAATCCGATAAAAATCATAGTCTATACTTAGCGAAGACTGAAAAAATATTTTCGGATATTTCGTTTCAAGATAATGGCAGACAGAATCATAAATCGTATTGGCATTTAGATTTAAAGCGATAAGAACTTCTTGGTAAAAGGTCGCGATAGAGTCTTTTGAGAGCGCCTCTTGAGATCTTAGGATCGTCTCCAAAGCTAAATCGCAATAATATAGAAAATCCTTATCAACAAGCCGTTCCGATAAAATAAAATGATAGATGGCCAGATCATTCCGACCGTTCACAGGCCCCTTAAATTGATTGAAAGACAAATAGTCTTTATAGTGGTCTGCGACTTCCTGACTCTGAAGACCACGGTTGATGATAAACGCAGCAAAGTCATCCATGGATTGGCGCATTATGCCGACTTCTTCTTTGAGGAGAGCCAGCCTTTCATTCGGAGTTAAGGATGCGCGATCTAGAGGTTTTGCTGAGGCAGTTTCTCGCGGAAAGCCCACTAAAGGACTTGCTTCTAAAGTTGGATGAATTTCTTTGGAAAGACAAGCGAGCGCGGGCTTGATTCCCTGAAAAATTAAAATGTTAACAAGTAATAATCCTGCTATTACTATATTTTTTTGATCCCTACGCATAAATACTACGCATTAATATCTTTAGATAAAATTAATAAATTAAAACGATTTTGTCAAGGTAAGTAATCTATATGGCAAAAAAGTATATATCAAAATTGGCGGTTCATTAAAAAATCATGTTTTATGAGGAAAGAAGTCAAGCGATCGAGACTATCTCTTTCAAGCCGTCTTTGACTTTCCAGGGGCTTCGATGTGGGCTTCGGCGATTTGCACGCCGTTCAAGGCGGCGCCCTTTCGAAGGTTGTCACAACAAATCCAGAAAGAGAGACCATGGGTTACTGTCTCATCCTTGCGTAGACGGCTGACAATAACCGTGTCCTCCCCCACAACATCTAAAGGCGTTATATAACCTGTCTCTTCGCGTCGGTCCAAAACGACGACACCGGGAAAATCGAGGAGTGCTTCTCGAGCTTCGGTCACGGAAATGCCAGACTCAAACTCCACATTGACCGACAAGGAATGCCCGATGAAAACGGGAACCCTGACGCAGGTCGCTGTGATCTTGACGGGTATCCCCAAAATCTTACGGCTTTCGAGGGCGACTTTTTCTTCTTCCCCTGTTGATCCGTCTGCTCTGAAAGAGTCAATCTGAGGGATCAAATTAAAGGCGATCTGCTTGGGGAAAACCTCCTGAATCACATCATCATTAACGAACACGGAACGGGTTTGATTGAAAAGCTCATCCATAGCCTCACGTCCGGCACCTGAGACGGATTGGTATGTGGAGACGACAACTCTTTTCAAAGGAGCGACCTCGCTTAGCGGCTTAAGAGCCATCACAAGCGGAATCGCGACACAGTTCGGATTTGCAATAATTCCTTTTTGAGGTGAAGTTGCTAACGCTCCGTTAATCTCTGGAACCATCAGAGGAACGCCGGGGTCAAGCCGGAAATGAGAGGACTTATCGATGACGAGCGTCCCCGCTGCAACAGCCTTCGGCACATACTGGGAGGAAACCTTTCCGTCCGTTGCAAAAAAAGCGATATCGATGCCTTTAAAATCAAATCCTTCTAAGGCCTTTATTTTGAGGTCAATTTCTCCAAAAGAGACTTCTGTGCCTACAGATTTCTTCGAGGCAAGTGCCGTTATCTCCCGAATCGGAAAAGAACGCTCATGAAGAATATTCAAAATTTCCCGCCCCACGTTGCCCGTGGCGCCTACGACTGCAACAGAATAACTCACCTTCGACCTCTTTTCAGAAAAGACTTGATTTTTGAATCAGACTCACGTCATCTATAGTCAAAATTTCTTACGAAATCCAGCTTCCTTTACAAACGGAGACCGTGTATGACCTATGCCCCAGTGAACACCTTCGAAGAGAGCCTTCTTTTTATCAAACGCTGGCTCAAACATCCTCTTCGTTTAGGAGCCATTGCCCCCAGCTCGAAATCCTTGGGGCGTCTCATTAGCCGAAACGTCGCGATTTTGGAGGATCGATTCATTGTTGAATTGGGCGCAGGCACGGGAACCATTACGAGGCGTTTGCTAGAGGCCGGTGTGCCGAAAGATCAGCTCTTCGTCATTGAGTTAGATTCCGAACTTTGTGGGTTTCTAAGGCGTGCTCACCCCGATCTCAACATTATTCAAGGGGATGCTTCAAAGCTCGCCGAGATTCTCCCCAGAGAGGTCCTTGGTAAAGTCTCAACAATTGTCTCGGGCATGCCTGTTTCCACCATGCCTTTTGAAGTCCAACGCAAAATTATTACCGCCTGTTTTGAGGTTTTGGACCCCTTGAACGGAGAATTTATCCAGTACTCGTACCATCTTCACTCCCCGCTGCCTGCTAAAAAGCTTGAGATTATCGCGCAAAAAATAGGTCATACGTTTCGGAACATTCCGCCTGCCTATCTCTGGCAATATAAAAAACAAGTTGAGGCTTAAATGTCGGTTCTTCCCATCCTTAAGATGGGGCACCCCGCCCTCTATAAACCTTCCCGCCCCGTGACGGGGGAAGATAGGGCTATGTTGGTGCCCCTTCTCAAAAAAATGCAGGAAACTGTTGAAGATGCGGGAGCGTGCGGCCTTGCAGCCCCTCAGGTGGATGTTCCCTTACGTGCGCTCATTTACAGGGTTCCCAAGACCCCGCCTCATCCTCGCTATGAGTTGACGCCTCAGTATGACCCGGAAGGGGTTCCCTTTACGGTTCTGATCAACCCGGAGATTACACCTTTGGGAGACGAAATGACGATGGGATGGGAAAGTTGCCTTTCCGTCCCCGGCATGAGAGGGAAAGTCGTTCGGGCCCACTCGATTTCCGTTAAAGCCAGAACTTTGGAAGGGACGGAGCGGATTTTCGAAGCTCACGGTTTTCATGCCCGCCTCCTTCAGCATGAGGTGGATCACCTGAATGGCCTTCTTTATCCCCTCCGCCTCAAAGACCTTAGATCCTTCGGGTACATCGAGGCTTTAGAAGAGTGATTTCTTGAGATTTGAGATCAACGAATGGCTCACGATTCTCAATCATAGAAATCGAAATGACCACTGGATCAGAAATGAGTGTGATTTCTTTTTGCTCGCACTTTTGTGACATGATCACTCCTAAAGATGCCAAGAAAATAGGTAATATGAACTTCTTTTAGCATAAGAATTCGCACATCTTTTCAGAATTTTCGAAGATGACTTAATAATTCTCCTGTATCGCATGAGTTAGTTTTCTATTTAGAGGGTTTTATTTTTTTAAAGATATCAGGGTTTTCGGGGCCTTCAACAATAAGCTCCGCGATGAGCCCCTTCTCCGCTCTTGAAAGGGCATGGTCTACCAATAAGAAGGTTCCGGGAACCTCGAGTTTTAAATCAACAACGACGGCCCCTCCTGCGGGAACTGTAACCGTTTGAACGTCTGTTAGGGGAGGAGCAGATAACGAACCCAAATTGTAAACTCTTTCAAAAATGCCCCCGACCACGTGAAAAGAAGAAATAAGATTCGGACCTCCGACTCCAAAATATAAACGGACTTTTTCTCCCACTTTCGCTCTGAGAGCGTTTTTACCGGTTAGCGCACGAACGGCTCCATTAAAAACCACGTATGATGGGCCTTCGTTCAGCAGCTTATGATAACTAAACTCGAGGTTTCCTTTCTGCGTGTCTTCCGTATAGAGTTCACCCTGCATGATATAGAATTCTCGATTGACTGTCGGGAGATTCTCCTTAGGTTGAACCAAAATCATACCATATTGCCCATGGGCGCGATATGCTGAGCAACCGCGATTGAGGCACAATGATAAACATACAATCCGGATCTCAAGGCTTTAAAAGAAAAGCTTTTGGATTCTCCTGGTCCCGTGTTCTCCGTATGGACGGCACCTCCTCCGGGGCCGGTTGCGGCATGAAAATCAACCGAGTGAACCATCGTATTATCCTCATGGCTCTTAAAGTGGACCTCGACCGTGTCACCTTCGCAAACGCGGAAGAAAGGGGCGGGGACCTTTCCGTTAAATGTCCAGTATGGAAATATTTTATTTTGATCTGCGAGTCCTTCCAATTCTTTGGCTTCTAAAAATAGCTTGCGTGTCGTAGGATTCCCTTTGCATACGAGAGGAACACCTACATCCGATCGGGAGCGGCTAATCGATATCGCTTTGCTATGCTCGTTTTGATGAGCTCATAGACCAGCATTACAGAGCAAGAAAAAAATAAAACAACCACTCCAAAATCGTCCCTTGGATCCTTTGATCGACATTATGCCTCCTCAATTCTCATTTTTTATTAAGAGTATCGCATGGGATCTCCGAAATAAAAACAAGATAATTAAGGAGGAAGATTCTCGGTTTTTCGTGTTTTAGACGTTTGACTTTTAAAAAGAGCCCTATAAAAACAGGACTCTTTTTACGTCTTAATTCTATTTAACTTTCAGGGTCTCAAATTTGCAGCAGCAAAGTCCCAGTTGACAAGGTGGTTCAGAAAAACATCCAAGTAATCGGGACGGCGATTCTGGTAATCGAGATAGTAGGCATGTTCCCACACATCACAGGTCAAAAGGGCTTTTTGTCCATGGACCATGGGGAGATCGGCATTGCCCGTTTTTGTGACTTTCAGCTTACCTTCTTCCAGAACGAGCCAAGCCCAACCGCTGCCAAATTGGGTTGCCCCTGCTTGCTTAAATGCCGCCTTAAATTCTTCGAAAGATCCGAAATCATTTTTAATACGCTCGGCAAGTTCCCCTTGAGGCTCGCTGCCCCCTTGAGGCTTCATAGAGTTCCAATAAAAAGTATGATTCCACGCCTGGGCGGCATTATTAAAAATTCCGATGCGACCTGCATCTTTGGCAGAGGCTAAAATGATTTCTTCCAAAGACGAGCCTTCTAACTCCGATCCCTCTAAAAGGGTATTTAGATTTGTGATGTAAGCCTGATGATGCTTACCGTGATGAAATCCGAGTTGAGTTGCAGAAATGTGAGGCTCCAAAGCATTTTGTACATATGGAAGAGCGGGAAGGGTGAAAGGCATGGAACAATCCTCCTCTTGAGTTCTTTAGAATCATTTCCTTGATACAAAGAATCGCCTCCCTTGTGAAGAGGAAAGTTGATTAAAATGATCGGAAAAGTCCCTGCACCTGCGAGAGTAAACCTCACGATAGTTTGGTTTCATGCTTTCTCGGTTTAATCCATCAACTTCTTATAAAGGGACACCATGACCAGACCCCCAAGACCGACCAGGATATAAATAATCTTCATCAGGACCGGAATACCGCTGAAGAAGTGATGTATCAGGTCAAGACCGAAGAGGCCCACAAGGCCCCAGTTGATGGCACCGATGACCACCAGGATAAACGAAACAAGTAGAACAACTTTATTCATACCCATGATAGACCTCCTTCTATTAGGTGCCTGTTTCTATTATTTAAATTTTAGCACATAAGACAAATTTTTACAAGATTTCCTTCAAAGAACCTGTTTCAAATGATGTTTTAAAACGTTGCTCGCTAAGGATTCTTGAAGGGCATTTTGTTTGAGGCGTTGCTTTAGGTGAGAAAAATCAACGCAATCAATCGGCTGGTCCTGGTTAAAACAAGAAAAGACAAATGTTTCCTCTCCCGTTTCCGGATTGACCTGGCGTTGAAGGCATTGTGCGCAGATTTCTTTCATCATGCACTGCATGGGAGAGTTAATACTGGCTATCATTTTCAGAGTATCAGAGAAAAAGTCTTTCAAGATCGTTTTACGGCTCTGGGCCACCGCCGCCATCATTCCGTCAGAGCCGATCACGATCATTCGGTTAAAAGATTTAAACGGAATGATTTTCTCATGTGCCGTTTTCTCTAATGCGTCTATGACGGTTCCCCGGATAAGATGATCCTGAGGGCGAAGATCTTCGAAAATATTTACAGCCTCAAAACACCAAACGACCTGGTCGCAGGATTTTTCAATCTTGCTTCGATAAAAAAGGTCCTGAAGAGACTTATAAGCCGCAAAATAAGTAATTTCGTTCCCGTTTTCTTTAAGGGCGGCGGCAATTGAAAAAAGAACGGCATTCCCGAGCCCCCCTCCTAAAAGGAGAACCTTTTCACCTTTTGGAATTTCGGTGGAGGATCCCGTCGGACCCATCACGACAACGGGATCTCCCGATCTTAACGTCTGACAGAGAAGGCTGGATGCACCGACTTCAAGAGCTATGAGAGAAAGAAGTCCTTTCTTCCGGTCCACCCAAGCCCCCGTTAGAGCAATCCCTTCCATGAGACCTTTATAGCCGCCTACGGCCGGTGCACGGGCTTCAAAGTTTTGCAGGCGATAAAACTGACCGGGTTGGAAGTTTCTAGCGGCAAAGGGGGCCTTCACAACCACTTCAACAATCGAGGGCGTTAAACGCTGAACTTTTTCGATCGTAGCAGAGAGTCCTTCTTCAAGAATTGAGAAGAAAGTACCTTCAGGAAGAGAGGGTAATTTAAGAGTATTTAAATGTTTTGTGAGTGAAGGGTATCCACGCTTAACGCTTCCCATGGCTTTTACCACGTTCCCTGCATGATCGGGATGCAGATCTCCCCAAATGCTAACGGCTTTCCCGTCTTCTCTTATCTCCGTCAAAAAAGAATCAGCACCTCCCTCAAGACGCTTAAAGTGAAGGTCCTCGATTTTAAAATCATTCGGATGCTCTCGAGCAAGTGCGATATTCGGTTCGGTTCCGGCGGCAATCAAAACTGTTTTAGCCGGGATAAATCCTCGGTTTGTCTCAAGGCCTCGGGCAGCTCCGAACTTATCTGTGAGGACCTTATAGGTCGTAACATCTTCCCAAAAGACGATTCCTTCCTCCAAAGCCTTCGAAAGCTCTTCGTGGTTTAGCCGGTAGGCGGGAGATTCCGTTATCTTCTTTCGGTAGAGAATCTTGGCCCCTCCCCATTTGAGGAGAAGACCTCGAATCGAGACACCCTTGGCACGCGCCTCTCGGAGCTCTTTTGCGTGATCCAAGAGCTCTTTTGCAAGGCTCTTCATTTCTTCATCCCAGCCTGTTGTTAGGGTTTCAAGGTCACACGCCTCATAAAGTTTTAAAAGTTTTTCAACTTGGACGAGATAATATGCCAACGCTTCCGTTGCTGTATCGACAGCCGTCAGTCCTCCCCCGATGACAACGATCGGAAGACGAACCTGAAGGCAAGAAAGCAAATTCTCTCGGGCCGCTCCCGTGAGCTGAAGCCCCATCAAAAAATCCGACGCTGTGCGAACACCCCTGACTAAATTGTTCTTAAGCGCCGTCAGTCGCGGGCGCCCTGCTCCCAAGCATAGAGCGATATGATCAAAACCAAGTTCAAAGGCCTGGTTCTTCGTAAGAGTCCCTCCGAACCGCACGCCGCCGAAAAGACGAAAAGAGGAGCGTCTTTCAAGAAGGAGGCGGATCAGCTTCAGGTAATTCTTGTTCCAACGCACGGTGATACCATATTCAGTAACTCCCCCAAAACCTGACATGACTCGATTTTCAAGGGGTTCGTAAAGAGAGAAGGCATCTCGAACGGGTTCAAAGGGCACATTTAAAGGTTCAATCTTAAGGCCGTCCACAGCTGCAACTGTATGTCCGTCGTTCAAAAGATGATGGGCAAGGGTAAAGCCCGCAGGTCCCAACCCCACAATAAGAACCTTATGTCCGGAGGGCGCTTGAGGATATGGACGCTCAAGATTCAGGGGATTCCATCTCGTGAGCAAGCTATAAAGCTCAAAACCCCACGGAAGGGCAAGCACGTCTTCTAAAATACGGCTCTCAAGCTGCGGAATATTGACGGGTTGCTGCTTTTGAAAAATGCAGGCCTTCATACAATCATTGCAAATACGATGTCCCGTTGCCGCAACCATCGGGTTATCAAGGGTTAGAGCAACGAAGGCCGCCACAAAATTTCCCTCCGCATAAAGCGCATTCATTTCGGAAATTTTTTGATCGAGCGGACATCCTTTTAAGGAAATGCCTTGAGGATTCTCCGCATACACGTCTCCCGCTTTTTCTTTTAAGCCCTTGGAGCAAGAATCTTTCTCTCGATCATGACACCACAGGCAATAGTGAGCCTCCTGATACGCTTTTTCCACAAGTACGCCCGGATCTGTAAGGTCAAATCCTGATCGTTCTCTTAAATTAAGAGGTGACGCTCTAAAGGTATTTTCTTCCCTGACCCCTTCGATAAGTGCATCATAATCCAATTTTTGAGGAAGATAAAAAAGAGCGCTTTTGCGATGGGCTTGTCTTCCCTCTTCGGAATAAAGAGCCCAAAGAGCATAGTCTTCTGCCGCCTCCAAAAAATCCGAACCCATCTCCTGATCTTCTAGAGCCTCTAATACTCTTTCTGAAAAGAGAAGATCATACCAGTTTTCACCTAAAAATTTCTCGATAGGGGGACGCGTAATGACAACTCCCTTCACAGATTTTTCTTTAGGAGCAACCCGACGTTGGAGAAATTGCTTACGGCAAAGAACAAGTGGGTAAAACTTATTCAAGACTTTCGCGTGGTCGTTGATTTCTTTTTCGAGAGAAAATAGAGAACCCAAAAAGGTTTGAACAACCGTCGAGAGTTTAAGAATAAAATGACTCAACTTCTGTCCTTGGAGAAGGCCCGGCGTTACTCGCGCTTTGGTGAGAAGGTCATGAAGAGCTTCATCTTCTTTTAAAAGAAAGGATAAAAAAGTTTCATCAAGACGGCGGAGACCCTCTCTGGTATATAAGTCTTCAAAGGAAAAAGTATACCGAAGTTTTAACATCATAATTCGGAGATTTGAGTATGACTTCTTTTTTAACGCTGGATGACCTTTCATTGCAAAACAAAACTGTGCTCGTGAGAGCAGATCTGAACGTCCCCCTCAAGGATGGAAACATACTGGATGAAACACGCATTGAAAGGGCCGCAAAGACCTTGATGGAAATTCACCGAAAAGGCGGGAAAAGCATCCTCATCTCCCATCTCGGTCGTCCTAAGGGGGAAGATCCTTCTTCTCTCTCCCTGCATCAACTCATGCCGACCCTTGAGAAAGCCACGGGACTTAAAGTGACTTTCGTCTCCGAATCTCGCGGCAAACAGGTGGAGGAAGCGGCTAAAAAGCATCAAACAGGCTATATCCTCCTCCTTGAAAACCTGCGTTTTCATAAGGAAGAGGAAGGGAATGACCCAGCTTTTGCCGAAGATCTAGCGCGCCTTGCAGACATCTACGTGAATGACGGATTCTCCGTGTCTCATAGAGCCCATGCCTCCGTTGAAGGCGTTACCCGTTTTCTCCCGTCTTTTGCAGGTCGTCTGATGGAAGAAGAATTAACAGCCCTTCAAAAGGGCCTAGAACACCCTCGACGCCCTCTTTTTGCAATTGTTGCGGGGGCAAAAGTATCTACGAAGCTGACTCTCATCGAAAATCTTTTAACACGTGTGGACGGCTTGATCCTTGGCGGTGGGATCGCCAATACGTTCCTTAAAGCCCAAGGCAAGGAAATTGGAGGGTCTCTTTACGAGCCTGACATGATTGAAACGGCTCGAAAAATTTTGGAAAAAGCGACATCCCTTTCAAAAGAAATTTTATTACCGACCGACTCTATGGGAAGCACCTCCCTTGAAGCCTCTGGAGAGATCCGGTCTTTAGAAGAGGTCACAGCGGATTTTAAAATTTTTGATGCGGGACCCCGATCCATTAAAGCTTACGAGGAAGCTTTGAGCCACGTTAAAACCCTTGTTTGGAACGGACCTTTGGGTGTTTTTGAGATTCCTCCCTATGATCAGGGCACACTCCGGCTGGCTCGCTTCGTGGCAAATCGGGTGAAAGAAGGAACTCTTTACGCCGTTGCAGGGGGCGGTGAGACGGTTGCGGCCCTCCACAAGGCAGGATCAGCCGATGGCTTTAGCTACGTTTCAAGTGCTGGCGGTGCGTTTCTTGAGTGGCTCGAGGGGAAAGAATTGCCTGGCGTTGCAGCCCTGACCCGTTCGGCCGAAACATACCGTAAAAGCATCAAGGATTTAGAAAATAAGAGAAGTGCTCCTAACTGATGGAGGCTCGCCAGCAAGAGAGGAACTTGATATAAAAGAGTTAAAATTCCCAGAATCAATTGCCCTCCCGCAAGTCCCATCAAGACATGCAAACACCTTAAAAGTTTAGGCGTGTGCGTGATTTCTCGCCGTGAGACCCAGAGGTAGCTCACATAAACGAGCGTCAGGAGAGCAAGTACTCTGTGAACGAACTGCACCATAACGGGGTTGGCCCAGAAGTTTATAAATCTCGGCTGCTCAAACCAGGCATCGGAAGGGAGAAGCGTTCCTCCCATTAAGGGAAAGGTGTTATAAATGAGCCCCGCTTTATGTCCTGCGACAAGCCCTCCGTAAAGGATCGTCAGACTGACCAAAATAACGAGTCCGCCGAATACGGCCGAAAGTTTTTGAGAGGAGGGGTTCTCTCCTCGCATCAGAGCAATCGCCTTAAAGGCCAGCCACAACGTTCCTCCGTAGGTGGCGCAGCCCATTAAGAGATGAAGACTCAAACGGTAGGGGCTTACGTGAGGGTCTTGGGATAGCCCGCTTTTCACCATATACCATCCCACGACACCCTGAAGCGCGCCGAGACACCACAACCAAATCAAAGGTTTTAGAAAATCAGGACGAAGAGACGGCTTCCGCCAAGCATAAAAAATCGGAATCAGGAAGACGAGTCCGATCAGCCTACCCCACAAACGGTGAATGAATTCGAGCCAAAAAATACTTTTAAATTCTTCCAAACTCATTCCGAAATTGATCTTTTGATATTCGGGCGAGGTCTGATAAAGATTGAAAACAGCCTGCCAATCGGATTGGCTCAGCGGAGGAAGGATGCCTGTTAAGGGCTTCCAGTCCACCATGGACAGGCCCGATCCCGTAAGGCGCGTCCACCCTCCCAAAAGAATCATGGTAAGGATCATCCCTGCGCTCAAAAAAAGCCAGAACATCAGAACCTTGGCTTCTTTTTGCATCGTGGAAGTCTTCCTCCTTTTAATAACACTTAACTTGGAGTATAGTGAATTTTAGGAATTGTAGTTGCCCACCCTGGGATTGACAAGAATGATTCTGAGGAAAAAGATCCCTTTTAAACCTTCCATGCTCTTTAAGGACATCAGCCTGATTCTTGTTCTCAAGATCTCCGCTCTCATTTTTTTAAGCTGGCTTTTTAAAACACTGACGGAAAAGCCCCACATCACTCCTCAAACGTTCGATCGCCATTTCTTTTCATCTCCCGCTTTGCTTCAGGAAAAAAAACATGGAATTTGACGCCGTCAATCTCTCTCGTCTTCAATTCGGAGCCACCGCCCTTTATCATTTTCTTTTCGTTCCTCTCACGCTAGGCCTTTCGATCCTCATAGCCATCATGGAGAGCGTTTATGTCATGACGGGGAAGGTGATCTGGCGCGAGATGACAAAATTCTGGGGGATTCTCTTCGGCATTAACTTTGCCATGGGAGTTGCAACGGGCGTGCCCCTTGAATTTCAATTTGGGACCAACTGGGCTTATTATTCCCACTATGTAGGGGACGTCTTCGGTTCCCTTCTTGCCATCGAAGGGCTCATGGCCTTCTTTTTGGAGGCAACCTTTATTGGTCTCTTTTTCTTCGGATGGAATAAACTCACAAAATTACAGCACTTGATCGTGACGTGGTGCGTGGCTATCGGTAGCAACCTGTCGGCTCTTTGGATTCTGGTTGCGAACGGATGGATGCAAAATCCCGTGGGCGCAAAATTTAATTTTGAGACCATGCGGATGGAGATGACCTCTTTTTACGAAGTCTTCTTCAACCCTGTCGCCCAATCGAAATTCGTCCATACAGTCAGCGCAGGCTACGTGACCGGGGCGATCTTTGTCATGTCGATCAGTGCTTTCTACCTTTTACGGAAGAAACATATTGAATTTGCGAAACGCTCTATAGTAGTGGCCGCCGCTTTCGGCCTTGCTTCTGCTTTGTCCGTTGTGGTGTTAGGGGATGAATCGGGGTACACCATGACCGAGCATCAAAAGATGAAGCTTGCAGCCATGGAAGGCATGTGGGAAACGGAGCCTGCTCCCGCCGGTATTACCATCTTCGGGATTCCCGATCAGGAAAAGATGGAAACCCATTATGAAATTAAGTTTCCTTGGGTCTTAGGTCTGATTGCAACACGGTCTTTTAACCAGGTGGTGCCGGGCATCAAAGACTTGCTCGTCCATGCCGAAGAACGCATCAAAAAGGGGCAAGGAGTCTACGCGGCTTTAGAACAGCTTCGAAGGAATCCGAATCAGCCGGAGCTCCGCGCGACCCTTGAAACAGGGCATCGGGATCTCGGCTATGCCCTTCTTTTAAAACGATATACGAACGATGTTTTGGGGGCCACGCCTGAGCAAATCAAGAAAGCGGCCCAGGATACTTTGCCGAAGGTAGCCCCTCTCTTCTGGTCTTTTCGCATTATGGTAGGGCTCGGATTTTTCTTTATCTTCTTTTTCGGATTTGCTTTTTATCTTTCCTCGAGAGATAAGCTCGATCATTACTCTTGGTTTTTAAAACTCTCCGTCGCAGCGTTGCCTCTGCCTTGGATCGCCGCCGAACTCGGTTGGTTTGTGGCCGAATACGGACGTCAGCCTTGGACCATCGACGGCATTTTGCCGACCTTCTTAAGTGCTTCAAGCATCACGCCCGGCCATGTCTGGGGTACTTTAATCGCGTTTGTGACCTTTTATACGGCTCTTCTTGTCTGGGATATTAAGCTCATGCTCAAATATGTTCGCCTCGGGCCCGACCAAGCTCTTAAAGGCAGCGAAGACTAAGGAGAAAAAAGATGACCGTACCGATAGATTATGAAACCTTGCGGCTTCTCTGGTGGGCGCTTCTGGGCATTCTCCTGATCGGTTTTGCTGTCACAGACGGCTTTGATTTGGGAGTGGGCGCCCTCCTTCCTTTCGTGGGAAGAAAAGATGAAGAACGTCGTCTTATCATCAATACGGTCGGACCTGTCTGGGAAGGCAATCAAGTGTGGCTCATTTTGGGAGGAGGGGCTAGCTTTGCCGCTTGGCCGCCCCTTTATGCGGTCTCTTTTTCAGGTTTTTACGTTGCAATCTTTCTCGCCCTCTTTGCAATTATTCTAAGGCCCGTCGGGTTCAAGTTTCGCTCCAAAATGCCGAGTCCCAAATGGCGTACTTTTTGGGATTGGGCTCTTTTTGCAGGAGGAGTCGGACCCGCCCTTATTTTCGGAGTTGCTTTCGGAAATCTTTTTCTAGGTGCTCCCTTTCAATTTGATGAAACACTTAGAATGACTTATACGGGCTCCTTCTTCGAGCTCCTATCTCCTTTTGCACTCCTGTGCGGTTTAGTCAGCGTGGCAATGGTCATCATGCACGGCGGAACCTATCTAGCTCTCAAGACAACAGGAAGAATTGCCGAATGCTCAGAGAAAGCTGGTATCGGAGGAGCCGTACTGATGCTTCTTTTCTATGTCACAGCTGGGCTGTGGCTTCTTAACGGAATCGAGGGATATAAGATCACGTCCGTCATTCAAGGGTCCGCTCCTTCTAATCCGCTTTCAAAGACGGTTGTGCACGGGATCGGTTTTTGGTTCGATCATCACAAGATCCATCCCTGGACCCTTTTGTTCCCCGGCATCGCTATCGTTGCCGCTCTTAAGACCATGATCTTTCTGATGCTTCGGAAAACCGGATGGGCCTTTATTTCGAGCGCCACAAGCGTTGCAATGGTTGTGGCATCGGCCGGCGTCGCTCTCTTTCCGTTTTTGCTTCCTTCCTCAAGCCATCCGGGTCACAGCCTTACCGTGTGGGATGCGTCTTCAAGTCAGCTCACGCTCTTTATTATGCTTCTGGCAACGCTCATTTTTATGCCGATCATTCTTGCGTACACGGCTTGGATTTATAAAGTACTCGCCGGAAAAGTGACGCAAAAATCGGTCACCGATAACATCAACGCTTATTAACAGACGGAGACGATCATGTGGTATTTTTCATGGGTTTTGGGACTGGGTCTTGCCTGCACCTTCGGCATCTTGAATGCCATGTGGTACGAGTTGCGCCATAAAGGATCTTAGTATTCTTCCGATTTCAGACTTTAATAGGGCATACAGATCATATAACACCCCTTGCCAAGGGGAGCGGGTTTGATTATAACTGGGGCGTCTTGCGGGTGTAGCTCAATGGTAGAGCAGAAGCTTCCCAAGCTTACGACGAGGGTTCGATTCCCTTCACCCGCTCCATTCCCACGTTTTTGATGATATTCCGATTAAATTTGCATTCCTTAAAAGAAAAGGGTATAAAGATTAATGAGTTTTAAAAACTCTGAGCTATTCTGATCCATCTAAGTCCTAGTTCTTCTAAGATTTAGATAATTCCTAAAGTGAATTTTCCAGTTATTTGCGAAGAGTTTTAGGGAGCTTCAAATACTTCCGCGAAACTCTTCGGTTCCCTCGATAATCAAGGTTGCCGAATTTAACGTAAACCTAAAGGAATAAAAGTTATGGCTCAAGGTACAGTCAAGTGGTTCAATCACACAAAAGGATACGGTTTTATTACACCGGATGAAGGCGGAAACGATGTTTTCGTTCACATCAGTGCGGTTGAACGTGCTGGGATCAATCGCCTGAATGACGGCCAAAAAGTGACCTATGAACTGGTTACCCACAAAGGTAAAACATCAGCGGATAATCTGACGCTTGCCTAAGATTTAAAGACCCGTTTCGGGACTTTCTAACTGCGCTGCTCCTCGGAGTAGCGCTCTTCTTTTTATAAAAAACGGAACCAAAATGGCAAATTTTAAAAGCTATCCGCTCCCCAAACCTCTCCTCAATGCTCTTGACCACATGGGGTATCAAGCACCGACACCGATTCAAGGAGAGGCTATTCCCAATGCTCTTCAAGGCAAAGATATTCTAGGGTCCGCCCAAACGGGAACCGGGAAGACGGCTGCTTTCGCCATTCCTCTCGTTGCAAAGCTCATCGAGGATGAAGCCTCAACCGCTCTTATTTTAACGCCGACTCGAGAACTTGCAAGTCAAGTCATGCAAGTTGTTAAAGAAATGACCAGGAGTTTTCCCAAGTTGAAAACAGCGCTGCTGATCGGGGGAGACTCTATGGGCAAGCAATTCGATCACCTGAGGCAAAAGCCGCGACTAATCGTTGGCACGCCGGGACGGATCAATGATCATTTGAAACGGAAAACCCTTGATTTGAGAAAAGCACGCTATCTGGTTCTGGATGAAACGGACCGTATGCTCGATATGGGCTTCGGCATTCAGATCGACGAAATTCTAAAGTATGTTCCCCATGAGCGCCAGACACTCATGTTTTCGGCAACCTTGCCGAAGGAAATTCTGACGCTTTCAGCCAAGTATTTAAAAAATCCTGTGCGGCTTGCCGTGGGGGAGACACACGCACCGGCCCAAAAAATCAAGCAGGACCTAGTGCGGTTGATGGAAGAGGAAAAATATCCCCGTCTTCTTGAAGAGCTAACCAGAAGAGAAGGGTCTATTATTATTTTTGTAAAAACAAAGAGGGGTGCTGACAAGCTCGCAGGGCTACTAACGCGTCAACGGTATGTGGCGGAAGCCATCCACGGAGACTTGAAGCAAAGCAAGCGCTTGCGAGTCATTAATGATTTTCGTAAAGAAAAGTATCGTATTATGGTCGCAACGGACGTGGCAGCCCGAGGTCTTGATATCCCTCATATCAGACATGTGATCAATTATGACCTGCCTCAATGTGCGGAAGACTACATTCACCGCATTGGTCGAACGGCCCGAGCAGGGGCTGAAGGAGAGGCCTTAAACCTCATCTCTCCGAGCGATCAAATGAAATGGCGGGCGATCCACCGGCTGATGAATCCGAATGAACCTCGAGAAGAGAGCGGCCGAGAAGGTAGAGCCCCTCCAAGGAAATTTTCCCGCCCTAGGTCCCAAAAGCCCTCTTTCAAGGATAATGTTAAGAAATTTTCTCCCAAAAAACGCGGAGACGCTAAAAAAAACTTCCGATCAAAGAAATCTTTCGGAAAATTTAAAGGGGCTGCGGCACGCGTTTAAGGGATCCCTCTATTTCATAGACCCTGATCGGAACTATTGTTATGATCGCTTACATGAAAATAAGAACTTTTTGAAAACATGGGCTTGTTGCGGTCGGTTTCAACGGTCGGCTTTTTCACGGCACTCAGTCGCCTTCTCGGCTTTGTGCGGGATATGCTTGTAGCTCGTTACCTAGGAGCGGGGGCCGTCGCGGATGCTTTTTTCGTTGCTTTTAAGCTTCCGAATTTTTTCAGGCGCCTTTTTGCGGAAGGAGCTTTTAATGCGGCGTTTGTCCCGCTCTTCTCACGTCTTTATGCGCGAGAAGGACTCGAGAAGGCGTGCCGAGCGACCGAGTCCGTCTTAACTCTTTTACTCTGCTCATTGATGCTTTTGGTCCTTGCCTTTGAAGTGTTGATGCCATTTTTGATGATTTTTTTTGCCCCGGGTTTTCATGACGAGCCTCAAAAACTCGCCTGGGCGATCGAGTTTTCCCGCCTGACGTTTCCCTATATTCTCTTTATTTCCCTAGCTGCTTTTTACAGTGGAATTTTAAATGCACTCGGTGTTTTCTCCGTGCCTGCTGCAGCGCCGATACTCCTAAATCTGACCATGATCGGCGCTGTCCTTTCCTCTCAAGCGGGAGGCGAAAGCGTAGGCCATGCCCTGTCCTGGGCCGTCATGGGAGCGGGCATACTGCAGTTGGTTTGGGTTATGGGAAGTGCGTATCGAAAAGGAGCGCGATTCCGCCTAAAAAGCCGTGGAGATTCCACAAGACGACAGTTTCTTAAGACTCTTCTCCCGGGAGCTTTGGGAGCGGGGGTTACTCAAATCAATCTTTTAATTGACGTGATCATCGCATCCTTTCTTCCTACGGGCGCCGTTTCTTATCTGTTTTATGCGGACAGATTGAACCAATTACCCTTAAGCATTATCGGGATCGCTTTGAGTACAGCGCTTTTGCCGACGCTTTCAAAAGCTTATGAGAAGAAAGAAGAGGCAAGAGCTCTTCTTCTCAAACAGCAATCCGTAATTGCCGCGATGGGGTTGGCCTTGCCCGCGATGACAGCCTTTTTGGTGCTGGCATATCCCATTATTTTGATTCTCTTTGGAAATGGTGTCTTCGCTGAGAAGGACGCTTTGATGACTTCTCATGCCCTCAAAGCGTTTTCTTTGGGGCTGCCCGCTTATGTGCTGGCTAAGATTCTCTCGGTCGGGTTTTTCGCGCGTTATGATACGAGGACACCTGTTAAGATTGCTCTTTTGACCGTGAGTTTTAACACGGGGATGAGTCTTCTTTTGATCCCTTTTTTAGGTCACACGGGGCTTGCTCTTTCAACGGCTCTGTCTGCCTGGCTCAACGTTATATTTTTGTATCACGGGCTTGTGAAGCGAAAACATTTTCATCTCACGGGAGATAACCTCAATCTTTTAGGTCGAATTCTCCTTTCATGCGGTTTTTTAGCTCTAGCGGTAATTCTTTACATAAAGATTTTTCCAATGCCCCTAAACGGCAAAAGCCTCCGAATCCTCTGGCTCGGGGTGCTGATCGGGATAGGCCTTGTAACTTATTTGATGAGCACTCTTTTTTTCAATGCCGTACCGAAGAATATTCTTAACGAAAAGCTCTTAAAACGAGGCCCCTGAGAGGTCTTGCTTTTTTGCCTGGTTTTTGTCTAAGATGCGAGGGTCTTTTGGAGAAGGAGCCTGTTCCCGATGAATCTTGTCCGAGCGATTACAACGATTAGCGGATTTACAATCGCAAGTCGAGTGGTCGGATTTTTCCGAGAAATGATAATGGCGGCTTATTTGGGTCGAGGCGGGGTAGCGGATGCCTTCGTTGTCGCACTCAAATTTCCGTCCATTTTTCGCCGAATCTTAGCGGAAGGGGCTTTTAACCCTGCTTTTGTTCCCACCTTTGCAGGGCTTCTTTCGACGGATGGGAAAGAGCATGCGCGCAGCTATGCGGAAGAAATTTTTTCAATCTTTGTCGTGATTTTGCTTGCTTTCACGGGGATCGTCGAACTTTTCATGCCTTACATTTTGCCGGTTTTCGCCCCCGGATTTGTGGCAACGCCTGAGCGTCTTGAGCTTGCCATCACCTTTACCCGTATCACTTTCCCTTTTATCTTTTTGATCTCTTTGACCGCTCTTTACAGCGGAATCCTCAACTCCATGGAAAAATTCGCGGCTGTGGCTTCTTCTCCCATGATGGGTAATATGGGGATTATTATGACGGTTTTTCTCCTGACGAGTTTGACGAACACGATGGCAGGCACGGCATTTTCGAGCGGCATCGTCGTCTGCGGTATTATCCAGTTGCTGTGGGTTTTAGTGCCGGCTGCAAAACGCGGGATGTTTCTTAAATTAAAGACACCTAAAATTACTCACAAAGTAAAGGACTTTTTCCGTCTTTTAGGTCCTGCTGCCGCCGGGTCCGGTGTTGTACAAATCAGTATTTTAATCGATAACATGCTTGCTTCTCTTCTGCCTGAAGGAGGCGTGTCAGCATTGCATTATGCGGATCGGTTGAATCAACTTCCTTTAAGCGTCCTGGGGACGGCCATGGGGACGGCACTTTTACCGATGCTTTCCAAGCACATTCGTTCCAATCGCACTAGAGAGGCGATTGAGAGCCAGAATATGGCTTTAGAGTATTCCTTACTCCTGACACTCCCCGCCACTCTCGGGTTGATCTTTTTAGCCTTTCCTATGATTAAGGTTCTCTATGCTCATGGAAAGTTTACCCTTGATGATGCTTCAGCAACGGCGAACACCTTGATGGCGTTTGCGTTGGGGTTACCTGCTTATGTTTTGATCAAGATTTTTACGACTGCTTTCTTTGCACGAAAAGATACCAAAACTCCTCTTTATACGGGCGCCTTTTCGGTGGGGCTGAATGTAGCCTTCAGCCTCATTTTGATGCGATATTTTTCTTATGTGGGGATTGCTCTTGCAACGGCCCTTTCTTCCTGGGTGAACGTGAGCATTATGGCCTTTCTGTTGATACGAAAAAAACAATTTGAGCTTACCCGACGTCTAAAGACCTTTCTCCCTCGGGTTTTGATCAGTTGCACTCTTTCAGGCCTCCTTTTTCTGGTTCTAAGGGAGCTTGCCATGCCGTGGATTTTCCAAGACCAGTTTCATCAAATCGTAGCTCTCACCCTGATGGTCGGTGGGGGGGTTATCTCCTTCTTTTATGTTGCAAAATTCTTGGGCGCTCTTGACGTCAACGAGCTAAAAGCGCAATTTAAAGCAGCAATTTAAAAAGTGACCAACGAAAATGAAACGGATTTTTTCAGGGATTCAGCCCTCGGGCTATTTAACTCTTGGTAACTACCTGGGCGCTATCCGTAACTGGGTTAAAATGCAGGAAGAAGGAGACTGCCTATTCTGCGTAGTGGACTTACACGCACTCACCGTTCCACAGGATCCCAAAATTCTTGCGCATACGACGCGTCTGACTGCTGCGGCCTATCTTGCCTCAGGACTCAACCCGTCAAAGCATACCTTCTTTGTTCAAAGCGCCGTGCCCCAGCATGCTGAGCTCGGGTGGCTTTTCAGCTGTATCACGCCCTTAGGTTGGCTCAATCGGATGACCCAGTTTAAAGACAAGGCTGGAAAAGATAAGGAAAAGGCCAACTTAGGTCTTTATGCCTACCCCGTGTTAATGGCGGCTGACATCTTGCTTTACCAGGCAACCCACGTACCTGTGGGGGAGGATCAAAAGCAACACCTTGAGCTTGCAAGAGATGTGGCCGGCATGTTTAATCGAACCTTCGGAGAAGACTTCTTCCCTCTACCCGAGCCCCACATCACCGGCCTCGGTACACGAGTCATGAGCCTCAGGGACGGCCTTAAGAAGATGAGCAAGTCCGACGCTTCCGATATGTCCCGAATTAACCTGACGGATGACAATAATCTAATCGCCCAGAAAATTCGAAAAGCCAAAACGGACCCTGATCCCCTTCCTGAGACGCAGGAAGCTCTCGAGCCGCGCCCTGAGGCCTTGAACCTGGTTACGGTCTATGCTGCACTGAATGATCAGACGATTGAAGGCGTCTTAAAAAATTTTGCGGATCAACCGTTCTCGGTGTTCAAACCCGCCTTGACGGAGCTTCTCATTTCAAAAATAGGCCCTATTCGAGATCAAATGAAAATCTGGATGGAAGGGGACGATCTTGACCGAATTCTGCAAGAGGGCGCCGAAAAAGCGAGAGCTCGTGCCGAGAAATCTATGGAAGACATTAAACGGGTCATCGGCCTTTATCGAGGCTGATTTGTTCAGTCACGCTAGGCAAGCGAAATGATCAAGGGCATCAATCATATCAATCTGGCCGTCAAGGATACGGAGGTAGCTTTTACGTTTTACAGAGATGTTTTAGGATTTACACCTCTGTGCAAATCTGAGGGAAGTGCTTATTTCTTGGCGGGAGTGAGTGATGCGCCCAATGCGCTTTGGGTTTCTCTGGATCTTGACCGTGATGGTCTCAGAAAGCCCTCTCCCTGTAATACGCATATTGCTTTTTCAGTTAGGCAGGAAGACTTTGAGCAAGTGGTTGATAAACTTCTGAGGGCAGGCGTTCAAGTTTATAAAGAAAATACGTCACCTGGTGACTCTCTCTATTTCCTGGATCCGGACGGCCATAAACTTGAGATTCATGCGGGTTGCTGGCAAGATAGGCTTGCTGCAAAGAAAGCCGATCCTGGAGGCTGGAAAAAGGTTGAATGGTCCGTGTGACGTCTGAAACTATTTCAGAGTATCAATCGCCTGCAGGATTTAAGCAGAATCACGGATCAGCTCCGCTACGGCGCTTTGGAAGGCGCGCTCCGCTGAGCTTTCCTACAAGGGTAAATATCATTGAACTCCACCTTCTTGTGGCCCTATTTTCGGGGTGCAGGTCACCCCAGATCAACTTTTTCCAGCGCCCCGACTTTCAAGAGCAAATGGGCTGCGCCAAAGTCTGTCAAGGAAAACAAGGAGTAGTCCTCCTTATCAAACTCCCAGGCTCGATGAAATACGCCTTTATCCATGAGCTTAGAAAGGGTGCTATAAAGTGTATTCTTAGGAACTTGAAGCCCCTCGTTCACAGCCTTACGCGTTGCAGCCACCAAGACCTGTGGCTCAAAGTGCTTATAAAATGCCTGCACAATGTCCGCTTTCGAATGAGTGAGCAACTGCTTGTTCAGAACCTGTGTATAGAAGTCAAAGGTCAAGCGGTGATTTAACCCAATATCTGCAATGAGGTTCTTAACATATAATGCTTGGTGGATGGCGTCTTCGACTTTCGCATCAGGCGCGATATTCATGAGGTCTTTGAAGAAAAGGTTCGTTCCAGAGAACATCTTTTCGACCTCTGTACGAATGATATCTTCCAAGAAGGCATGAGCCTCTGATTGGCTTGTGGCCTTATAGCGAGCTGTTGGGGACAACATATTATAACACTCCTCAATTCCTCCGTCTTTTCCAGTCGTACAGTTCTGGATGCTTGAGAGGATCATGAGAAAATATTGTTCCCGCTCGGACAAAGCAGTGGGTGAATACGTATTATCGAGTGATTCTGCATAAGCAACCACTGCAATAAGCTTACTTGCGAGAAGGGGAACCCCATCATCTGGATTCCCTTGGACATTCAAAAGATTGGGCAGATAAGCGCTACCGAGAGATCCAGCGAGTAAGGTATCATAGTCCTCCCACTTGAGCTGATCATTGAGACGACTGTCGATTTGGGCGCTCATCTTCTCAAAGAAGTCTTTGGAATATTGCGGTAAATCTTTAAAAGTCACGGTAATGCTGGGGAGTGCCTTCAAATATGCTGGATTTAAGCGAACGCTCGTATCATCAATCGTCTTTATGGGGAGGGTTGCTGGATTAATATTCACTTTCTCTTCCCTCAAGTTCTTTAACTTTGCGTAAAAAGTATATGGATTGAGCTGATCTTCTTGTTTACCTACTAGAAGAATTTGCACGCGAATGGCTGTTTGCACGAGTTCGTGCTCTTCATATAAACCGAGGTCTTCATAGTTGGCACTAACAATGAAGGATATCTGTCGAGCTTGGGTGACGTCGTGAGACAAGAGTAATGATGCCCATTTATCTAGAACTTGTTTTCGAAAATTTGGATTGCTCTTCATCTGATGAGCTAAAAATACCACTGGGATGCCCTCTAAATCAGTATGTTGCATCTCATTGTCTCTGTGTAAGTCCTCAAAGGTTTCTGGATCAGTTTCCTTCATATTTGCAACGTAGCCTACAAAATCACTTCTCACGGGTTGTGGAACTACTACCATTGTGCGAACAAGGGTCTCTAAAACTGGCCAGTCCAGAGTCTTATTATGTTGGAAGGCCACCTGGAAAATATTTCCACGCTCTTCCTTTGGAGCCATTCGAAGCGATTCCATGAAGCAGCAAAAGGCAAGAGCTCCATCCTCATTCCAGTCGGATACTAGGTCATGACTCATTTTGAGGAGCGAAACACGCTCTTCCTCCGGAATGGCTTCCATTTTCTTGATGATTTTTTCCCTGTTTTCATAGGTGTCTTCTTGGAAACGGGAAGGAGCATTGAAAAGGGTAGCTATTATCGTGTAAATTTCCTCATTTCTCTGTCTTGAGGGGAGTAGACTCATCATCTTGAGGGTGTCAGCACGCTGGAATCCATCATCTATGCCTTTGATGAAATCCCATTCCCACTTCAATTCGGGAAGAGCAATGCCTTTTTCTAGGATTAAACCTATTATATCAATGATATAAGCACGCTCAAATCCAGTATCAAGATTTTGAATGAGCGAGGATGCTATTTGGGTCACAGAAGCAAGATCACTTGTACGAGTTGAAGAGAGTGCCTCAAGAACATCAGCACGCTGAAATCCATCGTCGATATCTTTGATCAAGGGCCAAGCCATCTCGAGCAAATGACGACGCTCATGCCCAACAATTGATCCTATAGTTTTTATGATAGCAGCCCGACCTGACCCATCTTCTATTCCCGTGATCAAGGGCAAAGCCAGTTTAAGGACCTCCAAACGATCCTGATCTTTAAGTCGTCTAATAGTCTTGAGGATCCGAGCGAGGTCATGTTTATCAGACACATTCGCCTTGCATGCCTCAACCATACGCTTAAGGGCATTTTTTGAGAATTCATTACTTCTTTTTGGGACATGACGGGGCTCAGGACCATGGGTCTTGATGTCGAGGATATCCTGCGTAGAGTGTTCCTGGGGTTGGGGAGCTGTTGTCAAAGAAATTGTCGGATACAGCTCAATATCAATCTCGTAAGAATTATCCTCATCACACACCATAAGACCCTCATCGGGCCTCAGCCAGGAATCATGTACGGGTATTTCTGCTACTTCTACCCTAGGCTTTTTGGCATTCCTTGCCTCAATATCTCCCTCAAGCTGCCGTTTGGACCCCATCGCCTCATTGGCAAGAAGTGTTGCTACGAATAGGCTCATCACAACAAGAGAGTTTGAATTTTTCAATGTATTCATGTTTCATCTTTCATCTTTATTGACAATATGTATAATACAAGAGGCATGTAGTAATTGTTTTATGAATGTCAAGAAAAATATTTCTGACGGGGCACCGTCAAGTTAACTTGAGACGTCGTGCGCAGCTAGTAGAGCTATCTCCAGAAAAGCTTACGCCAATGAATTGATCCCTCAATGAAAAATACAGTTTCTTTTACGAATAGCTCTACCTATTTCTATTCTAATAGAAAAAATATTTTGATCAGATCAAAATTTATCATTTCTTAACCTTTTTCATATAACCTTTATTATATAAGTACAGGAGGAAAATAAGGAGAACAAATTTTTATTCCTGCGGGACGGAATTTAAGTCTTCTATTAACTGAATACCCTCTTGCGTTCCTTTCCATATTGTTGTACAAGCGGCTTTATCTTTAAAATCGGGTCCTTGTCCATCAACAACTATTATTGCAGCTTCTTTAAAACCAGAACCATAAAATGGGTTGTGTCGTAAGTTTTTAGGAAGGGGAAGCAAGCAACGAAGGAGATCTTGATCTTGAGTAGGTTCGAAAAGTGCACCCTCTCATCTTTTGAAATCCGTCTTGCAACATCCTCTGACCTTTCATCGATGATTGAGCTTTCTCTTCAAAAACGTTTGGACTATGAGAAGTCGCAATCTCGTTTCTGGAAGAAAGCAGAAGGATCAGAAGAAAAACAAAAACTCTGGTTTTCTGAACTTTTAAAGAAAGAAGATCATATTCTTTTGATTGCCGAATCAGGGAAACAACTTGTTGGGTTTATCATTGGAGAATTGAGAAAAGCCCCGGAAGTATATGATCCCGGCGGGGTAACACTTGTAATTGATGATTTTTGTATTGCGTCGCCTTCTTGCTGGAATTCTATCGGGAGCCCTCTTTTTCTAGAGTTGGAAAAACAAGGGAAAGAAAAAGGTGCCGTTCAAACTATCACGGTATGCGGAGCCCATGATTCTGGCAAGCGTCTCTTTCTTGAGAAAATGGGATGTACAGTCTATTCTCACTGGTATGGAAAAGAAATTGGATGAAGGCAATAAGAATTTCGGATGAATCGATTCGAACTTTCAGAAGAGCTTACATCCCGAGAGAGTCTTACTGAGACCCTCACTCGAATGCATCCCCTGGATGCTTTGGAAGCGGAACATATTGAGGGCACGCGGGCCTGGATTGAAAGCGGCGCCCGGATTTACCGTCTGCGAAAGCCGGATGTGCCGGAGAAGCACTTGGTCTCTTATTTTGTTTTGTTCGATGAGAGGGCTCGAAAGATTCTTCTTGTAGATCATAAGCTGTCAGGGCTGTGGCTCCCCTCCGGCGGGCACGTGGAGAAAGGCGAAGACCCTCAAGAGACCGTCCGCAGGGAATGTCTGGAGGAGCTCAACATTGAAGCTGATTTTTGGCGAGAAGATCCGCTTTTCCTGACTGTTACGCAAACGGTGGGGGACATCGGACGGCACATGGATGTGAGCCTTTGGTACGTTTTAAGAGGGAACTCGGAAGACACTTACGCCTTCGACATGCGCGAATTTCATACCGTCCACTGGTTTGCTTTGAACGCCCTTCCCGAAGACCGAGCGGATCCCCACCTAAAGCGGTTTGCGGAGAAATTAAGAAATCTTTTATAACTTAACATTTTTTTAAAATGCTTTTTTTGGCTGTCTCCTTTCCTGGCTTGGATTCCCTGCAAACGAAAACGGCTTTTCCTTGCATTTTTTTATGTAAATCCTATATCTTTAACAAGTTATCTCTTGAGAGAAAGATTCGATGGCTCGTTTAAAAGTACTGAAAGTTCCCGATCCGCGTCTGAAAAAGACGGCCGAGCCTGTTGCTGCCGTCACGGATGAAATCCGAGGCATGCTCGATGACATGCTCGAGACCATGTATGCGGATGACGGCGTTGGCCTTGCGGGCAATCAGGTCGGCATTTTAAAGCGTTTGATCGTCCTTGATTGCGGCGAGAAAGATAAGCCGGAACCCCTGAAACTCGTCAATCCCGAGATTTTGGAGGCGAGTCCCGATGTGGAGCCTTTAACGGAAGGATGCCTTTCCGTCCCCGAACAATGGGCTGAGGTGATCCGCCCTAAAAAAGTTCGCTTTCGGTATTTGGATGAAAACGGAAAGACGGTCGAGCGGGAGACAACAGGCCTGTTGGCCCACTGTCTTCAGCACGAAATTGATCACCTGAACGGAATCCTATTCGTGGACAAGCTTTCTCCTCTAAGGCGCGGAATTCTCTTGCGTCGCGCCCTTAAACTCTCTAAATCCTAAAGGATGACTCACCTGAAATTGATCTTTATGGGGACGCCCGCTTTTGCGGTGCCGACTTTAAAAGCCTTGCGGGAGGCGGGCCACGAGATCTTAGCCGTTTATTCTCAACCCCCCCGTCCTGCCGGGAGAGGTCATCACGAGCAGAAAAGCCCCGTTCATCTCTTTGCAGAAGAACTTAGTATCCCCGTCCTGACGCCTTCTTCTCTGTGCGGGGAAGAAGACCAAAGAACGTTTGCCTCTTTTCAGGCGGATGCGGCCGTCGTCGTTGCTTACGGTCTTTTGCTCCCCAAGGCGATTCTGGAGGGGACGCGTTTCGGATGTTTTAACGTTCATGCCTCTTTACTTCCCCGTTGGCGAGGGGCGGCTCCCATCCAAAGGGCCATTCAGGCGGGCGACGAGAAGACGGGTATTACCATCATGAAGATGGACGAGGGACTCGACACAGGCCCGATGCTTTGGAGGGAAGAGGTCCCGGTCACCTCCGACACAACCGCCGAGGGTCTTCATGATACGCTCTCTCTTTTAGGCGCCAAGTCCATCGTGCCTGCTTTAGAGGGCTACCTGACGGGGGCACTTGTGCCACAAACCCAGCCTCAAGAAGGGGTAACTTATGCCCGTAAGCTCGAAAAAGAAGAAAGAAACCTTGATTGGACGCAGGACGCTCGTATCATCGAGCGAACCATCCGAGCTTTCACGCCTTGGCCGGGGGTCTCTTTTTCAATTGAAGGCAAACAGATCAAAGTTTTGAAAGCAACTCTAGTCGAAGCAACAGGGCGGCCGGGAGAGACTTTGGATGCTCGCTTGACGATTGCCTGCGGGAAGGACGCTCTTCGCTTGCTCCAAGTGCAGCCGAGCGGAAAGAAATCCATGGCGGCCTCGGATTTTTTGAATGGCTATCCAGTTCCGAAAGGGACTCTTCTTTCATGACCCGTTATAAACTTACCATCGAATATGACGGAACTCCTTTTGTTGGATGGCAGCGTCAGGGAACGGGTGTGAGTGTCCAGCAAGTGATCGAAGAAGCACTGTACCGTTTTTCGCAAGAGACCGTGACGCTTTTCGGCTCCGGGCGAACGGATGCGGGCGTCCATGCACTCGGTCAGGTAGCCCATGTAGATCTTCAAAAAGAGACGACAGCCTATCAGGTTATGAGAGCCCTTAATTTTTATTTAAAAGACCTGCCCGTTTCGATCCTTGGGTGTGAGCGCGTATCGGAGAACTTCCACGCCCGTTTTTCGGCAACGATGAGAACCTATGTCTATAAAATCCTCAACCGTCCTTCAAAGCCGGCACTTGAGCGGGATCGGGTGTGGTGGGTGCCGCAGGCGCTTGATGGAGAGGCAATGCAGGAGGGAGCTCGGTACCTCGTCGGTCATCATGATTTTTCAACCTTTCGGGCGAGTGAGTGCCAGGCCCTCTCTCCCCTCAAAACCGTCGCTCGAGTGGATGTGATAAAGGTCGGGGAGATGATAGAGGTGTGGGTGGAGGCCAAATCCTTTCTCCATCATCAGGTCCGGAACATGGTTGGAACACTGAAATGGGTAGGAGAAGGGAAATGGACGCCGGATCGGGTCCAGGCTGTTCTTCATGCAAAAGATCGGGCACAAGGAGGGCCTACGGCACCGGCCTCGGGGCTTTACTTTGTTTCCGTTCTCTATTAATCTCCTGCTTTTGAAGGAACTTGCCTTGACGCAAAAAAAATGCCTATGATAAGGCAAAAGAAAAAAACAGAAGGGCGGATGGATAAACAAAAGATCTCCAAACAGCTTCATACCGTCAGGGCATGGACGATTGCGGTCATCGCGGGCTTCTTTTACTGTTATCAGTTTATCATTCGGGTTTTTCCGAACGTTTTGAATGATGACTTGATGCGCGTTTTTTCCATTGATGCAGCTGCGTTAGGTGTCGTCGTCGGATTTTACTCTTGGGCGTATTCTGGGATGCAGCTTCCTTTAGGCCTGACCATTGATCGGATGGGCCCCCGCATTTTGCTTTCGCTTGCGGGATTCGTCTGCGGGATTTCTTGTCTGATCTTTGCATCCACAACGAGCATCACTCTTGCTAGTATCGCCCGTTTTCTCATGGGAATGGGCAGTGCTTGCGGTTTTATGAGTGCGATCAAGCTCGGGACTTTGTGGTTTGCTCCTAAGGATTTGGGCAAGGTCATCGCGCTTACTATGATTTTCGGGACCATCGGCGCAAGCTTAGGCGGCACTCCTCTCAGTTATGTGGTTGATTATGTCGGATACAAAGGGACGTTGAGTCTCTTAGGGTTTACCGGCTTTGGTATCGGAGTTCTGGTTTTTCTCGTTGTTCGAAATTCGCCCACGGAAATTGGTGGAAAAGTAAAGGTTGAAATTTATAAGAACGAGCATCCCCTAGCTGACATCAGACGCGTTATCTCAACTCCACAAGCCTGGATAATCGCATTTTATAGCATGCTTATGTATGCACCGATCACGATTATGGGCGATGCGTGGGGAGTTCCATTTTTTATCCGTACCTGCGAGGTCAACGAAAAGGTGGCCGCAACCCTTGTGACGACCATGTTTGTTGGAGCCGCCGTCGGAAGTCCTTTTTTCACAACACTTTCGGATCGCTTTAAGAATCGCCGCATTCCGATGTTAGGGGGGGCAGTTGCTGCGTTTCTAATTTACATGGTTCTTCTCTTTGTACCAAACATGCATCTTCTCATGATGTACGGTCTGATGTTTTTGGCGGGCTTTTTTTATACGGCAAAGGTGCTTTCGTTCGCCTCTATCTGTGAGATCATGCCGGCGAATATGAGCGGCGTTTCAATTGCATTCGTTAATATGGTCGTCATGTCGACAGGGATCATCTTTCATCCTCTCATCGGTTATCTCTTGGAATATAAGGGGGGGAATCTCTTTATCGAGGGAATGCCCTATTACTCGGCCGGGGATTACGCTTTTGCTTTGACAGTTATTCCTCTCTGCCTTTTTCTCTCCATCTTTCTCAGCTGGTTTACGAAAGAGACACACCCGGAGTCTTCAGTTGCAAAAGAGTATGGTCATATGTTGGATCCAGATGCTCTTTAAGAGCGGATCCTGGTTGGGGCAAAATTATCCGCGTAACTTTTAGGTTTGAAAAGAAAGTCTTGAGGCGAGAGAACCCGATAATCCCACCCTTGGTTTTTAGCATAGGCAATGGCCTCTTCAGCCGTTTTGAAAGTCAATCTGACTTGATGGAGTGTTTCTTTTGATCCCGTCCATCCCATCAAGGGTTCAGAGAAGCGCTGCTTTTCTTTCTCCAACTCAAGAACCCAACGCTTCGTTAACCCCCTTCCCGACTGCATAGCGGTTTTAGAGGGTCTATAGATACGAGCACGGTGCATGGAGAGGGCCTTTCTCTTATGTTAGCTTTGATACAGCTTTTAACACTTCTTCAATATGACCCGGCACCTTAACATTACGCCATTCGGCCGCAAGGATTCCGTTTTGATCGATGACGAAAGTTGATCGTTCAATCCCGAGATATTTCTTGCCGTACATGTTTTTTTCTTTCATGACGTTGAACGCTTCACAGACATGACCATCGGGATCAGAGCCGAGAGGAAATGGAAGGCTGTATTTCCGTTTAAATTTTTTGTGAGAAGAAATAGAATCTTTGGAAATTCCAATAATTTCTGCATTCAGTTCTTTAAATTTAGGATAAAATTCTCGAAAACCGCAAGACTCTAAAGTGCACCCAGGCGTGTCATCTTTTGGGTAAAAGTATAAAACAATAATTTTACCTCTGTAATCTTTCAATGAAAGGGGTGTTGATTCTTCGATTTTTATGGTAAAGTCCGGAACAAGGTTACCTATTGTGATCGCCATGAATGTCCCTCTTTGCTTTATACGATTCACATGTAAGGATCAGCATATCGTGAAACGAGTTAAAAGTTAAGATCATCCCTTGAAAAGATTTAAAAAATCTCTGAACATTCTTCTTAAAACCGGTATAGGGTTTGCAGCTCTTCTTTTGCTAGGGTTTGGGGCTCTTTCCGTCAGACTTCACCAAGGCCCGATTTCCTTAAGTGGGTGGTCGGATCAAATTCAAAGAAGCGTTGAATCTCTTTCTGCTGACCTTCGGCTTAAGATTGAAAATCCCGAATTGGCTTGGGGAGATTGGCGCAAGCCTTTCGTCGTACGAGCAAGAGAAATAAGAGTTGAACACAAACAAGGAGATGCTCTCAAAGTTCAAATCCCGGAAGTGACAATGACGTTTCGATTAACTCACTTGTTGCTCGGGAAGTTTACCCCCTATCTCCTTGAAACTGAGCAAGCTTATGTTTATTTTGACCCCTCCGTTTTAAGAAAAAATGAAGCAGAGACAGAAAAGAAGAAATTTCCGATTTCATATAGCGATTTGATATCGGCTTTTAATGCGATCCCCGCCCAAAAGATTCAGCTTTCTCATGTGACGGTAGAGATACCTGATTCTCCTTATACAAAGCCTCTCAAAATCTCTGATTTATCTCTTTCCTATAAGAAGAGCTTTCGAAGCATGATCGCTGATCTTGGATTTCAGATAGATCAAACAACCGTCAGAGGAGATATTAAACTCAAACCGGGTGAAAATGAGGTCGGGGGTTATCTGTCCTTTCAACAATACGATCCTTCTATCATGACTCTTTTCAAAAAAGAAGCATTTCAAGAGACACCCTTTTCCCTTGTTTTAGAGACGCTTGAAAAGCAAACCCTCCGAGGCTCATTCGAGATCAGCGGTCTTTACAATATGAGGATGAAGCTTCTCGAGACAGCTTCTCTCAAGGTGTCGGATCTTTCGGGAGAACTTGATATAAGGCCTTTAATCGGAAGACCTCTCAAGATCAAAGGAGGAGAAGTAGATCTTTCTTACGAGGATAATCATGTCTCTGCGAAAAATTTAAGGGTTTCGGTAGATGGTATCGACACCGGAGCTGATCTAGAGGGGGCTTTTAATCCTGAGACGGGCGTCCTTTCCTTGGAAGTCGAAACCCAGGCACGGAGCATTCCCTTTGATGAACTTAAGACCTACTGGCCCAAAGGGTTGGCGGACATCCCGAGGACCTGGGTTACGGGACGTATTTCAAAGGGCATTTGTCCCCGGGCAACTCTACACACAACACTCGGCCTATCTTATGGCGACCAGGGACTTAAGATGACGGTAGAGCAGCTCAAAGGAGAAATTCAGGTCAAAGATGCGACTGTACGGTACATGGACGAGCTGCCCACTGTTACAAATGTGGACGGCACGGCTCTCTATACGAATAAAGAGATGGCTATTACTATTTCCAAAGGGAAAAGCGGAGGGATTCATCTCAAAGGGGGAAAAATCCTGATTAACGGCCTTGACGTCGAAGATCAGCATATAGAAATTTTACTGGGATTGACCTCTCCTCTTAAAAATGCAGTTGCTTTTATCGAACAGAAACCGCTTGAGTTCGCCCAAAAATTTCGACTCAAAAGTCAATATGTTTTAGGAGAGGCGGAGGATATTCAACTTTCACTCAAGTTTCCCCTCGAACAGAGTGTTACCCTAAATCAGGTGAAAGCCGATGTGAAAGCCAAAGTTAAAAATTTCACGTCAAAGAGTCTCTTAAAAGGTATCAAAGCCGATATCGTGCGAGGGAACCTTGATGTCCACGTGAGCAACGAAGCGGTTTCTCTTGTAGGAGACATTGAAATTTCGGGAGCTCCGTCCCACTTGACGTTAAAGCAGACATTTAAAGATAAAAAAGAGCCGATTGACCTGTTGCTTAAGAGCGCACTTACAAAAAATTTGTTGGATCAAAATCAGATTCCCGGCTTTGATGCTTTTATCGGACATCTCCCCTATGAGCTTAAGTTTAAGGGGTCTGAAGAAGACGGTTATCACTTGGATATGACGGCCGATCTTGCGCCAGTCACTTTGAACGCCTTCGGATGGGAAAAGCAAGCAAAGACACCAGGTACCCTCAATGTGAAAGCAACTTTATCTCCTCAGGGAGAGTGGACGCTCCATACCCTCAAAGGAACTTGCGGGGATTCTCTTCGGGTTGAGATTGCCGGAGAATCTCAAGAGGGTCGCATAAAACATTTTGAGGTCAAATCGTTTCGTTTGGGAAAGACAGATCTCTCGGGGCATATCGATTTTGTGAACGCATTCGGATATGCAGTCGTTTTGCAAGGCCCTCGGCTTAATCTTGAGCCTTTTATGCTGTTGTCGAAAGGAAAGAAAAATACTTTTACAGAACCCTTAAAACTGACCTTGAGAGTTGATCGCCTGGATTTCGGGGAAGAACGCTATTTTCGTGGGAACGACCTTTTTCTGATTATGAAAGAGGGTCTTATTCGTCAGCTGACTTACTCGGCTCTTTTGGAGAGCCAATCACGAGATCCTATGATTCGTGTGGTTATTGAATCGAATCCCGAAACAAAGGTAAGAACGCTCACTCTGAAATCAGACCATGCGGGAAAGGTTTTAAAGGCCCTTGATATTTCAAATAATGTCAGTGGCGGTAAATTAAAAATTATCGCAACTCATGCGGGAACATCGGATAAAGTGCCTTGGAAGGGGAAGCTGCAAATTAAGGATTTTGCGCTCAAAGAGGCTCCGCTCATGAGTAAACTCTTAACGCTTGCCTTTCCAACGGGTATTATAGACCTTATGTCCGATAAAGGGCTGCCGTTCAATAAGTTTAGGGTAAATTTTAGTTATACGCCGTCCAAGATCGTCTTAAAGGACGGTCGCGCCAACGGGATTTCTTTGGGGATGACCGTGAATGGGACGATTGATCAAACTTATGATCAACTCCATCTTCAAGGATCAGTGATTCCCGCTCAAATGCTGAATACCTTTCTTTCTAAAGTGCCGCTAGTTGGCGAGCTTATCACGGGGGGTAAGCATGAGGGCTTGTTTGCAATCTCTTATAGTATTGAAGGGCCGATCAGTGCTGCACGAGTCTTCGCCAATCCTATTTCTGTTTTAACACCCGGATTTTTGAGAAAAATCTTCGAAAAAGACCTGGGGGAGAAATCAGATTCGGATGATGACGACCGAGATCTGGAAGATCTCTAGGGAGCAAGATAAAGGTTGCATCTTTAAGCTGAAGGCAGTATAAAGTGTCAAGATTTTTATGAGGAGTTTTGTCGTATGAAAAAAGAAATTCACCCAGACTATCACACCATCAAGGTTGTCATGACTGACGGGAGTACTTTTGAAACCCGTTCTACATGGGGAAAAGAAGGTGATACGATGCGCCTTGACGTCGATCCAACAACTCACCCGGCCTGGACGGGGGTTCACCGTCTGATGGATTCAGGCGGTCAGCTTTCCAAATTTAATTCCCGCTTCTCCGGCTTCGGTCTCAAGAAGTAGAATTCTTATTCACTTGGCGTGAAATGCGCCATACTTTTTTATAGAGCGTGTGACTGCGCTCTATTATTTTTTGAGCCCTGAGCGGTATTTCTCTATGATTAAGAGGTGGAGAATAAACCGTTAACGGGTGATCTGCAAGCGCATCAAAGGCAATTTCTCCCTTTTGAGCGGCCCGATAATAAAGGAGCCACGCCATCACATCCGTCAGTTGCGCCGTTACTCGAATCATTTCCTTGACAAGCACAAGCGTTTCAAGGGAAGAAAGGGAGATCGAGTCATTCCCCAGATGAAGGGAGTTATATTCCCGAGCTTGGTTGAGAAGATTTTGAGTTTCGAAGTAAGTCGTATCAAGAAAATCTTTTAACATAACTCCTCCAGTATCAATATATTATAATTATAATACACCATAATTATTATGATTTTATTAACTTAATATTTTTTTATTACGCGAATGTTTTCGTAATTCTTACGAATTCTTCGACTGAAAGAGTTTCGGGTCTTCGAGAGGGATCAATGCCAATTTTTTTGAGGAGAAAAAGGCTATCGGGATAGAGGGATTTTAAACTCGTAGAGAGCATCTTTCGTCTTTGACTGAAGGCGGCAGCCGTTACTTTTTCCAAGGACTCGATCGGGACGGACAGGGCAGAAGAGGGATGCGGTATGAGTTGTACAACGGATGACCAAACCTTAGGCGATGGTGTGAAAGTTTTGGGAGAAAGATCAAGAAGTTTTTTCGGCATGGCTGCATATTGAGAGATGACCGAAAGACGTCCGTAGGAAGCGCTTCCGGGGCGTGCCGTAATGCGATCGGCGACTTCCTTTTGAAACATAAGAGTAAGGCTTGTAAAAGCCTCCCTCGCCTTTAACCATTTAATCAGGAGAGGAGTTGCAATATTATAGGGAAGATTGGCAACGACTTTGCGAGGAGGGGGAGCAAGCTTTTCAAATTGCGTCTCGAGGGCGTCTCCTTCAATAAGCCGAAGGCGTCCCTCCGCCGCTTCAAGAAGAGAACGCAGTACATCAAGACATCGACTGTCTTTCTCAACAGCAATAACTTTGGGCGCTCCTTCCAAGAGGAGAGCTCGTGTCAACCCGCCTGGCCCCGGCCCCACTTCAAAAACCGTGAATCCTTCGAAAGGTCCCGCAAGACGGGCAATCTTTCGGGTTATGTTAAGGTCGAGGAGAAAATTTTGCCCGAGTTTTTTTTGAGCGTGCAAGCCGCCCCTCTCGATGAGATCTCGAAGAGGGGGAAGCAGCTCAATCTTGTCCAAGTCGGGTCCTAGCTCTTAATGTCGATTTGGGCGATCCGACGCTGATTACGAAGCTCTCGTTGGGCAATCAACGTCAATTTCTGGTCCATCAAACGGTTTGCAAAGTCTTCGCGCGAGGGCTGGTTCGGGTTATGCTCTTCTTTGTCGCACACCATGAAAAGTAAGACACCCATATCTGACAAGACAGGCTCGGATGCTTTGCCTGGCTCAAGGCTGTTTAGCAGAGAACGCAGCTGCGGGATGAGTTCGGAGCCCCGAGTCTTCGTGACCATGCGGGATTGGGCTCCCGGAACGGATTTGGACAGAGTTGATAAGAGCGCACAACTCTTGGCATTTCCTGCGATTTGTTTGGCTTTATAAAAGATGGGACCCGTTCGCTCTTCCGTGAAAGGAGGTTGAGCAGGAAAAACGACTTGTGTGAAAGTAAAGAGTGTGTCCTTCCCAATGACATCCCCTGCATTTTTGTGATCTCTCAGAAAGAGGATATGGTATCCGTCGGGGGTGCGTACGGGGTCGCTGATCTGACCGGGAACCATGCCGGCTACGACATTTGAAAGGGAGGGATCAAGCTGTTCTTGAGAAACCCACCCCATATCCCCGCCTTTAGTGGCTGTAGGAGCTTCTGAAAATTGCTGGGCGATAGCGACGAAATTTCCTCCTTTTTTGATTTGATTCATGAGGCTTTGAGCCTTTGATTCAGCGACTGTTTCGGAGGTTTGATCATCAACGTTAAGGACGATTTCGGCCAGGAGATATTGTTCCTTATCCTTACTTCTGTTGAATTGCTCTTCGGCTAAGTTGACTTCCTGATCCGAGACCTGAACCGTCTGGCCGAACCGACCGCGGATGTATTCACGCCAGGCGATACCTGCTTTCAGGTGTTTTTTGAAAACCTTCAGCGGAATTTTGTTAGTCTCGAGCATCTTCTTTAATTGTCCCGGCTCCATGTTATTGCGATGCTCGATGTCCGAAAGGGCGTGCTCGACTTCTGCGTCGGGGATTTTAATATCGTATTTTTTTGCGACCTGAAGCTGGAGAGCTTCTTCAATCATGGCATTCAATATTTGATCCCGCAACTTTTCCCGAACTTCCCCGGTGTCTGGCATCCCTGAAGAAATAATAGCAAGTCGAATTCTTTGATCCAACTCGGAAGAGGAGATAAGCCAGTCGTTGACGATGGCTGCAATTTTACCGGGTGTTGCTGTGATGGGGGAAGCGAGAAAAAAAGTTCCCAGTAGAAATGTAACGAATAGCTTTCTCATAAAAAAAACCTCATTATAATGGTGCGGTCATAAAGTTTTGCTTGCAAAGGATAAAAATAATCAACTAAAACCTAACTCAAGCTCCATTATGGCATACTTTTTTTAGCGCCATTTTGCAACCAATTTATGAAGAAAGTGTATGACGCTCGTCACCCGATATCTCTTGAAGCAACTGACTTTCTCGACGGTTTTGATTGGGTCCGTTTTGACGGTTGCTCTTTGGTTGACTCAATCCGTTCGGTTTATCGATACCGTTTTAAATCGAGGATTGCCGCTCTCCACTTTCTTTAAGCTAGTTGCTTTTCTTTTACCCGATTTGATTGCAATTATTTTGCCGATTGCAACGCTTATCGCTGTTCTCTTTACTTACAATCGCCTCTTTGTGGACCGGGAGTTGATTGTTATGCGTGCCACGGGGATGAGTAACCTGACGATTACAACGCCGCCTTTTTTATTGGGCCTCGGCGTTGTGTCCGTTCTTCTGGCTATCAATCTTTATTTTCTTCCTCTTTCCTTTCAGCATTTCAAGACGCTTGAGCATGATGTGAAGAATAATTTTAGTGCTTTTTTGATTCAGCCTGGTGAATTTACGAATTTTAAGAATATTACAATTTACGCCAAAGAAAGGCGTCGAACGGGGGAGATGAAAGGGATTCTCATCCATGACTCCAGGCGGGGAGATCGGGTTTTTACGCTTCTTGCAGAGAAAGGTGTGATTGCGGAGATTCCGGGAGGCGTCAGAGTCGTCCTCTATAAAGGAAACCGTCATCAGGAGGACGCAAAAACGGGAAAACCGTCCGTTCTTACTTTTGATCAATATTCAATCGACATTACGCCCGAGGCCAAAGAGACGTTCAGCCAAAGGACAAAGAAGCCCTATGAACGCTTTTTTGGAGAACTTCTGAACCCCGATCCCGCCCAGAACGATCCCCAGATGATCTCGAAGTTGAGAGCAGAAGCCCACCAGAGACTAATGATTCCTTTGAGTGTATTGGCTTTCGTTCTCATCGCCATGTGCTTTTTTTTGAGTGGAGACGATCAAAGACGGGGTCGGACTAAGAAAATTATTATGATCGTAGCTGTCTGTGCCCTTCTTGAAATTGCTGTCCTGGGGGATTTGAATCTTTCAACCCGTTTTCCTTGGACGATTCAAGGGGGATATGTTCTCATCGCTTTGATATCGCTGGCTTCTCTCTTAAAGTTGTTAAACGTAAATCCGTTTAAAAGAGAGGGGAGAGCATAGATGCGTGCCGCCTTTATTCTTTCAAGATATCTTTCGAGAGGCTTTTTGAAATGGTTTTTGATCGTTCTGATAACGGTCATCTGTATTATTGCGCTTTTTGATTTTACGGAGCTTTTGAGAAAAACTTCATCCCGGTCCGACATCGGCATATCTATTCTTTTGCAGCTTTTGATCCTGAAGCTCCCTACCCTTCTTCAACAGACGTTACCATTTATCACTTTCTTTGCAACGATTGTTGCCTTGTGGGTGTTCAATCGCCATCATGAATTAACAGTGATAAAAGCTGCTGGCATTTCGATTTGGCAGCTCTTGATGCCTCTGATGACGGCAGGTTTGTTGCTGGGAGCTTTTGACCTTTTTGTGATTAATCCCTTGGCTTCAAAAATGATGCTGCGGTATGAACATCTTGACGATCTTTATTTTCAAGGCCATACGGGAAGTCTTGCTATTTCTGAATCCGGGCTTTGGGTCAGAGAAAATTATGAGGGAAAAAGGAATGTTTATCATGTCAGGCACGTGGATTTAAAAGGGCCTATTTTCTCAAATCTTCAGATTTTTCAGTACGATGATAAAGATCATTTTGAAAAACGGGTTTTGGCGAGTACAGGTTATCTGAAGGAAGGCGTTCTCCAGCTTCAGAATGTCTGGGAGATCGCGGTTGACAGCTTGCCGGAAAAGAAACCAGTCCTTGATCTATCAACGTCCCTTTCTCTCAGAATGCTAGAGGATACGGGGGCTGATCCTCATTCCGTTTCGTTTTGGGAAATACCACAAATCGTGAATCTTTTAGAGCGCTCGGGTCTTTCAGGACATAAGTATCATCTCTATTGGCATTCTCTCTTGGCCAGATGGCTTTGGCTCGGCGTGATGGTGATGTTGGCGGCTGCTTGTTCGATGAGACCCCTGCGCCAAGGGGGAGCCGTCCTTTTAATCGGCATTGGAGCAGGCTCCGCCTTTTTACTTTATTTTTTGAGAGACATCACCTATGCTTTAGGCAATTCGCAATCATTGCCTGTCATGCTTGCTGCTTGGGCCCCCGTCGGTATCAGCGCTCTCATAGGCCTAACATATTTGCTCTCTCATGAAGATGGATAAAGTCTACCGCTTCCTCCTTTTTTGTTCGATCTTTTTAGGAGCATCTTTTCCTCCTCTTTCAGCTGAAGACGTTCTTAAGAAACACACGCCCGCTTCCGATGTCAGAACTCTCGTTTTTGCGGATGAAATCGTTCACTACAAGGAAATGGGCCTGATCTTGGCTCGCGGAAATGTTGAAATTGAGCGTGGCGGGAGGGTTCTCTATGCGGATGTGGTGACCTACAATGAAAAAAAAGACCTTCTTACGGCAACGGGGAACGTGAGGCTTGAGGAACCTTCGGGCGAAGTTATCTTCTCCCATCATTCAGAACTAACTGCGGATATGAAGGACGGATTCGTGGAAAAAGTTAGGATGATCCTTCCTGACGAGGCTCGGCTCACCTCCCCTCGTGCAGATCGGATTAAGGGAGAAAAATCTCATTTCCAGCGGCCACTCTACTCTCCCTGTCATCTTTGTAAACTCGATCCGACAAAGCCGCCGCTTTGGCAGGTAAAAGCAAGGAACGCCACTTGGGATGAAATCGCAGAGGACGTCTATTATACCGATGCAACTCTTGAAATGTGGGGAATTCCACTGTTTTATACGCCTTATCTCAGACACCCTGCGCCTAACGTTAAAAGACGGTCAGGCTTTTTAACCCAGCGCTATGGATACACGACAGAGCTAGGGGCTTTTGCAGCAATACCTTACTTTTGGGTGATCTCGGAAGATAAAGACTTAACGCTAATGCCCGTTTTCGGAACAAAATATATTCTCTTGGCAGGCGAATATCGCCAAAGATTCGAGAAAGGTACTTTAGTTCTTCGGGGAAGCGGTTCGCCCGGAGAGAAAATCGTCGATAGCGCGGGCCGGTCTACACGTTATTCGAACGTGCCTCGCTGGCACACAGATTCATACTTTCGATATGATTTAACGAAGCACTACCGGTTGGGGATTGATCTTCAACGAGCAAGCGATCCCACTTACCTCAAGCGATATTCTCAACTCGGGTATACGCAACAGAGCCACCTGACCTCTCGGGCATTTCTGGAGAGATTTAAAGGGAGAAGCTACGGTGTTTTGCAAGCTTATGCTTTTCAGGGGCTGCGAGAAGGGGACCGGGATGCAACGACGCCTCGAGCTCTTCCTTATATTGAATATAATTATTTAAGTACGCCAGACTCATTAGGCGGTCGCTTTTCAGTTGATTTAAATCATTTGACTGTATTGCGCCGAGAGGGAACGGATGCGACGCGTACCTCTTTGGTCGGCGGCTGGGAGAAACCGTGGACGACCAAATATGGGGAAGTCTATACCATCGGGGGAAAAGTTCGAGGAGACGCTTTTTATGTGAATGGCCTCAAAAAAACACCGGGAGGCCCTGAAATCCGGGATCAGTTTGGTCGAGGATTTGCAAAAGCTTATGCTAACTGGCGGTGGCCTTTTATGCGATCTTCTTCAACTGCTCGAATGGTACTTGAGCCGGTTGCAGGGTTCGTCTTTGCCCCTAATTCGGGGCAACATAAAAATCTTTCCAATGAAGATTGCCGCTTTCTTGAAATGGATGATCTCAACTTCATGGATGACGAAAGATTTACAGGCTTTGATTGCTTGGACGGCGGATCCAGATTTAATTACGGTCTCAACTTCTCGGTTTCTTCAAAAAAATATGGAAACTCTTCAGCTTTTATAGGGCAAAGCTTTGCCTTCTACACGCCGAGACCTCATCTTATCGGAACGGGATTTGAGCGCCAATGGTCGGATTTTGTTGCTCGCCTTCGATATGTTTACCTGGATTGGCTGGGGGCAAAAGCGAGAGCCCTTGTAGATAGAAAATCAGGCAAAGAGAGACGAAATGAGGTAACCGGCTTTTTGGGGAAGCCCATCTTACGTTTGACGACCGATTATGCTTTTCTTCCGAAACTTTCTGAGGATACGAGTGATCGGGCGGGTCGTCAGATCAAATATACTTTGAGTTCCCAGTTTTTGCCAGAGTGGGGGGTTTTTGCAAGCGTGACTCGTCAACTCGGAGGCAGCTCGGGGGAACTTGCCCATGAGGCGGGAATCACTTACCAAGACGAGTGTTTTACAGCTCAAACAACCATAACGAAAACTTTCTTCGTTGATCGAGATGTGAAGCCGGGATTGACTTTTATGTTTAGACTTGTGTTTAAGAACCTTGGTGAAATATCTCAAACCTTCGGAAAGGATATCGACCCTGTTACTGGTGAAACCGGAAAACGTTAAGTTTTTTCGGCTCTTCTTACTGTCATGACGTAGTAATTGCCGACGAAGATTAAAAGAATACCGAGGCCGGACCATAGGGTCCACAGAAAGTCTTCAAAAATCTCTGAGATTAAAAGAGCAATCAGAGGAACGAGAAGAAGCGGATAGCTTGCTCTATAAGCACCCAATCGATCGATCAAAACCAAAAGACATCCGAAGGTTATAATCGTTCCGAAGGTTGAGAGATAGATGAGTGAAGAGAGATAAGAAAAGGAAACCTCTAAGGAAAAAGGCAGACCTTCGAAGAGAGCAAGTAAAGCGCAGGCAAGAGCACCGTACCCCATTGAAAAGGTGTTAATCTGTAGAGGTGAGAGTCCTCGTCTCAAATTCATCTCCGAGAAAATATTGCCCCAAGAAGAAACGTAAGCCGAGAGAATGCTAAGGCCTGCCCCGATAAGGGTTTCTCGTCTCAACTCAAAGGACAAAACATCGGGGAGGAAAATGAGGCCAACTCCCAAAATTCCTAAAGTGCAACCGAAGAGTCCTCGAAAAGTCAAAGGTGACTTCAGAACCATGGCCGCATTGAGCATGTTGAAAACCGTGAGGGTCGAAAAAAGGACCGCATTGATTCCGGAAGGCAGAAGAGCCGCCGCTTCATAAACAAGATAGTAACTCAAGAAATAAGAAGTGGCTCCGTTCAAAAAGAGGATAAAATGACGATTTCGCGAGAAATGAAGGGGGACTTCCTTGAAATAGCAAAATAAAAAAAGGAGGAGACTTGCGAGCGCAAACCGGTAAAAAACGGAGATTAGAAGAGGCACCGTGCCAATCTGCAAAGTAATGACAAACCAAGTGGATCCCCAAATTAAAATGGCGAAAATGTATAATGAGAATGTGGAGGTTAGAAATCCTCTGTTCATTGTGGCATCTTTTTGTGATTTTAGGCCGAGGATAACGCCTTATAGACGCCTCTACAATCTTTTATCACTTCGAATTTAGAAGAAGATCCCAAAAGTATTTCATGAGACCCCAAAATGAGAAGCCCGTCTCGTGTAAGATGTGTGACAAAAGCATCAAGTACTTTTGCTTTAAGAGACCCTTCAAAAGAAGAGAGCACATTCCGGCACAGGATAACGTCGAACAAGGCAGAGCTTTCAAGAGGATTCAACAGATTATGGATTTGGAATCGAACCATTTGACGTATTCCGGTGCAGATCTGAAAGTCTCCGTTTAAAGGTCTGAAATAGGGGGACAATAGATTTTTAGGGATATGGGGAGTTATCTTTTCTTGAGGGTAGATACCGAGTTTTGCTTTATCAACGGTATCTGCCGACAAATCCGTACCTAGAATCTCAACAGGCGTCTTGGCGAACTTTTCTTTCATGAATATAGCGAGAGAATAAGGCTCTTCCCCCGTTGAACAGGCAGCGGACCAAATTCTCAGGGATTTTCCTGTATCTTTTTGTGCTAGAAGTGGAGGAAGAAGCGTTTCTTCTAACATTTTATAAAGGGACGGGTCTCTAAAGAAAAATGTTTCACGGCAGATGAAAAGGTCCACAGTTTTCTGAACTATACCCGGACGACCTTTTTCAAGAGATTCTATGAGCTCCTTGATATTTTGAAAACCGTTTTCCCGCATAAAGGGAAGGATTTGCCTCTCATAAGACTTGAATTCTCGTTCGAGTAGATAAATACCTGTCTTCGATCGGATCAGATTTTGGAGGGAGGAAAGAGATCGAGCATCCAACAATTTTTCTGGTTCGGCATGGCTCATGAAAATTTTTCCTTATCTCGATTCCTCGGGAAACGCTCTGATCGTAGAGGAGATATTTTAAGAGATCGTTAATGATCAAAAAGAGAAGGAGAAAGCTGTCGTGTGTTTTGCCATGCCGAAAAAGTCATGGAAATCTTATCTTCTCCTTCGACTGTCAAGATTGCTTTTAAGGTATCGGCAATCTGCTTTGTGAGAATCGCCTGAATGTTATGGGGGGAATAACTTTGTTCCGGAAGCTGGCCTAAAAGAGCTGATTTAATTTCAGTCTTTAAGGGAACGAGCGCGCCTTGGGCAGTCACGGCCAACAACCAACCTTGAGAAGTCTTTTTTACTTGAACGAGGAGCGTTCCTCCCTGAGGCATAAGATCTACGGCGATAAGAGAAAGATTGGCCGCCAAGCGTCCTAAGTTCGGAAGGTCTTCCGAAGCTTTGGGAGGGGCTGCCTCCTCCGATATCTCCCAAGTAAGCCTATATTTTTTTTCATCCAGAAAATCAATGATAATCTGTTTTATTTTGTCAAGGGATGAGAAATGGGCTTGCCCAGAGAAACCGAAGGCTGCCCGGTAGAAAGCGAGACGCTTTGAGGCAGTCTTGGCACTTTGTCGCGTAAGATCGGCTAGTTGTTTGCGATCTTCCTCGCTGCACTCTTCCATCACCTCGAAGCCGCTCACAATCGCTCCTATCGGTGTGATAAGATCGTGGCAAAGCCTCGAACAGATTAATTGGGCAAAGTGAAGAGGCGTCATCCCTGAAAAACTCGGTTTCTTTTTGAAGACAGATTAGCGAAAAAACCGAAGGTTGTAAAATCTCCTCTCATGGGATCTTGACGGCGTCGCGGGACTCTGTAATTTCTGAGGGTAGAAAGATTTATACGAGGAAAAGATGGCCGGACATTCACAGTTTAAAAACATCATGTATCGTAAGGGTGCTCAAGACAAAAAAAGGGGTAAAATCTTTACGAAAATCATTCGCGAAATCACGATTGCCGTGAAAGAAGCAGGATCTATCTCCGAATCTAATCCCCGGTTGCGATCGGCAATCTTGAGCGCCCGTGAGGTGAATATGCCTAAAGATAATGTGGAGAGAGCTATTAAGAGAGCCGCGGGCGGCGAAGAGGGAGTTGAGTATGTCGAGATGCGCTATGAAGGATATGGCCCGGGCGGGATTGCGCTCATTGTTGAGACCCTCACAGACAATAAAAATAGAACGGCTTCGGATGTAAGATCAGCGTTTACGAAGTTCGGCGGGAACTTAGGGGAAAGCGGGAGCGTCAGTTTTCAGTTTGATCGGTTGGGACAGGTTGTCTATCAAAAGACGGCTGCAACCTTCGATGAAATGTTTGAAGCAGCGGTTGATGCCGGCGCCAGCGATGTTGAGGAAACAGATGAAGACCATCTTATTTATTGCTCTGCGGAAGATCTTGCATCCGTCAGAGAATCGTTGACACAAAAGTTTGGGGATCCCAAGATAGCCAAGCTGGTTTGGAAACCGAAAAATACGATCAAGATCGAAGGCGATTCGGCCAAGAGCTTGTTAAAACTGATGGAAGTTCTTGAAGATAATGACGATGTTCAAGAGCTCTATGCCAATTTTGAAATGGATGATGATCTTTTAGCGACGCTTGAATCCTAAACTATTTCCGGAAAGAAGGGCATGATGGCAGATCGGCTCCTGGGCCTTGACCCGGGATTGAGACGAACCGGGTGGGGGGTCATCGACTCTGAAGGGCCGCTTCTTCAGTATGTAGCCTCAGGAGTGATTATCCCTCCTGCTGATATAGCCTTTGCCGATCGTTTGAAAGCCCTTTATGAAGGGTTGCTTAAAGTCCTCGATGATTATGGCGTGAGGGAGGCTGCTGTTGAAGAGACCTTTGTCAACGTCAATCCCTCGAGTACGCTTAAATTAGGAATGGCCAGAGGTATCGTGATGCTTGCGCCTGCTTCGAGGGGGCTAGAGGTTTTTGAGTATGCGCCAAATCTTGTGAAAAAGTCGTTGGTGGGAAGTGGTCACGCCGCTAAAGAACAAGTTGCGGCCATGATCAAATATCTATTGCCGAAAGCCCCCAACCCCAAGCAGGACGAAGCTGACGCCTTGGCCGTTGCTGTCTGTCACGCGCATCATCGAGGACTTTATTTGAGAGGGAGAAAGGCTTCATGATTTCAAAATTAAAAGGAACGTTGGAGGAGGCAAGCCTTCAGACATGTACAGTTGATGTGGGAGGGGTCTGTTATCTTGTACATTGCTCATCCAAAACCCTGTCTCAACTGCCTTCGAAGGGCGAGCCTCTCGTCCTTTATACGGAAATGATCGTGCGGGAAGATGCTCATTTACTTTGCGGTTTTAAAACGTCCGAGGAGCGTGAATGGTATCGGCTTCTCACGTCCGTCCAAGGGGTCGGAATGCGGATGGCGTTGTCTCTTTTGTCGATCGGAGACCCTCAGGACCTTTCGGACGCCATCCTGGCCCAGAACAAGGCTTATCTGACGCAAGCTGATGGAGTCGGCCCAAAATTGGCTGAACGAATCCTCCATGAGCTGAAGGGGAAAGTTGCAAAATTAAACATTTCGACGGGAGGAAAAGTCGTGTCTTTCCTAAGTGCTCAAACACCTTCCTCAGCAGTGGCCTCTGATGCGATTTCGGCTCTGACGAATTTGGGCTACCGCTCCCAAGATGTAGCTCAAGTCGTCAATAGCCTCCTGCAGGAATCGAAAAATGATGCTACACTCGAATCATTGATCCGAGGCAGTTTAAATAGACTAGCGAGATAACACGTGCAGCCCGAAAGACTTCTTACCTCCGACCTCCTTCAAGAAGATATGCCTGAACGCACGTTGAGACCTCTTAAGTTTGAAGACTTTATTGGGCAAAAGGATGTGTGTGACAACCTGCGTATCTTTATTGAGGCAGCAAAAAAGCGCAGAGAATCTCTGGATCATGTTCTTTTTTGCGGTCCTCCCGGTGTCGGTAAGACGACTCTTGCCCAGATTATCGCCAACGAGCTTGGGGTTGGATTTCGATCGACTTCAGGCCCCGTGATTTCGAAGGCAGGGGATTTGGCGGCTGTTTTGACGAATCTGCAACCTCACGACGTGCTCTTTATTGATGAAATTCATCGCTTAAATGCTACGATCGAAGAAGTTCTTTATCCGGCTATGGAAGATTTCAAGCTCGATTTGATGATCGGAGAAGGGCCTGCTGCAAGATCTGTGCGAATAGATTTGCCTCCCTTTACACTGGTCTCTGCTACGACACGAACCGGTCTTTTGACATCTCCTTTGAGGGATCGCTTCGGGATCCCGTTGCGTTTAAATTTTTATACCCCGCGAGAGCTTGAATGCATCATTGAACGCAATGCAAAGTTAATGGAAATCGTGATGACGCCCAAGGGGCTTTCGGAGATTGCAAACAGGTCACGAGGAACTCCACGAATTGCAGGACGTTTGTTGCGTCGGGTCAGAGATTTTGCGTTGGTCGCTCATGCAAAGGCCATTGACGAACGCATTGTGGACGAAGCGCTCACACGCCTCGGCGTTGACAGATCTGGTTTGGATTCTTTGGACCGGGGATATCTCTCACAGATTGCAACCGTTTATCAGGGCGGTCCCGTCGGCATTGAAACTCTTGCGGCGGCTCTTTCCGAGCAACGAGATACGCTTGAAGAAGTCGTGGAGCCTTATTTGATCCAACAAGGTTTCCTACAAAGGACACCTCGGGGTCGGATCTTGACGCAACAAGCTTTCCATTACTTAGGTTTGCCTTTTCCTCAAAAGGATGATAAACAAACAACCTTGCTTGATTAAAGGAATGTTATGAAAGGTTTTTGGGAAGGATCAGTTTTTTCTTACCCTCAACGCATTTATGTTGAAGAAACGGATGCGGGCGGCATCGTTTTTCATGCAAATTATTTAAAGCTAGCGGAAAGAGCCAGAACGGAGATGCTGCGAGATCTTGGTTATATCCATTGGCAGGAGCATTCTGAGAATAAACTTTTTTTTGTAGTCAGGCGGTGTCATCTCGAGTTTTATGCCCCAGCAGGCGTTGACGATTTGATCACGATTCGAACAAATCTTTTGCAGTTAGGTCGCGTAAAACTTATAATAAGGCAAGAATTTTGGCGAGGGAACGACCATCTCGTTGATTTAGAAATTACTTTGGCGTTGGTGACTCAAGAGGGGAAGCCGACTTCCTTTCCGGAAAAATTACAAACCCTTTTGAAACCACTCGTAAGAAACACGGATCGGGATGCAGCTTAAAGGCTGTCCCCTCCAGAGAAGACGATAGGAGCAATCATGGAAGATACAGCTTTAGAATCCGTTGCGGTGGGGCAGTCCGTTGCAACTAATCACCTGTCCGTTTGGGATTTGTTCATCCATGCGGATTGGGTCGTTCAGTTGGTTATGCTCGGTCTTTTGGCAGCCTCCTTGTGGAGTTGGACCATTATCTTTGCGAAGACAACCCGCCTCAAATCCCTTCAAAAAACCGCGGATCGCTTTGAGGAATCTTTCTGGTCTGGAGGATCTCTCGATGCGCTTTACGATCGAATCGGCAATAGACCCTCCGACCCCCAGTCGGCTATTTTTGCAGCAGCCATGAAAGAATGGCGACGCAGCGCCGCTAAAGGAGCGCCTCAACGTCAGACGAAGGAAACACTTCAACATCGGATTGAACGCGTTATGTCCGTCACCTTGGGACGTGAGATGGAAGGACTTGAGCGGCATTTAACGTTTCTTGCCTCCGTCGGTTCAACAGCTCCCTTCGTCGGTCTTTTCGGTACCGTATGGGGAATCATGCACAGTTTTCAAGGGATCGCAAATTCTCAAAGCACAAACCTTGCAGTGGTGGCTCCGGGTATAGCTGAGGCCCTTTTTGCAACGGCGATCGGCCTTGTGGCTGCAATCCCGGCCGTTCTTGCCTATAACAAGATTTCGTCCGACATCAACCGGTATGCAAATCGTCTTGAGTCGTTTGCAAGCGAATTCGGTGCCATTATTTCCCGTCAATTGGAGGAGATCGCTTAATGGGCGCTTCCTTTCAAGCTTCTGAAAGAAAAACAGGACAACGGCGCCGGTCTCGACCCATGGCCGATATTAACGTAACACCCATGGTCGACGTAATGCTAGTTTTGCTCGTCATTTTTATGGTGACGGCACCGCTTTTGACCGTTGGTGTGCCTGTAGATTTGCCGAAGACCCACGCGGCGGCCATCAATGAAAAGA
>CAYUCY010000002.1:0-16972 GCA_964443525.1 uncultured Thiotrichales bacterium
CAAAGCAGACGGGGTAAACGTTCTCTCTATGACGGCCACGCCGATTCCGCGTACTCTGATGCTGACCTCTTTCGGGGATATCGCCTGCAGTTACTTAAAAGAAAAACCACGAGGAAGGAGAGAGATTCAAACCCGCGTTCTTCCCCTGAGCAGATTATCGGAGGTTTTTGAGGCCGTAAAAAGAGTCATTGCTCAAGGACAACGTCTTTATTGGGTATGCCCCCTTGTCGAGGAATCGGAAGCTCTCGATCTGGCGGCCGCCGAGGATCGTTTTGCAACCCTAAATACTCTTTTCCCAGGAGAAATAGCTCTTGTCCACGGACGTATGAAAGGAGAGGAGAAAGACAAAGCGGTAGCCTCTTTTGTTGGAGGGAAAAGCAAAATTCTGGTGGCAACGACGGTCATCGAAGTCGGCGTTCACGTGCGTGAGGCCACCGTGATGGTGGTCGAGCATGCGGAGCGGTTCGGCCTTGCCCAGCTCCATCAATTGCGAGGAAGAGTCGGGCGAGGGAACAAAGATTCAACCTGCCTTTTATTATATGGCACCCCCCTCACAGAGGTGGCTAAACGTCGCCTTCAGACAATGAGAGAGACCACCGACGGGTTTCAGATCGCAGAGGAAGACCTACGCTTGAGAGGCAGCGGCGATGTCTTGGGAACCAAGCAAAGCGGACTTCCCTCATATCGCTTTGCAGATCTTCTCTGTCATCAGGATCTCCTCGGCCTTGCTCACGAACATGCTCAGAAAATTTTAAAAAACCCAAGGAGCGAGCTCACTTTCTCTCCGATGTTCTCCCTGTTTTCAACCTCTCGAGACGACAACTTTCTCAAAGCCGGCTGAAAACGCTTCTAGGCACTTATTTTTTGCAGAGTGCTCGTGGTACTGTGTCCCGAAATAAGCTCGGCTAGATAGACTTCGCCGCCCCAACTTCGGACCTCCCGAGCCCCCACTACTTGATCGAGAGTGTAATCGGACCCTTTGACGAGAAGATCAGGTTTTAAAAACTTTATAAGCTCAAGAGGCGTATCCTCGTCAAAGACCACGACGAGATCTACGTCAGCAAGGGATGCAAGCACTTTTGCGCGAGCTATTTCCGAGTTTAACGGACGTTTTTCCCCTTTCAGGCGTTTGACGGACGCATCTGAATTAAGCCCAAGAATAAGACGATCACAGTTGGATCTGGCTTCCCGCAAAAGAGAAACATGGCCCGGATGCAGTAAATCAAAACAACCATTCGTAAAACCGACTTTAAGGCCACGACGTTTCCAAACGAGAACCTGCTCCCACGCCTCCTCTCGAGAGAGAATTTTAGCGTCATGACCATGACGGTCACTTGATCTCAGAATCTCATCCACCTCTTGCAATCTTACCGTTGCCGTCCCGACCTTGCCGACGACGATGCCGGCGGCCACGTTTGCAAGTCTTGCCGCCTCTTCATAGGAGGCACCCACGGCGAGAGAAGCTGAAAGAAAGGCGACAACAGTATCTCCCGCCCCCGACACATCAAAAACTTCCCGCGCATGGGTCGGGATGTGAAGCGGTTCGTTTTGGCCTTCAACAAGGGTCATCCCCTTCTCAGAACGTGTAACGAGCACATTGGAAATACGACAAGATTTCTGGAGCTCACCAACGGCCTGCACGATCTCTTCATTCGTTTTAACAGAAAGACGGGTTGCTTCACCCAATTCCTTGAGATTTGGCGTGATAAAGGTGGCTCCTTCGTAAACAGTATAATCGGAACCTTTGGGATCCACGATCACAGGTTTTCCCGCTTTAAGCGCTTGCTCTATAAGAAGTTTAATAAAGGAAGACGTCAAAACACCCTTGCCGTAGTCAGAAAGAACGATGGCATCAACTGAGGGTAAGCGAGCTTTAAAACCTTGGAGAAGAACTTCTTCCGCTTCCCGAGGCAAGGGATGAAGTTCTTCCTCATCCGCCCGTAAGAGTTGTTGGTTTTGAGAGAGGTATCTTGTCTTTGTAATGGTTGGCCGCTCCGCCTCCTCATAGAGGTCATAAGTGATGGATGGCAACTCTTCGAGCAACCTTTTCACGGAAGACCCAGCTGCATCCCGGCCGATTAAACTTAGAAAATGAACCGCCACGCCAAGAGATGCCAAATTTCGGATAACGTTACCCGCTCCTCCCAAAACCTTCGTCTTTTGCTGAACATGAAAAACAGGGACAGGGGCCTCGGGAGAAATTCTTTGAACACGACCGTAAATAAAATAATCAAGCATGACGTCACCGATACACAAAAGACGGGCTCTCGGTAATTCGGTAAGCAACATATGGAGGGAAGGATGAGTCATGAATTAAGCCTTATTCCGGTGGCATGTTAGTCTTACAGAAAGAAGGATTAAAATTCAACCAAGATATTCGTTGCATGAGGGACGGCCCGTGGTTTAGTCTCAAAATTGAGTCTCTCTCCCGGGAAAATCCGGGTCTCTCCGAGTGTCACTCGCCAAGAATCAAGAACGCATAAGTCTTTAGGGACTGCATTACCGCGGCCGAAGGATCCTTTAAATTTGCTCCAAAGAGATGCGTCCTTACAAGGCCCGTATGCAGCGAGAGTAAGCGCTGAAAGAGCTGCGACCTCCTGGCCTTCATTTATGATCTGTCCCCGGACAGAAATTTCCTCATGCCCGTCATTCCTGCTCACACTCGGAGTAATTTTCGCAATGTTCAGATTTTCATAGGGATTTGGAACGGGGATCCTTAAAAAGCGGTAAGCTTGAGCTGTGATCGGCCAAAGAGAAACGATACTTGTCCGCGCAAAATAAAGGCCGCCGATTAGCACAAAAAGACTCAAGACGTAAAAACCCCAACCGATGACTTGATTTACGAAGGATGGAGCCGTCGAAGCAGACTTGTGGACAAGCGTGTCAGTCGAGAAGTCAACATAGTTAACACTTTCCTCCATGGGCTTCTGATCCCAGGTATGACCACAGGAAACACATCGAACGACACGCCCCCCCGGGCCTAAGTCTTCTTTTTCAATGAGATACCTTTTCTGACAAGACGCACACGTAATAATCATTGGGATTTCCATCTGCTCATTCAAGATTTATTTATAAAAGAGGCCGGAATAAAATACAAGAAACGAGAGGCTCGTTTTATTTAAGGCCTTCATTCGAAGCAGAAAAAAGTCAAGCTTGCTTTCGTAAAATTTGAGAAGAAAAACCAATCTTCTTTAAAATTTCATGTGCGGAACTCGCATATTCTACGCAAGGCAACTTTTTAAGGCTTAAAGCTGTAACGCTTTTTTCCAGATGAGGTTGAATAAATCCGAGGACATCCATCCCCGCGTTCAAAGCCCCTTGAGCCCCTGTCGGACTATCTTCGATGACAAGGCATCGATCGGGGGAAACATCGAACTGTTTTGCGACATGAAGATGGAGAGCGGGATCCGGCTTACCTTTTCCGACCACTTCAAAACTATAGATATGGGGGTCAAAATAGGAAGAAAGGCCTGTAACACTTAAAGCAAGAATTAAACGCTCGGCATCGCTGTTGGAAGCAACAGCCTTCGGGAGAGGAAAATGGGCAAGAAGATCCTCCATACCCTCGATCGCCTTTAGCTCTTCGGAAAAAGTTTTAAAAAGCTTTTTTTCGTGAATCTCTCGGAAGTTCTTCGGGAGCTGATCTTGAAACCTAGCTTCCAAAAGAGCATAGATCTCTTTTTGGGTTTTGCCCAAGACGAGGGATTCATAAACGGCGGGTTCCAGCTCAAGACCCCAAGATTTCAAAAGATTTAACTCCAAATCATGAGCCAATGATTCACTGTCGACGAGGACCCCATCGCAATCAAAAATGATCAGATCGTATTTATGCATTTTTCCACTTCTTTTTTCCATTGAATTATATCAAAAGCTCTGATCACCTTCAACTTTATTATGAAGAGCTTTTTAAAAATAGAAAAAATTTGCCAAAAATTATAAGTTACTCTATACTTAAAATTTAGAAAAAATCAGTTCATCAGTGTTGATTCTTGAGACTTAATTCCTTGACCTTATTTGTTCTCTTCGAAACTTTTTCCGCTGAAGCCTCCCAAGAGTCTTTCTCCGATCATTCTCAAAATCCAAAATCCGGCGGATCCGAATTTCACGAACGTCTTTAAAGCAGATTTGAACGCTTCCCAGAAAACCCTCTCGTATACTGAACAAGGAATCTGTGAGGCAGCTGCCCTCAAACAGGAAGGCCTTGCTCTCGGCTTATACGGTTTTCAAAAAGTTCCAGGGCTTCTTTCTCAAGTTCAAACGGGCCGCAATAAAAATATCGACTTCTTTGTTCAGAATTTCTCGCCTTTAGGTCCCCTTTCCGTATACAATGCAAACTAAGAAAACCGTGAAGAAATATTAGTAGAAAGAATATGACATCGCCCGTAACCCCAGGCGACCTTTTAGAGTCTCAGAATCCTCTTTATGCCGCTATCGATCTCGGCAGCAATACGTGTCGCTTGCTTGTGGTTAAGAAAGTTCCCGCAGGGCTTGAGGTCGTTGAGGCCTTCTCCCGAATCGTCAGGCTCGGCGAAGGTCTCACAAAACAAGGACGGCTCTCGAATGAAGCCATAAGTCGAACTCTCTCAGTCCTTGACCAATGTGCTCGAAAGCTGCGGTTCTACAAACCTCACAAAGTGAGGGGCGTTGCAACGGAAGCTTGCAGGCGCGCTAAAAACGGCAAACAATTTTTGAAATCCGTTTTTGAAAAGACGGGCCTTCATCTTGAAATTATTTCCCATCACGAAGAAGCGGTTCTGGCCCTTCGAGGGTGCAGTGAACTCTTGTCGCCTCAGAAGCCTTATGCTCTTGTCTTCGATATCGGGGGCGGGAGCACTGAAGTCCTTTGGGTTCGGGTTTCAGAAAGGGTTCCTCCCCACGTAATCGACTTTCTGTCCTTGCCTTACGGCGTCGTGACACTGGCTGAGGTCTATAATACGGAAACCGCCAAAACTTTTGAAGAAATTCGGAGGGAGACGATCGAACGGCTTTATGATTTTACCTTAAAGAACGAGATTCTGACCGAGATTGAAGAAGGTCATGTCCAAATGCTGGGCACTTCGGGAACGGCAACGACGACAGTTTCTTTCCACTTAGGGCTCCGGAAATATGATCGGGATTTGATCGACGGACGGGAAATCTCCATTTCCGAGGTTGACGAGGCCATTAAATATATTCAACTTCTCACACCCCACGAACGCAATCACAATCAATCGATCGGAACTCATCGGGGCGAGCTTATGCTAGGGGGCCTTGCGGTTTTAAAGGGAATCATCGATCTGTGGCCCGTTGGCACCCTCCGGGTTGCAGATCGAGGCGTTAGGGAGGGCATTGTAGCTGATCTTGCCTATGGATCGAGTCATGAAGCCGTCCCTTATCTGCGTGCAGACAAAATTAGAGATCACTCCTTATGACGACCCAAAAACCCTCTTTAAAGCCCCTTATCAGAGCAAAAAGCGTTCGCCTTAAAAAAGCGCGGGGCAGAAAAGTTTCTTCTCAGAAATGGTTGCAGCGCCAGTTGAATGACCCTTACGTTCAACAAGCTCACGAGCTAAACTACCGTTCGAGAGCCGCCTTTAAACTCTTACAACTGAATGAAAAATATAAATTTTTAAAACCCGGTATGACCGTCGTAGATTTAGGAGCCGCTCCCGGCGGATGGGCTCAAATCACCCTTGAACTTCTAAAAGGACGAAGCAAAATCATCGGCATAGATCTTTTGGAGATCGATCCCCTGGAGGGAGCGACTTTTCTTAAAGGAGATCTGACGGACAGCACCATGCAAGAGCAACTAAGAGCCTTGGCACCTGAAGGAGTCGACGTTGTTTTAAGCGATATGGCCGCCTCAACCACGGGCCATAGTCAGGTGGACCACTTACGTACCCGCCTTTTGGCTGAAAACGCTTTTTCATTTGCACAATCCGTTTTAAAATCGGGAGGCAGTTTCGTTTGCAAAGTCTTCGAGGGTGGCACCCATAAGGAACTTCTCGATCAGCTAAAATCCCACTTCCAAGACATCAAACATATGAAGCCGCCCGCCTCAAGGAAGGAATCCCCTGAGATGTATGTGGTCGCCCTTCACTTTCGACCATGAGACCGTCCGCCCGTCTTGCCTCCCTTCTTGAGGCCCTTGAGCTGAGTTTTGATCCGTCAGTGCCTCTTGATCAGGCGCTTCAAGTTTATTTCAAAAAAAGACGGTATGCGGGCGCGAAAGATCGCCAGTTTATCACCGATGCTCTTTACAACCTTTTACGACAGCGGGAGCGACTTCAATTTCTCCTAAGACAAAAAAATCTAAAACCTTCTTCCCGCCTCTTTTTTATCGCCTGGGTTGCCCGAAATTATCCCGAGGCGGAAGAAATCTTTGAGGAATGGACGGCAACAAATCATGCCCTTCCTCTCACCTCGGAAGAACAATCTTATCTAAGGCTTCTTAGAGATTCTCTTATCGATGACAAGCTTCCTCCCTTTGTCAGAGGCAATGTGCCTGAGTTCCTCTACCCCTTCTTTGAACGCGCTTTTAAGTCAGAAACCCTTGAAGAGTTGAAAGCCCTAAATGAACCTGCGCCCACCGACCTGCGCCTTAATCTTCTGAAGGCTTCTCTTGGAAATTTAGAGTCTTATGGTGACCTTGTCGACGCAGATAAAACACCTCTTTCTTCTTGGGGCCTCAGACTCAAAAAAAGAGTACCGTTGACGACACACTCTTTCTATCGGGACGGCTTGGTCGAGGTTCAAGATGAAGGGTCCCAACTGCTTACCTTTTTCGTAGAGGCAGAGCCTGGCCACCTTGTTCTTGATTATTGCGCAGGAGCAGGTGGAAAGATGCTCGCTCTTGCGGCTCATATGAAAAACAAGGGACTCCTCGCTGCTTATGATGTATCACAAAAGCGTCTTCTCCAAGCCAAGAGACGAGCGGCACGTGCCGGTGTTACGATTGCTCGTTTTCTAAACCCCTCGGATCTTGACGCTTTTATAGGCGCTTTTGATCGAGTCGTTTTAGATGTTCCCTGCAGCGGCACAGGGACATGGCGGAGGAATCCTGAACAACGATGGCGCCTGACCGAGCAGAACCTCAAGAACCTTATAAAAACCCAAGAAGCTCTCCTGGATGAAGGCGCTCGATATGTAAAAAAGGGAGGACGCCTTCTTTATATGACCTGCTCTGTCTTTAAAGAAGAAAATGAAGATCAAGTGAAAATTTTTTTAAAGAAATACCCTGATTTTTATCAGATATCCTGTCGGGAGATTGCAGCACATAGCCTTCCGAAACTCCTTGCTTACTGCAATAAACATTTGAGGCTTTCCCCTCATAAAACCCAAACCGACGGTTTTTTTCTTTCTATTTTTCAAAAAAGAAAATGATCGAATTAAAAAAATATCATCGAAGTTATTGAAGACCTATAGGAGATCAGTTAATTGGCTCTAGCGAGCTCTTAATTCATAACGACGCAATTCTTCTGAAAAAGCTTTTCTTTTTTTAAAGAAAGAAAAATGTAAGGAGAGTTTAAAATTTTTTTGAATTGATGGATCTCCTTCTCTGACTTCATTTTAAATCTAAAAGTATATTAAACTTTATTTTTAGATGTAAGACCTTCATTTCTATAAATTGATTTTATAATGAAGGATCAAGAAATTATCATGCCGTACAAAACGATAGAGGATTTACCCGAGTCTGTCAGGCACAATCTGCCGATACATGCTCAGGAAATTTATAAATCTGCCTACAATAATGCCCAGAAACAATATTCCGCTAAGGAAAGGCGGCGTAATCCTTCAGAAAGCCTAGAACAGGTCTGCCACAAAGTTGCGTGGCGTGCTGTTGAACAAAAATATAAAAAAGACGAGGAAGGCGCCTGGGTTCTGAAATGAGGGGATTTCTTTTTTATATGCAGATAAAAACCCGAAAATAAATTCTTATTAACCTTTTTTTAACCTTTTTTATTAGATAATTAAACTATGGAGCTTATATTTATAGAGATCATGAAAAAACGACAAGGACTTAAATGACTGTCGAATAAAAGAGATTACCCTCTATCTCCCCTCCCTGCCCCCTCTTTTAAAGAGGGGGATTTTCTTATCCGCCTCTCTATAAAAAGGTTAAAGCTTTTTTAAGATATTCTTCCTTATCCCCATAAAATTGATTGTCTATCCAATCTTGTTCAAGGGTTTTTAAAAGAAGGCCTAAGGGCGGGCCTTGCTGAACCCCCAAAATCTTTAAATCAGATCCTTTTAGAGGAAATATCGGCTTTTTCCAGTGTAGAATAGTTTTTTCTCTCTCCTTTAAATCACTTTCGGAAAGGCCTCCCTTGCAGGCTTCAAGTATCATCTTAAAACGCGTGAGACTAGCACCATATCGATACAGTTGCTCGTGTAAAGGCATATCTGCGACGGGATGCTCCAGAAAGCCCAGAATCTCCCTGTCTTTATTGGAAAGCTTTAAAGATTCTGCTAAAATGCGCACATATCCCGGCGTCGACTCGAAAAGGGCCGCCATTCTCAAGAGCGGTTGCGGAGATAGTCCCAAAAGTGTTTCGAATCGAAGAACCTCCCCAAGAGCCTTTAGATCTATCTTTTCAAAACCAAAGAGAATTTTGTAGCATCCGACATCTCCTATGATTTCCGCTAATCGAACCCCATTAGGACCTGAAAAAATTTTAAAAAACTCTCCTTGGACCCGCTCTGCAGAAAGCGTCTTAAGAGATGGGGCGTGTTTTCGAATCGCCGCAAGCGCTTCCTCATCGGGATTTCCTTGGCCGTAGCGTCCCTGAAAACGAAAGAACCTTAAAATTCGCAGATAATCCTCTTGAATGCGCTCTTCCGCGGCTCCGATAAATCTGACCCGTCCTGCCTTCAGGTCTTCTTCTCCCCCGAAATAATCAAAGATCTCCCCAGCAACCGATAGAAAAAGGGCATTGATCGTAAAATCGCGACGAGAGGCATCCTCCCTCCAATCCTCCGTAAAAGCAATGATTGCATGACGACCGAAGGTTTCCACGTCCCGCCTCAGCGTTGTAATCTCGTAGAGGTCTCCTTCAAGAACCGCTCCCACCGTCCCGTGATCCAGACCGTGCGTCAGAATTTTTATATCCGCTTTTTCAAGAAACCCGATGACCTCTTCGGGGAGGTATCGGGTTGCCAGATCCACATCCTCAACAGGCCTGTCCAAAAGACTATCCCGGACGCAGCCTCCTACGAATCGAATCTTTTCCGACACCTCTGGAAATACGGAGAGAAGTCTCTTGAGGGAAGGACGGTTAAACCAAAAAGGTGCAAGAGAGGACGACACGTCACACTTCTTTCTCTATTTCGTATGACGGGACAGATTTTGCCTCACTTGCAGGGTCACCCCCCGATCAAGGTCGTTTAAAACTTTTGTCTTGAACCGCTCCAATTTTTCCTCCCGCTCATTGAGATTCAAGCTTTCCGAAAGGGAGGTTTCATGTTCAACGGAAGCATGAACGAGAGACATGGGAAAACCATGTTCGTCCAAAATTTCGACTTGAGCCGTCAGAGCAATCGAAAAAAGGTCACGTCCTCTTTGAAAAAGTTCTTTAGAAGGCTCTGATCTATGCCTGAGAAGGACCTTCGGAAAAGAAATACGCGCACTCGATGCCCCGCCGCACGTCCTAAAGCGTGAGGCGGCCCATGTCTTAAGATCGGTTTCCAAAGTCTTAAGAGGTTCATAAAGCATGGCTTTTTCTCCCTCTCGTTTCGTCAAGAGAGGTTCAATATCAATACGATCGGTTTTCAAACAAAATGGTTCGGAAGTTAAATATTGCTTCGTTTCTCTTTCGACCGGGTGCGTGCTTTGGCATCCTGAAACAGCAGCGAGTAACAGAATATAAGTTATGACTTTTAAGCGCTTCATCGACTCTTTCTCCTTAAAACTTTACAACTCACCCTCTTGCCAAGAAATAACAAGCCAACGTTACCACTCAATGATGAAAGAGATCAATCCACCGCTTCCTGTTCTTGTTTTTTTCTGTAACTTTAGCTTTGACTCCTTTAAACGCCAGCAACAAAATATCGGAAGACATTTTAGGCAGACATTTTAAAATCCGTTTAAGGACCTCTGAAGACCATTCTCATTAAGTCCTTCAAAAATTTATCAAAGATCTCTTTTCTTTTAAAGAAGATTAGAACCTTTCTATTTCCGAAGAGCTTTTTTCTCTTTACGGGTTGTTAATCTATAAAATGTAAGATTACAATAGAACAAAATAAGATCGGGGACATTAAAGGATAGTCCTCGGGGGGTGTGCGTGCATTCTCTGCTCAAAAGGCAGCTCGAAAAAGCCAAGTCGAAAGATGGGAAGGGTGTCATAGATTATGAGATTCTCATTACATTGATTAATGAAGCGTATAACGAATCCGACAAAGAACGCCGCCTTCGGGACTCTTCAATGGCTCTTCTCTCGGATGAGCTGATGACCCTTAATGCAAGCTACAAAAAAAAAGCGGATGAGTCTCAAGACCTTGCAAAAAGTCTGAATGATCTGCTTCATTATCTGACGATCTCCTATAAAAAACTGGAAGACACCCAAGAACGTTTCTCCCTCGCTATTAAAGGAGCCAATGACGGCATCTGGGACTGGGATCTGGTCTCAAACGAGGTTTTTTACTCTCCTCGATGGAAAATGATGCTGGGATATCAGGGATCCGAGATGGGGGACACCATCAACGCCTGGTTCAATCGGGTACATCCCGATGATTTGGATGATTTGAAAGGCGCCATTTACAACCATCTCTCAGGCGTCTCTCCTCATATGCAGTGCGAATACAGAATGATGCACAAAAACAGCTCTTACGTCTGGTTTTTAACAAGAGGCGTCGCCATCTTTGATGATCAGGACCGAGCGATTCGAATGGCAGGCTCCCACACGGATATTACCGAATCCAAGATGATCCAACAGCAGTTAATTCACCATGCCTTTCATGATGTCCTGACCGAGCTGCCCAATCGAGCTTTATTCATGGATCGCCTTAATCAGGTCCTCCTTCACACGAAAAGAAATAAAGAAGAAAAGGCAGCTGTCCTTTTCCTGGATCTAGATAATTTTAAACGAATCAATGACACTATCGGCCATGACGCAGGAGACGAATATTTGTCGCGCTTGGGAAAAAGACTTTTAGAGTCCTGCCGCGCCATTGATACGGTCGCCCGTTTTGGCGGAGATGAATTCGTGATTTTGCTCACGGCCCTTACTGATTACAAGGAAGCTCTCACTTTTGCAAAGCGAATTCAAAAGACCGTCGAGCAGCCTCTTGTTCTGCGCGGCCAGGAAGTTCTGCCTTCTTTCAGTATCGGGGTCGCCCCCGTTTTTCCCACTCATGAATCTCCCGATGAAATCGTGGCTGACGCTGACTTTGCACTCTATCATGCAAAGACTAAGAAAAAAGGTTCTGTTGAATTCTTCGAAGCAAGCCTAAGAAATAGAGCGAAAACCCTTTTTCACATGGAAAACAGTCTCCGTTCTGCTTTGGATCGAGGAGAAATTAAAGTTTTCTATCAGCCGATCGTTCATTTAAAGACAGGTCAAATTGCAGGATTTGAATCTCTGATGCGCTGGAATCACCCAGATTACGGTCTTGTCTCTCCAAAAGACTTCATCCCGATCGCAGAAGAAACGGATCTAATCGTCAGGCTCGGGTTCCATTGTCTCGAAAAATCCTGTCATCAGATCTTGCTTTGGAACAAACGTTTTAAGCCAAAGAATCCCTGGTTCATCAGTGTAAATCTCTCTGCAAAACAATTATTCCAAACATCTCTGTGCGAAGAGGTAAAAAGAGCTCTTGACCAGTCGAAACTCGAACCGAACCTGCTGAAACTTGAAATCACAGAAAGCCTCCTAATCACGAAGCAAACCCATGTTCAGGATATTACGAAACATCTCAAGAGAATGGGCGTGGGACTCTCAATTGATGACTTCGGTACAGGTTATTCTTCCTTAAGTACTCTCCATTCTTATGATTTTGATACCCTTAAAATCGATCATTCCTTTGTCTCGGATATTTTAAGAGATAAGAAATCTCAAAGCATGCTGCGCTCGCTCTCCTATCTCGCACGTTCCCTGTGCGTTGCAACCGTTATTGAGGGCGTTGAATCCAAACGAGAATTAGAATTTATGAAAACTCTAGATCTGGATTATGTTCAGGGCTTCTTCTTTTCCAAGCCTCTCGATGTCAAAGAATGTGAGACCTTCTTATCTCAAAAACCCGTATGGCCCCTTGCTTGAGACTTTTATTCCCCGCCGAGAAATGGTATCGTGCCTCTCAAACAAAAAGAACCTAATAGAATGCTGCCTGAGTATGCTCAAATGGAGAAAAGCGTGATAGAGATTACTCTCCCCGACGGGTCGAAACGTCCCTATAAAAAAGGTGTAACGGGGTTTGAAATTGCAGAAAGCATCGGCAGCCGTCTGGCCAAAGATGCCGTCGTTGTCAAGGTAAATGGAGATCTTTGGGATTTAACGCGCCCGATCGAAGAAGATGTCGACCTTGCAATCGTCACCCGTGACCAAGAGGAAGCCCTCGAAGTCATCCGCCATGACACGGCCCACCTTTTAGCTGAAGCTGTCAAAGAGCTCTATCCCGAGGTCCAAATTACGATCGGACCCGCCATTGAAAACGGTTTCTATTACGACATCTATCGTGAGGAATCTTTTACTCCGGAAGATCTGGAGAAGATCGAACGACGCATGGCGGAAATCGTGGACCGGAATGAATCCATTGAACGTCAGGTCTGGGATCGGGACGAAGCAATCCGCTATTTCAAATCCATCGGCGAACATTATAAGGCCGAGATCATTTCGGATCTCCCCGAGGATCAATCGATCACCATCTACAAACAAGGCAACTTCCTCGACCTATGTCGCGGACCCCACCTACCATCCACGGCTAAAGTTGGAAAAGCCTTCAAACTGATGAAGCTCGCAGGTGCCTATTGGAGAGGCGATCACAGAAATCCTATGCTTCAAAGAATTTACGGAACTGCTTGGGCTACGGACAAACAACTCAAAGACTATCTCCACCAACTGGAGGAGGCAGAGAAAAGAGATCATCGCAAACTCGGACGCGAAATGAATCTCTTCCACATTCAAGAAGAAGCACCGGGGGCCATTTTCTGGCATCCGAAAGGTTGGACGCTTTATCGGGCGCTTCAATCCTATATCAGAGATCGAGTTGAAAAAGCCGGGTACGTCGAGGTGAATACCCCCATTCTGGTCGATAGAAGTTTGTGGGAAGCCTCCGGGCACTGGGAAAAATTCCGCGAACATATGTTCATCTCCAATTCCGATGAAGAAAAAGTGATGGCCGTCAAGCCCATGAGCTGCCCCTGTCACGTACAAATTTTCAATCAAGGCATCAAAAGCTATCGCGATCTGCCCTTAAGGATGGCCGAATTCGGCTGCTGTCACCGAAATGAGCCTTCCGGTTCTCTCCATGGGCTGATGCGAGTTCGTGCCATGGTACAGGATGATGGCCACATCTTTTGCAGAGAAGATCAAATCGAAGAGGAAACAAAAGCTTTCTGCGAGCTCTTGCAGAGTATCTATAAAGATCTCGGGTTTGAGGACATCAAAGTTCGTTTTTCGGATCGTCCGGAAATCAGAGCGGGAAACGATGAAACCTGGGATCGAGCAGAGGCTGCCCTGACACGCGCTACAGTTGCCGCAGGACTTAACTATACCTTGAATCCAGGAGAAGGGGCCTTTTACGGCCCCAAGCTGGAGTTTGTCCTTAAAGACGCTATTGGTCGTGAGTGGCAATGCGGAACGCTTCAGGTCGACTATATCCTTCCGGAACGCTTGGGTGCGTCTTATGTCGGAGAAGACGGTGCACGCCACCGCCCCGTCATGCTTCACAGAGCCGTCCTGGGGTCCTTCGAGAGGTTTACAGGAATTTTAATCGAGCATTATGCAGGCAAATTCCCCCTTTGGCTTGCACCCACCCAAGTCATGGTGACGACGATTACAAGCGAAGCCGATGTTTATGCCGAAGAGGTTTTAAAGGCACTCCAAGCAGCGGGAGTCAGAGCGGAAATCGACTTGCGCAATGAAAAGATTAGCTATAAAGTGCGCGAACATTCGCTTGCAAAAATCCCCTATATTTTTGTAGCGGGTAAGCGAGAGGCACTCGAAAAAACCGTTGCGATCCGCCACCTCGGCGGCGATCAACAAGAAGTACTTGCACTCCGAGATGCTCTTGCTAAACTGAAGGATGAAGCAATACCTCCTCAGATTTGAAGAGGTTTTTTGTATTTGATAAAAGGAGATTGACCATATCACGACCATTTCAACCGCCTCGCGGTCCCCAAGCTTCTGAGGGACCCAGGGTCAACGAAGCCATCCGCGCTCCGAAAGTTCGTCTTATTAATGAAACAGGTGAAAACGTAGGCATCGTCTCCGTACAGGAAGCCCTTGCTATGGCTCGGGAAGTCGATTTGGATTTGGTTGAAATCTCTCCGAACGTTGAGCCGCCCGTTTGTAAAATCATGAACTATGGTAAGTACAAGTTCGAGATGCAAAAGAAAAAAGCGGCCGAACGAAAAAATCAAAAAATTATAGAAACCAAGGAAATCAAATTGCGCCCAACAACAGAAGAACACGATTATCAAACAAAACTGCGGGCGATTAAGAGATTTCTCGAAGACGGCGATAAAGTAAAAATTTCCATGCGTTTCCGAGGCCGTGAGCTAGATCACGTAGAAATCGGGATGACACAGCTTAAACGCATCATTGGAGATGTCGGTGATCTGGGTAGAGTCGAGTCTCAACCCAAGCTCGAGGGCCGCAACATGGGGATGATGATCAGCTCCACGGTGAAAAAGTAACATTTCTTAGGCTGTTCCTGCACGCTTTTGATTTTCTTTCTTGTTTTGGGCCAAGATCTCTCGCGCCATTCGATCTGCTACCTGATTGGTCGCAAGCTGAAAGACCCCCACTTCTTTTGAAAATGTTCAAGGTCGTTTCATAAATCCGAGCCACCTGAGTAAACACACGTGTCACATCATAAGATTCCCCGCTGCATAAACATTCATGAGACCACCCGCATTGATAACGTAATCGGGGGCATAAAGAATTTTCTTCTCCTTTAGCAAGTCGCCCATGGAAGGATCTTGCAGTTGATTGTTTGCCGATCCTGCTACAATGCGAACATTGAGACATGAAATCGTCTCTTTCCGCAAAATCCCCACCGAGTCCGCAAGGGCTGTTTTATAGCTCATGCCTTGTGATAACCGCAGGACGTCATCGATGGCCTCCTGCTCTGATCGGTAAGACCAGAGACACGTCCTGTCGACGGCCGACCCAAGGGTCGTATTATGAATCGCGATAAAGCTTTTTAATACTACTGACGCTTCAAACAAGCTGATGATCTTTTCGTACTAATCAAACCAGGGGGAATCAAAAATCATCGCGAATCCCCCTTTTTTCAAGGGTAGTATAGTCCTTTTCAGGTTAGGGATTCGTTTATGTCTCATTGTTAAAATTAATGAGGTCGGAAATTTCTATCTCTGCTGCCGAAAAAAGTCCTTTAGAAGAGCTCCACAAGCCTGCTCTAGCATCCCACCGATAACCTCGGGCCGGTGATGACAGGTTTTCTGAGAGAAGACTTTAGCTCCATGCTCAACACCACCTCCTTTAGGGTCATAAGCTCCAAAAATCAGATTTTTAAGGCGTGCAAAAGAAATGGCCTGCGCACACATAGCACAGGGCTCGAGAGTGACGTAAAGCGTACAGTCGACAAGCCTCGGTGTCCCGAGCTTTCCAGCTCCCTCTCGAAGGCATAAGATTTCGGCGTGGGCCGTCGGATCGGGAGCGGATTCAACAAGGTTATGGAAAGCCGCTATTATTTTTTCTCCCCGAACAAGCACAGCTCCCACGGGGACTTCTCCAATGAGCGCGCCGTTCTTTGCCATGCTCAAAGCCTTTTTCATGAAAAACTCGGTCACGCCCCTATCCATTTTTTCGGACTCACGGTATGCTTAATTTTATAGCATAAACCGATGAAAGAGGTCTTCCATGAAAGCAACTGTAAGGATTGAAACGGATACGTTCGGAGAAATCGAAGTGTCTGCAGATCGTTATTGGGGTGCCCAAACGGCTCGTTCTCTCCAAAATTTTAAAATCGGAGGAGAGCGAATGCCGCTTCCCTTGATCCGAGCCTTAGGCATCCAAAAAAGAGCAGCCGCAACAGTTAACATGACTCTCGAACAATTGGACCCTGCCATAGGGGAAGCCATCGTTAAAGCGGCCACAGAGGTCATGGAAGGACGTTTGAATGATCATTTTCCTCTTGTTGTTTGGCAAACAGGATCCGGTACACAAACGAATATGAATGCCAATGAGGTGATCTCGAATCGAGCCATTGAAATTTTAGGGGGTGTGATGGGGTCTAAAGTTCCAGTCCATCCCAATGATCACGTCAATAGAGGACAATCTTCCAATGATACCTTTCCAACCGTCATGCATATCGCTGCTGTTGAAGAACTCCACCACCATCTGATCCCCGCCCTTGAAAGCCTAAAGAAAGCTCTAACTCAAAAGGCGGAACACTTCAAAGGAATCGTTAAAATCGGTCGGACACACCTCCAGGATGCAACGCCTCTCACCCTCGGAGATGAGTTCGGGGCTTATGCACAGCAAATTTCCTACAGCATCGATCGGGTAAAAAATACTCTGCCGAGACTCCTTGAACTGGCTCAAGGGGGAACTGCTGTAGGTACCGGACTGAATGCGGCACCTGAGTTTGCGGAAGCTTTTGCCCTTGAAGTGGCTCGTCTTACAAAGCTGCCTTTCATAACAGCGCCTAATAAGTTTGAGGCCCTTGCGGCTCACGATGCCATCGTCGAGGCGTCAGGTGCCTTAAATGTCCTTGCGGTCTCTTTGATGAAAATCGCAAACGATATTCGTCTTTTGGGTTCAGGACCCCGTTGCGGCATCGGGGAAATCGTGCTCCCCGAAAACGAACCCGG
>CAYUCY010000002.1:16982-60758 GCA_964443525.1 uncultured Thiotrichales bacterium
ACCCGGTTCTTCGATCATGCCGGGCAAGGTGAATCCGACCCAGTGTGAGGCCCTTACTATGGTTGCTGCACAAGTTATGGGCAATCACGTAACGATTACGATTGCGGGTTCCAACGGTCATTTCGAACTCAATGTCTTCAAACCCGTGATGATTTATAATCTTCTCCAATCCATCAAACTTTTGGCAGACGCGTGCGAGAGTTTTACGGAAAGTGCGTCCGAGGCATTGAAGCCAACCACGACAGAATTAAAAAACTTCTCAATGAATCCTTGATGCTGGTGACCGCCCTTAATCCCCATATCGGATACGATAAAGCGGCTCAAATTGCAAAGAAAGCTCACAAGGATGGAACGACGTTGAAGGAGGCAGCGCTGTCTTTGGGGCACTTAACGGAAGAACAGTTTAAGGCTTGGGTGATCCCTGAAAAAATGCTCGGATCCCGCTAGATTAAAAAAAAGAGAGCAAGCAGAAAACCTACGCCGAGGAGACTATCCAAACGATCGAGGAGCCCGCCGTGCCCGGGAAGGAGTCGACTCACATCCTTAATTTCAAGACATCTTTTCAAATAAGATTCCGCTAGATCCCCTAACTGTCCTGAAACGGAGATAAAGACCGTTAACAAAAAAAGACTCCCTTTTTCAGGAAGAAAGTCGAAAAAAGGAAAGGCCGTCAGGGAGAAAGCTAAAAGAATCGCACTTAAAAGTCCCCCAATCGCCCCCGACCAAGTCTTCTTCGGACTAATACGAGGAGCCAACTTCGGGCCACCCACTGTAGAACCTACAAAATACGCCCCCGTATCCGTGACCCAAAGAACCAAAAGAAGATAGAGCAATGCATAAGGCGTCTTCCCAAAAAAATCGAAGAACTTGAAAAGACCCCAAAGAGCCCCACCCATATAAAAGCTTCCTCCAAGAAACAAAAGGCTCTTCATAAGACGCGTCAGCGGTTGTCTCAAAAGGAGCCATATCCACTCCCCGAAAAGAGCAGTCGTAATGATCAACAATAATAAAGTAACTTTATCGGTCAGCAAAAACCAGAAAACGACAGGGATAAGAACGGCCGCCGTTAAAAAGCGTTTAAGCAACTCGGAGTTGATCGGAAATTTTCCCATAACGCCTTTCCCTGCCTTGATAGTTCTGAAGAGCCTCTTCAAAGTCCTTGTGCGTAAAGTCAGGCCAAAAGGTCTCTGTTACGACAATCTCAGCATAGGAAAGCTGCCATAAGAGGTAATTACTGATTCGGGAGACTCCACTGGTCCGTATCAAAAGATCCGGATCTGGAATTCCTCTCGTATAAAGATAATCTGAAAAAAGCTCCTCCGTTAAATCCTCGGGCAAGCGTTTGCCGTCCTTAACGTCTTGTGCAAACTGTTGCATGGCCTCAACCATCTCCCGACGACTCCCGTAGTTAAAGGCGATGACGAGGGTCAATCCCGTACATTCCTTTGTAGCAGCCTCGGCAGTCTCGATCATTTTCAGGATCGAAGGCTTTAAGGACTTGCGTGAGCCGATGACCTTTAAACGAATGTTTTTCGCTATCAGGTCAGGGAGACTACTTTCTAACTGAAACTTCAGAAGTGACATTAACCCCTCGACCTCTTCGTGAGGACGAGACCAGTTTTCCGTAGAAAAGGCATAAACCGTCAGATACTCAATCCCAAACTCCTGAGCGACCCTGACGGTTCTTTTGAGGACTTCCGCCCCTTCATAGTGCCCTTTCAATCTTTGAAGAGCTCTTTTCTGAGCCCAGCGACCGTTACCATCCATGATGATGGCAACATGTCGAGGTATGCCGGCGGGACGATCCCGTATAGAAGAAGGAGGGGTGGAAGCGTTCAATTGAAATCCTTTTGAACTGTGCAAGCGCTAGACTTGCATAATGTCTTTCTCTTTTTCCGCTAAGGCTTGGTCAACCTTTTTGATAAACTCATCCGTCAAATTTTGGACGTCCACTGAATAACGGCGATGCTCGTCTTCACTGATGTGGCCTTCTTTTTCAAGTTTTTTGAGGTCATCCATTCCGTCCCGGCGAACGTTGCGGATTGCAATGCGGGCTTGTTCTGCATATTTTGAGGCGACCTTGCTCATTTCCTGACGTCTTTCTTGAGACAATTCCGGCAAAGGCACGCGAATGATTTGACCCTCCCCGATCGGATTGAGGCCGAGGCCAGATTCTCTAATCGCTTTTTCAACGGTTTTAGAAAGCTCCCGATCCCACACTTGGACTACGAGAAGACGGGCTTCAGGAGCTGAAACGGTTGCTACTTGTGTCAGAGGAACCTTGGAGCCGTAGGCATCGATCAAAATGGGATCTAACATTGCAGTTGATGCCCTGTTCGTACGAAGACCCACGAACTCCTTATGAAGAACATCCATGGCGCTGGTCATTCTCTTTTTTAGGTCTTCTGTTTTGAACATTTCGGTTCTCCTCTATTTATTCCAGGGACTTGAAAAATTTTTCTCTGTTTTCGTGTTCGGAAACGGTAGTGAAGGCGCCCGATGCCGAAATGGCTTTTTTAAATCCGTGGGGATCAGTGACGGAAAACACCATAATCGGCAACTTATTTTCCCGTGCAAGCGCAATCGCTGCCATATCCATAACACGCAAGTTCTCTGACAGAACCTTAAGGTAGCTTAGGTGATCAAAGCGTTTTGCATCGGCAACCTTAAAAGGATCAGCCGAATACACGCCATCGACCTTCGTCCCCTTTAAAAGCAAATCGCAGTTCATCTCGCTCGCCCTTAAAACAGCAGCCGTGTCGGTTGTAAAGTAAGGGTTTCCCGAGCCTGCTGCAAAAATTACGACACGTCCTTTTTCCAAATGACGCACCGCCCGGCGGCGAATATAGGGCTCGCAAACCGTCTCCATTGGAATGGCCGACATAACGCGTGATTCAATACCGCTCCTCTCAAGGGTACTTTGAAGAGCAAGCGCATTCATGACCGTTGCGAGCATTCCCATGTAGTCGGAGGTGGCTCTGTCGATGCCGTGGGCTTCACCGTCCACACCTCGGAAGATGTTCCCAGCCCCGACGACAACGCAGACTTGAACCCCCGCTTCAACGACTTCCTTGATTTCGGCGGCGATTCGAAAGACGGTTTCGGGTTCAAGGCCGTATTCTTTTAACCCCATCAAGGCTTCCCCCGAGAGTTTTAAAAGAACACGCTTTCCTTTCGGCCTGAGAATGTGTGAAGCTGACGGCTCATCTTTCATGGGGTCTCCTAACGCTTACTTCCCAAGCTGCTCGGCAACCTCAGCGGCGAAGTCTTTTTCTTCTACTTCAATCCCGTCTCCGAGCTTAAAGTGAGCAAATCCTTTTAGGCTGATCTCGACGCCTAGCTCCTTTGCGGTATCCGCAACAACCTGCGAGACTTTGCGCTTTGAATCATCAATTAAAAAGACCTGCTCTTGCAAGACGGATTCCTCATAGAATTTGCGAAGGCGCCCCTCAACCATTTTCTCAATGAACTCGGGCTTTTTGCCGGATGCAAGGGCCTGTTCCTCAAAAATCTTGCGTTCACGATCCACAACAGCAGGATCGAGATCAGAGACTGTGTTGGATTGAGGATGAGCTGCCGCAATATGCATGGCGATCTGACGTCCCAAAGCCTCAAGCTTTGACTTATCTGCGGTCGACTCAAGGGCAACGAGAACCCCGACCCGGCCTAAATCACGCCCCGGCTCAATAGCATTGTGAACATATTTTGTGACAACACCGTTTGAGACGGTGAATGCTTGAGTACGACGAAGATTCATATTTTCCCCGATAACGGAAATGAGATTCGTCAGCTCGTCTTGCACCGTGTGATTCGTCCCGGGATAGGTCATCGCCTTTAATTTCTCGACATCGCCTTGAGTTTTCATGGCAAGAGAAGCCACGTGCGTGACATAAGCCTGGAACTTATCATTCCGTGCAACGAAGTCGGTTTCGGCATTAACCTCAACCACAGCCCCTTCATTCCCTGCAACACAAAGACCAACAAGCCCTTCGGCTGCCGTACGGCCTGCTTTCTTGGCTGCAGCAGCAAGTCCTTTCGCCCGCAGCCAATCGACAGCAGCTTCCATATCGCCTTTGTTCTCGGTCAAGGCCTTTTTACAATCCATCATGCCGGCGCCCGTGCGCTCGCGTAGCTCTTTAACAGCAGATGCGGTAATTTCTGACATGTTATCCTCTTGTATTTTTAAATTTATCTTTTTTACGTACCTTACGCTTCAGAAGCTTCAATCTCTGCGGAAGAACCGCTTTCCGAAATCGCCTTGGATGCAACTTCAGCTGCAACCTCTTCACTCTTGGCTTTCTTAGCAGAGACTTCTATCCCAGCTGCCTGCAATTGTCCCTGGAGACCATCCAGGACAGAGTCAGCCACAACACGACAATAAAACTCAATCGCACGAATTGCATCATCATTTCCGGGAACAATATAATCGATGTTATCGGGATCTACGTTCGTATCCGCAATAGCAACTACAGGGATCCCCAGGCGATTTGCTTCCTCGATTGCGATTCTTTCCTTATGAACGTCGAGCACGAAGAGAACGTCGGGCAAACCGGGCATGTCCTTGATACCACCCAAAACAAGCTCTAGTTTTTGCTTCTCGCGGCTCAATTGAAGAAGTTCTTTCTTCGTCAAACCTAAATTCTCCTGGCTCAAAAACTCTTCCAATTCTTTCAAACGCTTAATGGAATTGGAAATGGTCTTCCAGTTGGTGAGCATACCACCCAGCCAGCGGTGGTTTACAAAGTATTGTCCCGAGCGACGGGCTGCTTCCGCAACCAAGTCCGACGCCTGACGCTTGGTTCCGACATAAAGAACGCGGCCACCCGAGGCAACGATATCACGAATCACGGTCAAAGCTCTCTTCAAAAGAGGGCCGGTCTTCTCGAGATCGATGATGTGAACATTGTTGCGCACACCGAAAATGAACGGTTCCATCTTCGGGTTCCAGCGACGGGGATGATGCCCGAAGTGAACACCAGCATGCATCAGATCTTTAATGTTAAAAGTAGGGAGGGCCATAAATATATCCTTTCTTCGGTTTATCGGAGAAGTCTTTCCAAAAGTGTTTCGCACATCCGATACCACTTTTGACTTCTCACCCTCCGCGAGCGATGAGGCATTTGCCCACCGAAACGACTTAAGACCATCTCAAGCCGCGACTGCTCGCGTGTGTTTTTTACCCACCTTTCCTATACCTTCTTTGGGGAGGCTTGGCAAGGTTTTTTCAGGAGCTTAGCAATATTAACTTAATACAGGCCGATCTTGTGATATTATGGCGAGTCCCTTCTGAAAATGATATAATTTTACATAGCAAGCAATCAGGAAGAAGCGACAGATGCTTTTCAGGCAGCTTTTTGAGCCCGTTTCATGTACCTATACTTATATTTTAGCCTCCGATTATGGTCGAGAAGGGCTTATCATCGACCCTGTTTTGGATCATGCAGATGCCTATGCGAAGCTGATTCGAGAATTAGATCTCAAGCTTGTCTTAACGATTGATACCCACATTCACGCAGATCACATAACAGCTTCCGGTTATCTTATCAAAAATCTGAAGTGTCGGTATGTGATTGGTGAACAGGCCCGAATCGACTTTGGTGTTATAAAAATCAAAGAGGGAGACACCCTCAAGATCGATGGGATCACTCTTGATGATCTTTATACACCCGGCCACACGGATGACTCTTATTCCTTCGTAATGCAAGATCGCGTTTTTACGGGAGATACGCTTCCTGATCCGAAGCACAGGACGTACGGATTTCCAGAACGGAGACTCTTACGCCCACTACGACAGCCTTTTCAAAAAACTTTTAAAGCTCCCCGAAGAAATTCTTGTCTACCCGGCCCATGACTATAAAGGATGGACGGTTTCAACGATCTCGGAGAAGAAAAAAAATATAACCCGCGTCTTCAGGTCAAAAATGCCGAAGAATATGCGGCGATCATGAACAATCTTAATCTTCCTTATCCAAAACAGATGGACATTGCTGTACCGAGAAACCGCAAGATAGCTTGAATAGAAGTAGAGAGAAAGAAAAGATGACCCAAGAAACGATTGAACCGAAAGACCTACAGGCAAAAATGAAAGCTGACAAAGAAACGGTCGTAATCGATGTCAGAACGCCAGAAGAATTTGCAGAAGGCCATATCCCGGGAGCCAAACTTTTCCCGCTCGGATCCTGGACCCCAGAACAACTGATTGCGATGATTCACACCGAGCATCCCAGATCTCAAAAAATATACGTGACCTGCGCCTCAGGCATGCGTGCGGGAAAGGCATGCGATCTCTTCCGCAAAGCTGCTATTGGAAATACCGTCTTGATCGAAGGCGGGACAATCGGATGGATGCAAGCAGGGCTCCCCATCGAAAAAGGTTAAGAGAGTGATTATCTCCGGTCTTTTTTTCGGCCTTGTTTCGGGCCTTTCCATGGGTCTTTCGGGAGCTGGGGGGACGATCCTGCTGATTCCGCTTTTAAGTTACGGGCTCTTTATTCCGCTGGAGGAGGCGATCAGCCTTTCCCTCATTGCCGTCATCTTAAGTGCGGGCCTCGGGTTTTTCCTTTCCCTAAAACAAAAGAGATTTGATCTTAAGGAATCTCTCTTCATTCTCTTCGGAGGCGTTTTATCGGCGCCTCTCGGCACTTACGGGTGCGCTCTTTGCGCGCCGCGTTGGCAGCAGCTTGCTTTTGCAACAGTCCTTCTCCTTTCAAGCGCAATGATGTGGTTTCATAAAGATCTCTTTCGCACACTTTCTCGCCCTTTACCCACACCTCCGCAAATCAAATATGTCCCTTACTTTATCGTGGGACTCTTCACCGGCTTTCTGACCGGCTTCTTCGGAGTCAGTGGGGGATTTATCTTAACCCCGCTTTTAGTCCTCGTCTTAAATATCTCCGCCCATAAAGCGATCCCGTCCGCCCTCCTTCTCGTTACGGTTTTCGGAAGTATTAGCCTCGGCACTCGTTTTTGTTTCGGATGTTCCTTTCATATTCCGTTGGCTCTGTCTTTGATGACTGGAGATGCACTCGGAATGTTTTTGGGAAGGTATTTTTCTCCCAAAATATCAGAGCATGCAATCAAGCGTTTTTTTGCTGTCTTAAGTTTTCTGACTGCCACTTTCTTATTCTATGAGCTTCTTTGAAGAAAGAGAAGCCCCCGACCCTTAGACCGGGGGCTCTTGCGAGGAGGCAACCCGCAACCTGTCTTCCTTAGTACCTTAAATCATGGGTCAAGGAAAAGTTCCAAAAAGCCTCTAGTCTCTGTAGCAGAGATTTTAATGTTTTCAGATCCTGGTCCGAAATCCCGTTGTGTTTTAAATTTTTTGTTTGTTGACCAAGCATCTGATCAAACTGCTGATAAAGCTTGAGTCCTTTTTCCGAGAGTCTCACGTGACTCGACCTCTTGTCATGTGCCGACTGCGTCTGAACAATGTAGCCGTTCTCAACCATCTTCTTAAGGTTGTACGTAACGTTCGAGCCGAGGTAATATCCTCTGTTACTCACTTCTCCCACGGTCAATTCGTTGGTACCGATATTATAAAGGATGAAACATTGAACGTTGTTGATATCTAGAATCTTCATGCGATCCAATTCAGCCTTAACCACTTCCAGGAAGAGGCGATGTAGTCGTTCCATCGCCATCACAGTATCAAAATAAATTTCTTTCACGATCCATCTCCCTTGATAAATCAATATATTAATGATAACTATATCTATACTATACTGCTATTAGGTTAAATTTTAATTAATATAAGTTTAATTATCGGCGAAAATTCCAACAAATTTAATTTGACCTTAAAAAAGATTCGTCTAAAGGCGGATTTTATTCCTGAGACGAGACCTTAGGCCACCGAAGAAGAATGGCAAGGAAAGCTGCAATTCCGAGGAAATAGCAATAATAAACGTGGGGAATAATCTCAAGGGGGCTTAAATGTGCGATGGATCCCGCAAGAAGAACTTGAGCGCTATAAGGCAGAATCCCTTGAAATACGCAGGAAAATGTATCCACGAAAACAGCAGCTCTCACCCTCAACACATGAAAACGAGCAGCAATTGCCTCGGTAGGGCCACCTGAGAGAATAATCGCAATCGTATTGTTCGCCGTAAAGATGTCGCAAAGACTTGCTAAAAGACTGATTGCAGCTTCAGCAACACGAGAGCCGGTTTTCGTTCGGGCAAACCGCTTCACCCAACCTTCGGTTGCCTGAATTAAAAAGTCGATTCCTCCCTGGGCTTTTGCAAGATGACTGAGGCCGCCGATCAAAAGAGACAGGATAAAGATCTCCTGCATACTTGTGTATCCTTTAAAAATGCCCTCCGAGGCCGTCACAAACGAAAAATCGGGATGCACCCAAAAGCCCGTTAAAATTGTCACAAAAATACCCACGCTCAAAACAAGGAAAACATTAAGCCCTAAAAGGGCAAGACCTAAAACAAACAGGTAAGGCGCCGTCAGCCATATGTTATAATCCTGAGGCCCCTGATCAATTAGAGGATGCTTTTCGTAACCCAAAAAAATAAGCAAAAAGATGGTCAAAAGCACTGGCCCCAAAGCGATCAGAGCATTGATTTTAAACTTGTCCTTGAGACTGCAAGGGTGCACCGAAACGGCTGCAATCGTTGTATCGGAAATCATGGAAAGATTATCTCCAAACATGGCGCCTCCAATCACAGCGCCCATGACAATCGGCATCGAAAGCCCGGCATGATCAGCAACACCGAAGGCGATCGGGCCGACCGCCGCAATGGTTCCCATGGAGGTACCCATAGCTGTCGAAATAAAGGCTGCTAATATAAAAAGGCCCGGCAGCGTCGCATCCGCTGGAATCATATCGAGAGCAAATCGAACCGTTGCATCAACTCCACCGATGGATTTGAGAAGTTCCGTAAAAGCGCCGGCCAAAAGATAGATAATGCACATGGTCAGAATATTTTTGTCCCGCACCCCCTCAAGGAAAGAATCGAGATTTTTAAGCTTCTCCCCCTTTACAAAAAAAATGGCAAGATGGAGTGCGGGTTATTTGGCAAGGGGGGGATAAATATTATAGAATGCATAGGGAACTTTATGAAATGTAAAATAAAAACCACTCCCGATAAAGAGAGCCAGAAAAAGAAAAAGAGGGTAAAGGGCCGTGCCCCCTTTTAGTTCAAAACGTTTCAGCATTCCGCGTTTTCTTTGGGATAAGGATTGTCTCTACTCTAAAAGGAACCCTCCCCATTGGCAATTATTTTTTGCGGTTCAAGTAGGAGACAAGGGCTGCATTACAACAAAGCGTAATGAGCGTTCGAAAAGGATCGATGATCGGGTCTATAATGATTAGAAAGACAAGAGCAGCACTAATCGGCAACCCAAGCGGTTCCGCCACGATTGCAAGCAGACTCAAGGTTGCAACCCCGCTGGTGCCCGCCGTCGCAATCCCAGCAACAATCGACCCTAATAAAATGAAGAAATACTGAAAAGGACCAAGAGGAACATTATACAGTTGGGCAATCATCACGGTTAAAAAAGAAAAATAAAGAATATTCCCAAAACGTAAGAGAGAAATGCCGAGAGGTAACGAGAACTCGACATTTTCCTGACTATACTTAAAGTTTTGCACCAAACTCTCGATAGTTGAAGGCAAAGCAACCAAGGTGTTTCTGGTTGTAAGCGCCAGGATAACGGGATTACTCATGGCATATTGAGAATGCCAAAACCCGAGCCCACTGCTTTTCCAGATCACAAGGGAAGAAAGAAGATACAAAAAAGCAAAACCGGGAAGCGAAAAGAAAATAAGCTGCATCAGCACAGAGACGATCTCAAAGGAAAGCTGAGCGATTTGGGCGGACATAATGAAAATAATCCCGATGGGAAAAAGAAAAATGACCATCGTGATGATTTTTTGAAGGGATTGTTGCGCCACTTCTAAGACATCTTTAAAGCGTTGGTAATTCTTCTTGGGCAAAAGACCTAAAGCTGCCCCGAAGACCATTGCAAAAACAACAAGTTGAAGTGTCTTCCCCTCCGCAAATGCATGAAAAACATTCTCAGGAAAAAGCTGAAGGATAAAATTTTTAATATTCGACGTGAGGCCGGGTTCAATGGGGTCCGTCACTGAAACAACTCTCGACAAATCGACCCCCTGCATCCTCATAATTTTTTCATAGACTTCCGGGCTTGAAAACTCTCCAGGTCGAAAGAGGCGGGACGTTATGATCCCGATACTGCTGATAAACAAAAGACCGATGAAAGAAAAATAGATAAACTGAGATAATGAATGCCCCTCTTTTTGAAGGGAAGAGATGTTGGAAACACCCACCGTCACAAGCACGAAGACAAGAGGAATCACGGACATCTGAAGCACGGTCAAATAAAGAGTCCCCAAAAAAGAAAATTGCAAACTGAGATCCTTTTGAAAAATACCCAAGAGAATTCCCAGGCCCATGCTTCCCAAGATTGTGAACGGATTCCTCAATAAGGTGCTAAGATAATTCATTCTGCCTCATCTATTTATGCGTAAAATGGTAGATGCCGTCCCAGTTTTGCGGCGGCGGATTCTTTTGAAACTCGGTACATCGTTCAATGTAGAGAGAGACGACTTTGTCTTTCCCGTAATTTTTTTCGATGTCCTGGAATTCCTGGAGCGCATCTTTCCAGCGAGCATTTAAATAGAACTCGAAGCCCCGTTGAAAATCCGTACAGAATGTCAGTTGGGACTTAGATGCCATCAATGCAGGATCGCCTTTTTTAAGAGCCACGAGCTCATAAATTTTAATCCCTTTCGTCTTTCCTTTAACGGCCACAACGTCAAGGGGTCGCACAAGACACTCGGCGCTGACCTCTTTGTAGGTCTCCTCCCCGATAATGATTTGGGTATCATAAAATTTGTTAGCCCCTTCAAGGCGAGACGCGAGATTTACCGTGTCACCAATAGCTGTATAATTGATACGATCGGATGAGCCTACAAGCCCCACGATTACATCCCCCGTTTCAATGCCAATTCGGGTAATCATCTTGGGATTTCCTTCCACTTCCCACTTGCGATTGAGCTCTGTCAAGCGCTTTTGGCAGTAAAGGGCTGCCGTACACGCATTCAAAGCTTGCTTTTTATCTGACTGGGGGGCGCCCCAAAAGGCCATGATCGCATCCCCGATGTACTTGTCGATCGTTCCGTTATTATTGATGATAATCATGCTCAATTCTTCAAAGTACTCGGAAATATGATTCATCAACTTATCAGGCGGGCAATTTTCACTAGCGGATGTAAAGCCCTGAATGTCCGTGAATAGAAGCGTAATCTTCTTTTCCTGCCCGCCGATCCGCACATCCTTCCCTTTTTGAACTAGTTTTTTTACAAGTGCCTTCGGCACAAACTTCGCAAAAACGGACAGGCTCTGTCGCATCGCCTCCACCGCACCGCTCAAAAGGCGAATCTCATAAATATTGCTATCAATTCTTGTGTCATCGGATAAATCAAAGTTCTTAATCTTGTACGCTTCTTCGGCAATTTTTACGATGGGAGCCGAAATTCTCTTTGCAAGAATCCAAATCAAAATCGTGGAGCACAAGAAGATAAAGAAAGAAATGTAATAAGTGTTCTTTTGGGTGTCTACGAGAGGCCCGATAAAATCGGACGTAGGGACAATCGCCCCCAAAATCCACCCCTGCGCTATTTTTTGAGGAAAGGGCTTGAAAGAAGCCACATAATCAATGTCATCGACTTTGAATTGGAATTTTTTCTTATTCTCGGAAATCATCTTATAATAAGCCATGGTGAGCGTTTTGTCGGGCATATCGTTGACAGCCACCATTTTTAACGTATCCCCCTCGATTTTTATCAGCTGGGAGATATTCGGGTGTGCGATCATCTCTCCTTCCGAGCTCATGATAAAAATATTGGCATTTCCGACTTTCATATTTTTCAGAAGCTCGGAAATCGTATCAATCGTTATATCGATCGCGACCACCCCGAAAAAGTCTCCTCGAGGATTAAAGAGGGGGTAGGAAATCGTGATCCCAGGCTTCTTGTTCGTGTTAAATACGTAAACCTTGGACCAGGATAATTCTCGGGTTTGGGAGGTCTCCGTGTACCAATCCCTCATTTTATGATCATAGAGAACTTTATAGATCACCTCGCGATCGAGGATCTCCCCTTTCTCGTTCGAATAAATCCACTCCTCCGTTCGTTTCTCGTCCTTAAAGCCAATGTACCTCAAGGCAAACGTACTGCCCCCTGGAAGAATGCGCCCGGGATCAGTCCGATAGGAAGATTTCGCCTCCAACCGACGAAGTTGAAAAAAAGTCCCGTTTTCCGTTCCGATATAGATGTTTGAGAAAAACGGGAATTCTGAAAGAATTTCTCTCATATAACTGATGAGCGACGTATTCGTGGGCACGATTTCGTCTTCTTTGGAGACAAGTCCTACGCTCACTTTAACCATGGACTGAGCAGTTTCTAACGGTACAACGGCTTGCCCAATCGCAGATTTACTTACCTCTGTAATTAAGCTGTCGGATAAATCCGTCAGTGATCTTGAATTTCGTGTATAGGTATACCAAAGAATGGAAGCTGCCGTTACGAAGAGTAAAACAAAAAAGCTTGAGATGATGTCAAATTTTATTTTTCTGTTTCTTACGAATTCCGAATCTATTTTTACTTTCATCATAGTCCTAATCGCTCTTATATTCGTCCTTAAAAGATTTCTCGATATACTTATAGTAAGGCCCATCTTGACTTAAGAGCTTATCGACACTTGTGGTATGTCCTTCTGAAGAAATCAAACCGTTAACCCAATTAAGCAAGTTTCTTTTCTCCAGAGGTGCAATCATGCGAATGGGGTCTTCCTGATCCTTAAGAACGATCGACATTAACTGGAGATTTGCTTCAGGTTTGATAAGGAGAAATTTCTTGGTCTCAAGCTCGTCTCGAAAGGCAGCAAGTACATCCCCCTTGAGAACGGCACTCAAAATATCTCTCTCCCAGGTTTCAAGCGGCTTCACAAATGCCTTGGTAAAGAGTCTTTCAGCAAAAGGAACGTAAGAGCTCTTGTCGATGACGGCCAAACTCGCATCTTTTGCTGAGAAAAGCTCCTCAAGCGTATCGGCTTTTCTTGTTTGCTTAATCTGAGCATACTTTAAGCGATTGATTAGCATTCCTTTCCGAAGGATCGCGTAGGGAATCGAATAAAGAACCTTTTTCGAACGCTCTAGGGTAAAACTCAGCTTGGAAATACCGAGATCCGCTTTGTTAGCTGCAACGAGGTCGACAACCGCATCAAAGGTTCGCGCAGATCGATCGAAAACAACCTTTACTCCTAGTTCTCTCGCGATTTCATGAGCCATGTCAGCATCAAAGCCGATGAGATCGCCCTTTTCTCCCGTCATGTGAAACGGCGGATTATCTCTCGCAACCACCGCAACGATAAGGTATCCCCGATTGATGATTTCTTGAATTTCGGGCGCGTAGAGAGAAAGGGGTGGCGGGGATTCCTTATCCTCCGCACGCGCAGGAAAGGAGGAAAGAAAAATCGAGATAATGATCAGGAGCCCCAAAAAATGAGTAATCCTCCTCATCTTCTTTTCCCTCCCTTTATTTATTTTGTTTATTCAGTGTTTATGTATTCTAACGTGTCTTCCGCTCAAAGAAAATGCCTTTCTTGAAAGGCGCGTGTAAAAAGTGAGGTGAGACAAGAAGGCTCCTTTTGAATGAACAATGGAGTCAGAAAGGTAGCTTGTCCTCAAGATCCGTTGCGATAATTCCCCTTACGGCAAGGAGAAATAGCGCTCATTTTAAGCGGGATCACATTCAAAGCTTAAGCGAAAGCACCATGGAGAGGATTCTCACTCGCCTCAAAGAGGAAGACTCGATCTCAAAATCGCCTTCGGTCTTACTGGAGAAAAGAAAACGACGCTTCAAGAGACACGCCAAACCCTACTGGCTTGCCGTCTCTTTGACGACGAGGCTTAATATTAAACAGGTTCCTGCTGCTCAAACGGCCACCAACATTAACGGTGCGCCCTTTTCCTATAAGGACAATCACCTCCAGGCCACCTTCCCTCTCTCTTCCCGTCAAGTTTACCTTCTAAAAAGAGCCTCGCAAGGGGCTCTCTTTTTGATATTTATTAAAGGTTTATTAACCTTTCTTTGCAAAAATAAATCAGGGTCACATAAGAACCCTTGTTTTAGAAAACCCATAAATCATGGGTTTTTAACAAAGACCTAAGAAAGGGAAAGTCGTATGAACATTAACAAATTTATTTTATCATCATTCGCGTTTGTGATGATGTCGCAGGCAGGAATCAATGCAGCGAAACTTGATGATAACTGGTTCCAGACAAAAGCTCAGGAATGTGATGAATATGTGGATACAGACCTTAAATTGAAAGATGCTCCTCCGATTAACTTCGGATTAAGCGGCGGAGGCGGTGGAGTCGAAGGGGGCTTTAGTATCGGCATTCCGACGCAACTTCGAAAAGTCTTTGCACCTGGTTACGGTAAATGCTGTCTTTATGATAGAAACGGCAACTTGATCCCCGGCAAGTTCAAAACAATGAAAAGCATGTCAGGTAAGGAAATCATGACTCATATAAGCGGGTCTGGTCGGGTATCAAAAGGAAATGATGAGTGCCAAGCATGGTTAAGGGCTGATAGAAATGCTGCTACAGCAGGCCTTTGGTGGTGTGTCGGTCCCCAAACGGGTTGTCATATGGATTGGTGGCGCATCAATAAATAACAATTGTTATGGAGAATCGGGAGGGGATTGATGATTTGCCTCAGGTATTTTTGACGCGCCTTGCCAGGTCATTAAGCCCTCTTTCTCCGAAAACAGGAAGGATAAATCAATGATATATAATTTCAGAAAGGGTCTTAAGAGAACGGCTGTCGCTCTGTCTCTTTCAACATTGACTCTTGGGACTGTGTCAGCTGAACCAAGCTGGTTTCAGGGGCAAGTTGCCAATTGTGATGCGTATATCGATAAAGACCTTAAATTGAAAGATGCGCCCCCTGTTAGTCTCCTCGGTATTGTGGATATCCCTCGACACCTTGATAAAAGCAGTCACCCGGGGCTTGGGAAGTGCTGTATCTTTGATAAACGGGGAAACATAATCGAGGCAAACTATGTCGTTAAAGGTGGCAAAAGAGTTCGCGTGAGCGGCTCAGGTCTGGTGACACGCGGCAATGATGAATGCGGAGAGTGGGTGCGAGCTGAGAAAAAGAAGAATCAAAATGTCTCCGTTGCAGGCCTTTATTGGTGTGTCGGACCTCAAAGTGATTGCCACATGGACTGGTGGCTGATCGAACCCTAAAAATAGACGGGCTCTTTGGAGTATCTCCAAGAGGTCTGCAAGTTTTGTTTAGATTCTCCCTTCACGCATGATCATTAACGTATTGACACAAATGCGGGAGGTGTGATCCTATAAACATATGTTAAGGATTTCATCTCTTCTCGTTCTTCGTCTCCTTCGCAGCTGATGCTGCGAGTCTTTTCTTTTTTCCTCAAAATGCTATATGAAATTTAAAAACCGAATCAAAGGAAGAAGGAATGATTTTCGTTAGTCGTTTTCAGGCATGGACCATGTGGGCTTTGGCCTCCCTTTTCTATGCCTATCAGTATGTTTTACGCGTGCTCCCTAACATTATGATGCCCCAAATCATGGACAAGTTTCAGATTGATGCCTGTCTATTCGGTCAATACTCGGGATTCTATTATCTCGGGTATGCGGGGATGCATCTTCCACTCGGTCTCCTCCTGGATCGGTTCGGACCTCGAAATATCATGGTGCTTTCGATCGGGATGACTTTGCTCGGGCTTCTTCCTCTTCTTTACACCGACGTCTGGATTTATCCGGCACTTGGCAGAGGACTCATGGGAATGGGGTCAACGGGTGCAATCCTGGCGGTCTTTAAAGTGATTCGCATAGGATTTCCGGAAGAGAAATTTACCAGGCTCTTAGGTATTTCTGTTACAATCGGCCTTTTAGGCGCTATCTACGGTGGAAGACCCATTCACTATCTTCTAACGCTTTATGGTTGGGAGACAGTCATACAAGTAATCCTGATGGCGGGGATTGTTCTTGGTATAGCTACATTCCTTGGGATCCCCAAGGTTACCTCATCGGACGGCCCCCATGAATCGGTCTGGGAAGAAATTAAAGGCGTTATTACCAACGGCAAGCTCATTCTAGTGTGTGTTTTAGGTGGATTCATGGTAGGGCCGCTGGAAGGGTTTGCAGATGTTTGGGGAACCGAGTATTTAAAAAAATCCTACCGTCTCTCTGATGAAATGGCTTCATTCCTTCCCTCGCTTATTTACTTAGGGATGTGCTTCGGTGCCCCCGTCCTCAGCTATATCGCGGATAAAACCCGCACATATTATCGGGTGATCCTGACAGCAGGGCTTGTGATGCTCGGCGGTTTTCTTTTGATGCTTTCGGGGCGGATGCCCGTATCCGTTTTGATGGGTCTCTTTACCATTATCGGAGTTATGTGCGCTTATCAAATCCCCTTAATCTACAAAGCCAGCACGTATGTGGAAGAGAAGTCGATTGGCCTTGCAACAGCCGGAGCCAATATGATCATCATGACCTTTGGTTATTTTTTCCACAGCACCATCGGTCGGTCGATCGACTTCTTTTGGTCCGGCGTGTGTGAAGCGGGGAAGCCCGTTTACGAGCCCGAGTCCTTTACCTACGGCCTGACGGTGATCCCTTTAGGGCTCTTGGTGGGATCGCTCGGGATTTGGATGGTTTCTCTGAAAGAAAGACAAAGCAGGGTGGCTTCTTGAAGCCCCCTTTTTTGTTAAGCTACTGACTTTTGAAGTGTCTCTCTCGGAACGCCTTGGGTTGTCGAGTACTCAAAGTGCCAGACTTCGCCTGGATAAACGATCTCGCGAGCTCTGTGGGCAGCTTGGGCTGCCTCCGAAAAACCCGTTAAAATAAGCTTCAGCTTACGGGGATAGGTTGCAATGTCTCCAATTGCAAAAATTCCGGAGGCAGAAGTTTCCATAGTCTCGGGCGAGACGACGAGATGGTTTTTCTCAAGAGAAAGACCCCACTCGGCAATCGGCCCCAGGTTCATGGAAAGCCCAAAGAAAGGAAGCAGGACATCAGCCTCGAGGTCTTTCGTCTCCCCTTCAAGCGTTTTAATACGCACCTGCGTTAAACGACCGCCTTTCCCTTTCAAAGCATCCAACTGGTAAGGGACTACGAAGGAGACCTTGCCCGTTGCCGCAAGTGTCTCCAATTGAGCGACGCTTTCGGGAGCTGCCCTGAACTTAGGCCGACGATGAACGAAATCGATATGTTGCGCGAGAGGAGCTAGATTCAAAGCCCAGTCGACGGCAGAATCGCCGCCGCCCGCAATAACGATGCGCTTATCCCGAAAATCTTCTTTGTTGGTAACGTAATAAAAGACGGAGTGCCCCTCATACTGCTCGATATTTTCAAGGGGCGGACGATTGGGTCCGAAAGCGCCGACGCCTGCTGCGATCATAACGACTTTTGCATCGATTTTTATTCCTTGGCTTGTCGTCACAAGCCAGCGATCCTCCTTCATTTTTTCAAGGTGAGTCACCTGTTGACCAAGGTGATAAACAGGCTTGAAAGGAGCCGCTTGTACCTTAAGCTGTTCGATGAGCTGTCCGGCCTCAATCATAGGATATCCGGGAATATCGTAAATAGGCTTTTCTGGATAAAGGGCGGTACACTGACCACCCGCATGATCAAGAGTATCAACTACATGACACTTGAGACGCATCATACCGCACTCGAAAACTGCGAAGAGGCCCACGGGTCCAGCACCGACAATTACAACGTCGGTTTTTAGAATCTCGTGACGTGTCATGGATCTTATTCCTCTGATTTTTATTGCTGTTTCGAGCTTTTTATCATAGGCAAAAGCAATAAAGCAAGTCCTGCAATCAGAGCGCTTATGATAAAGGCATGAGCTTTACTGTATTCATGATCCAAATAACCTGTCAAATTATTGCTGAGCAAAAGAGCAATCCCTATCAAAAGATAGTAAATCCCAAAGGCCGTGCCGCGTACTTCTCGCCGTGTCGTGTCCGAAACTTTTGTGAGGAGAAGACTTTGGGTCATCCCCATCTGAAGTCCCCAAAGACTGGCGCCGATCAAGACGGGGATTTTACCGGTGCAAAAGGCAAAAACCATGTTTGCGGCAATCGTTAGTGAAAAGCCCAAGCCGATAAAGTATCGCCGATCAATGCGATCCGACAAACGGCCGATGGGAAAGGCAGAAAGCATTGCAAAGAGATTTTGCATAATCATGACAATGATTGTCTCGTGCTCGGTATAACCGGCGGCGCTGGCCTTTAAAATCATGAAGGCTCCACTATAGTTTGAAAGCATAAAAACAAAGGCGATCAAGACGACTTTCCAATAATCCCTGGTCATCTCTCTCATATAGAAGAGGTACTCTCTAAATTTGGGTCCCGTTGATTCTGTGACGGAAATCGGAGAGTCCTTCACGAAAAAGATGAGCGTGAGAACTGCTAAAATGGGGGGGATGCAGGCGACTTTAAAAACAAAGGCAAAGTCAGCCCCTGTTTCTTTTAAAAGATACCAGACGACAAACGCGCCGATAAAAGATCCTGTCATTGTTAAAGTTTGGCGTAAGCCGTAACAAGCCCCCTTAAGTTCTTTCGGCGCCAAGTCTCCGACGAGGGCTTCGCGAGGGGTCGCTTGCAAGCCGTTACTGATCCGATCCAAGATCCGTCCCGTAACGATCATACCTACCGTCTTGCCGATGGCAAAGAAGGGCCTTGAAAAGGCCGCGAGTCCATAGGCGATTAGCAAAAGCAACTTGCGCCTTCTGAAATAATCACTGATCACGCCAGAGCCGATACGCATCAACTGAGAGATAAATTCAACGATTCCCTCATAAAAGCCGAGGGTAAACGTCGTAATGCCGAGCACGCTCGTAAGATAAATAGGGGTAAGACTGAAAATGATGATAGAGGAGAGGTTAATTAGCAAGGAGACGAACCCGAGCCCCCAAATGCTTCTTGGAATGGAAAAAAAGAAAACTGAAATGCGTCTTGCGAGCATTGTAAAAGTCCGACAGCTCTGTTCAATTGAAACTCGGTCTAGAATACGACGTCGAGGAAGATTCTAGGAAAACATCCTAGCAAAAATCTGTCCGGCATTGCCAGCCTTTTTTGAAAGAGAGAGGAGATCTCTGATTTTGATCTTCTTACTGAGCCTCTAGCCTAATTTTCGTATCACCTTCCCAAAGAGTAAACACGAGCCTTCGAACTCCTTGAGGAATATTTTGATTGAGAAGAGTGCCCATCAATGTATTTACCCTTTGATGAAAAGCGTTATGTCCGCCTAAGTTATAGGCAATACAAGAAACAGAGTCATAATCAAAGCAATCGTGAGTTTGGGTAAACCCTTCCTGAGCATTAGAGCAATGGACTCCTATCGACTTCTTCAACTCGCCCTTCGAGAAAAAAGAAAAATCGACCATCATGGCTGGTCTAAAGTCACGTTGATTGTCGAACGCTATGGTCACTTGAGACGCACATACGTGAAAAGAGGCGGTTAAGCCTAAAATCATTAAGGATAAGTATTTCAAGGTAGCCTCCTTCTTGTTGTATTTTTTTGTTCCCTCTCAACGGCTTCGAACAGGGCCGTTATGTTTTTCTCACCGAATCCTTCATGATCAATGCGCTGAACAATTTCAGCAAAAGCACCGCCGAGCAGTGGACGGGTGAAAATCTGGAAAAGAAAAGAAGACGTATCCTCCCTTTCCTCCCAATCCAGAAGGATACCCGATTCCTTCGCCTTGTCAACAAGCGTATCGGATATATCATTTTGATTTTTAAGATTTTTATAATAACTTTCAGGAATATCATAGAGTTGAATACCTTCTCTACGAATGGGAGGCATATAAGAAAAAATATCCGTGACGGAAAAAGCGAGATGTTGGAGCCCTTCCCCTTTCTATCCTTTATAAAGGTATTGATTTGAGACTCTTTCTCGTCGGACTCATTGATAACGAGGCGAAAAGCGCCGCAGGGAGAAAGAATGCTTGATCCCGTAAACCCTGTTTGTTTTCCCCGAATCGAAAAGGTTGTCTGACGTTTAAACCCGAAAAGAGTCTCCATAAGATCGCACCATTTCTCTCGTGTACCAAAAACAACGTTAAGCGCCAAATGATCAATACTTTGAAGAGGGCCCGCAGCACTGAAAGAAGGTGTCCAATCTTGAGGCAGAAGAGTGATTCGAACCGTGTCCATCAATTCAAGCATGGGTCGCCCTCCCTTGCTTGAGACTGTGATACCTGACTGAAGCGCTTTTTTGAGGATCAGGTCGATGTTTCCCACTTTAAGACCAAATCCCGTTAGTCCAGAACCGTGATGATCTAAGAACCCTCTCCCTTCTTCCGGAGGAATGGTTAAAAGGCAGACATCCTCCGATACAAAACAGTTTTCATCGGGGGATGCAGTCAACCCCATTGTCTGCCAGGTCTTTGAGAGGGTTGTCGGGTCAGTGGTTACATATTCAATAAATGCCAGCATTGATCTCTATCACCTCTGAGCTTATCAGGAGGTACCTTAACAAAAAAAGCCTCGCAAGGAAAAGAAAGTTAAAGAGAGTCTTCCCCTTTTCTGCGGGATACCTTTCGCCATAACTTAAAATGCGGCAAAGACAAAAAGATCAGAATGATCAGAGTCGTGAGAATAGAAATGACATACATATCAAAGGCGATGGCGAGCCCAACGCTCGCCGAGCACCAGAGAGTTGCAGCTGTTGTGAGCCCTTTAATCACGCCGTGTTCGCGAAAAATAACACCAATACAAATAAAACCGATGCCCGAGACAATTTGGGCGGCAATGCGACCCGGGTCTCCGAACCCTATGTGGGCGGAAATAAGGCCAAAGACGCAAGACCCTAAAGCCATCAGACCGAAAGTACGAATCCCTGCTTCATGCCCTGCTTTCTCCCGCTCAAAGCCGATCAAGCCTCCCAAAGCAAAAGCTAGGATGATCTTTACAGAGAGCTTGAGTTCAAAAAGCCATTCCACGTCCATAGGGGCAATCCTCTTTTATTTTTTCTTCCTTTTTATTCTCTTTGGAGTACTACCGGGGACCCATCCCGTCAGGGCCGCTTCTTTTTCTTCCACACCGACCATACCTCGGGATTTAATCCAAGACAAGATCATGGACCCCGTGAGAAGAAAAGCCGTTGCAATGAGGGCATAATGAGTCGGGATGAAGCCTTCTCCGAAGATATCGTTCAGAATCATCTTGAGACCGATCATAATCAGGATCAAAGAAAGCCCATACTTCAAATAAATGAAACGGTGAATAATGTCAGCTAAAGCAAAATAGAGAGCTCTCAATCCTAGGATAGCAAATACATTCGAAGTGTAGACGATGAAGGGATCCTTCGAGACCGCAAAAATGGCGGGAATCGAGTCAACAGCAAAAACGAGGTCACTGATCTCTATCAAAATGAGAACGGCAAAAAGAGGTGTAAAATGAAAGTGTCCTTTTTCACGAACCCAGAAATGATTGTCACGATAGTCCGAGGTGATGGGAAGATATCGGTGAAGCCATTTAATCACTTTGTTGTTATTAAGGTCCGGCTTGACGTTAATCGCCCATAACATTTTAATACCGGTGAGCATCAAGAACCCGCCGAAAAGGAAGATAACCAAATGAAAAGATTCAATAAGCGCACTTCCTGTAATGATCAGGCTCGCACGCATGACAAGAGCCCCCAAAATACCCCAAAAGAGGACACGATGTTGATATTTAGGGGGCACCTGAAAATGCGTAAAGATCAAAACAAAGACGAAGATATTATCAACACTTAAGCTTTTCTCAATCAGGTATCCGGTCAGGAACTCAGTTCCTCTTTGGATGCCCATAAAGTGAAAAATGCCCCATCCAAAAAGAAGACCGATGACCATATAAAAAGCTGAAAGACCTAGGGCTTCTTTGATGTGAATCGTATGCTGCCTTCGATGAAGAACCCCGAGATCAAAGGCAAGAAGCATAAGAATAAAAAAATTAAATAGAACCCAAGCCCACCACGGATGTGACACGAAAAATTCCCTTTTTTCTTTTTAGTCTACTGGGTCTAAGTGGCCTTGGCTAGGGACTTCTTGGAAAGTGTTTTGAGAGAGCCTCGGCGTTAAGATAAGAGAACCTCCTTCGGATTTTAAGCGAACTTCTTGTCTTGATACGTGAAGGATTTGATAGCGTGGATCGCACTCGTTGGGTGTGCATTTCTTTCCATTTATCCATAGACACCAGTTAGAGGGAGAGAAAAAAAGAAGCCCCGAAAGAATGGGACCCGTCTCTTCGAGCCTCTCCTGATTCGGTTGCATCTGACCAAGATAGTCCAATACTTGCGCCTCTTCTTCTCGTGAGAAAAGAAGGGAGAGAGCCTGTGTTTCACACGTCCAAAACAGGAGAACCAGAGTATGAACAAGAGCTCTCATGGTTCTTCCCCGTAAGTCGTCAAGGTAAGACGTACCTCGGCACGTGTTTTTGAGGTTACGGGGTTACCAGCATCAGGATCGTCTTCCCGATCCACATACAGGGCTTCTATTTTTTTGGCACCCCAAGGCTGTTTTTCGAGGTCTTCAATAAATTCGAAAATAAGACGGTCGAGCGGGCTTTTAAGAGAGAGATGAAGGGTATATGTTACCATTTTTTTGTGAAGAGATTCTTTCCTCGGTTCAAACTGAGTGATTTGGGCTTCTACAAAAGGATGGATTTGCTTTAAGGCTTTTAAACTTTCCCGAATTTTTTTTCGGGTTATTGGTTGAATAAATCCGGCCTGCTCGGCCTCTTGAAAAAGAATCTGGTCATCGGCAGCCTTGCTTTTGTGTGAAGAGGCGATCGCCTCCTCTTCTTTGAGTCGGAAAAGATCTTGTTGAAGGCCTCGGAGCGAATCCTCCAACCGATCGTTTTTAAGAATGAGAAAGAAAAGAAGACAGGAAAAGAATACGCCCTGAAGAATCATAAGGACGGGATTACGAATCATCTTTTGTCTCCGTTAGGTGAACGATGATCGTTTCAAGTTCTGAACTTTCACTCTCAATCACCTCAATTGAACTTCGAAAGGTTTGAAATGATCTTTTCAAAAGGTTTTTGAGTTTGGAGGGAGACTCTTCATCGAGTGCCTCTGTCCTGAAAGTCAAAGAGATCTCGTCGCCTCTGTTTTCCCAAATAACCTCATTCAAATACCACACGGGTCGAAGAGAGGCCTCGAGTTTTTGAAAAGATTCCTTCCAAGGATTCCCTAATCTCACCTCTTTCCAGACCTTAGCAATTGAACGAAGTTCCACGGAAGACATGCCTCCGGCCTTCTCCAAAAGGGGTTTTATTTTTTGTGTGGCCTCCGCCAAGAATTGTCTCGTGCGAGATGTCTCATCGCTCAAGGATAAATAAGTATAGCCTTGCCAAAGATTAAGAAGAATTAGGAGAGGTAAAATTGATACTTTTGTAAAACGAAACAGAGTGAGTAAGAGGGGGACCTGAAAGAAAGCTCTTTTCCGACGGGAGAGATTCAGAGTTTTTTTCTTAGGAAGAAGGTCAAGAATTTTCTCGAAAAGAGACGCGTTAAACGAAAGGCTCGTATAACGGTCGATTGTGACATGATGATGTTTTTCGAGATATCGTCTGAAAGCATCCCAGTCGATTTCAGGAGTGTTAGTGGATTGAAGGGCAAAGGGCAACCCGCTTTTAAACGCGATGAAGCTCCCTTCTTTTGAAGGCCCCTGAAAATGAACGCAAAAAAGCTCATCTGCTTTTTTGAGCAGGGCCGGCAGCAAGCTCTCCAGAAGAAAAACTTTTGAGAAGAAAGAAGAAGTTTCAACTGTAAAAGCGTTTTCAGACACGGAAACCCCACGAAAGACAAATCCGTTACCCTCTTTTTTAAGAGAACAGGTAAAAAGAGTATCTTCTCTGAAATGCTTTTTCTGAAGTCTTTTGAAGAGGATAGGTTTATCGAGACGTTGCAAGAGAGGAAAAGGCTCGACAATGATTTTCAACGGGACACCTGAGAGAAAGGCAAGCGTGTCGTCCTCGGGTCTTGTTACCCTTAAAGAATCTATGGGTACAAGCTTTTTTTGATGTTTCTCATAAAGAAAACTTTCCTTAGGAGTAACCAAAAAAATAGTCTGCTTCATCCGTCGAGTCGTCCCAGTTGATCATAAACGGGTAGAAAAACGGAAAAAGCAACCCATGCCAACACAAGTCCCGTAATCCCGATCAAAGCAGGTTCGATGAAAGTCATCACTCTTTTCAAATTCTCATTCTGTTCTTTTTCCAAAAGTCGAACGGCGGCGTCCAACATTTCCGGAAGCGTCCCGGCCTTCTCTCCCGCTTTCATCAAACGCAGTGTATGGGAAGATAAAAAAAGAGCCGCCTCAAAGGCCTGAGAAAGAAGCGTTCCTTCATGAACCTGTGTTTGAATTTTCTTGAGCTTTTCCCGAATTTCCAGATTCGGTGAAAGCTGAAGAAGCTCTTCAAGAGCCTCCCATAAGGGCACTTTATAAGTCAACATAAGAGCGAGAGCAGCCAGGAGATGAATCGAGATCTGACGTCGTATGAGAGATCCTAAAAGAGGGATTTCAAGAAGTTTTTGATGAACCCAGGCTTTAAAAACGGTCGAATTCTTATAAAAAGAGAAGAAGAAACAGAAGGCGACCCCAACTAGAGAGACGCAACCCCAAAAAAGAAGGCTTGCGTGATGGCTGATAAAGAAAAGGAGACGGGTCGTCCAAACGACCTCCTGTTGATTCTGCAACAGCAGACCTTCAAGAGCGGGAATCACATGAAGAAAAAGGACAAAAAGAAGAAGAGACACGCAAAAAAAAGCGATGAGAGGGTATCTGAAGGCACTCCGCATTTTTGCTTTGAGATCCGAGAACTGCGTGAAAGAAAGACTTAAGTGAGCTATAATATCAGGGAGTGCTCCCGTCCTCTCTCCAACCCGAAGAAGAGGACCTGTTAATGGGCCGAATAAAAGTCGGTGCCGACCCGCGGCTTCATGAAGGCTTTTTCCTTCTTCGAGATCAACCAAAACCGTCTCCAAAACGGGGAAAAAAGAGGTCTGCGCAAAATGATCCCGGAGCGCCCGGAGCGTTTCCTGCAGAGAAAGTCCTGAGTTCAAAAACATGGAAAAAAGAGAAAAAAACTGAGGCAACGGGGACTTAACGGAGAAGAAAGAGGTGTGGCGCGTCTCATGTACTCGGAGAGGCACAAGATTAGCCTTTTCAAGAAGGGCTTCGATTTCGAAAGTCGACTGTCCACAAAGTATACTCTTATGTTTTTTACCTCTCATATCAAGAGCGTGATATCGAAAAGACTTAAGAGAGGTCATCATAGCCTCTTCCCAAGACGCGCAAAATTTCCTTTTTATCTGTCACTTTTTCAGCCAAGAGTTCTTGGGCGTGATCTCTCAGCGTTTTTGTCTTCGTTTTTTGACACCAGGCTCGGAAAGCTGTGAAAGAAGCTCCTTCCGAGAGCATTTTTTCAAACTCTGAGTCGGGAATGAGAATTTCAGCCAAAGCCTGACGTCCTCGGTAATCTCGTCCGCCGCAGTTCTCACACCCTCCCGTACAAAAGTTACATTTTTTGCGAACAAGCCTTTGGGCGACAAGGCCGCGAATGACTCCTGCAAGCCTGCTCGGAGGCAAGCCTAAATCCTCGAGACGATAGAGAGCCCCTAACGCGTCGATCGTATGAAGAGTGCTTAACACGAGATGTCCTGTAACGGCAGCTCGAAAAGCCATTTGAGCCGTTTCTTCATCCCGGATTTCCGCAACAAGGATAATATCGGGGTCTTGTCTTAAGATTGACTTGATCCCTTTTGCAAAGGAAACGCCTCCCGGCTCTTTGACTTCCGTCTGACGCACGAGAGGAAGATCAAACTCGACGGGTTCTTCCAAGGTCATGATATTCACCGATTCTTCGTTCACTTCCTGTAAAAGAGAGTAGAGAGAGGTAGACTTTCCAGACCCCGTCGGCCCTGTAAAGATGACGAGCCCCTGCGGCTCTCGAACAAGATTCAAGAGCGTATTGTACTGATCCTCGGTATACCCAAGGCGGTGAAGAGGGATCAAAGAATGATGTTTGTCCAAAATTCTCAAGACAGCGTTTTCACCGTGCACTGTCGGATGAAAGGAGAGACGAAAGTCTACCATCCGACCTGAAATTTTTTGGCTGAATCGCCCGTTTTGGGGAAGTCGGGATTCCGCAATATCAAGGTCTGCTAAAATTTTAAGGCGAACGGAGAGGGGAGGCCAGAAATCCTGATGAAAAATGACCCGTTGCCATAGAACACCGTCAAGACGAATACGAACTCTAACAAAGACGCCTTCGGGTTCAAAATGGATGTCTGAGGCCCCTTGATCAACGGCTTCTTTGATCAAGCCGTCCAGGAAAGAGGCACAATGATTTTCATCTCGGATGCCCTAAAGGTAGCAAAATTTCTTTGAGAGAGGGGGGAGAAGAAAAAACACTATTTAAAATCTTATGGAATTCAGAAGGATCTATCAAAAAGAGAGTAATTTCTTTGCAGTTGAAACGATCCTTAAAAAAAGCGTGAGCAGGAAGGTTAACCGCATCACAAACCGCGAGATTCAAGATACCCTCCGAAAAAGAAAGGGGAAGGGCCTGATAAAATTCGCATTCGGTGCGACTCAGTCGAGCCATTAACGCGGAATCAAAGGGTGTTTCTTCCGGATTAAAGAGGGATAAGTTCTCACAAATCGCAAGGCAATGTCGCAGCGTTTTCAAATCCACGAATCCGAGAAAAGTTAAAATCTCTTCCACCGGATGCCTGGTTTTCTCCGCTTCTTTCAAAACGATTTTCTTTTGGTCGAAAGAAAGAATTTTTTGATCGACGAGAAAATCAAGCAAGGGCTTCGGAGAATTCTTCTCGGGCTCGTATAAGGAAGATGCAATCGCTTTGATGGCCAAGGTCCCTGTTCTTTTTTATGATTTATTAACTATATTAAATTAATCTAGCATACAAAGGCTGAGGCGCAATCATAAGTTGCTAAAAAATAAATAAAAAAACCCAAAGAAGGGAGTTTTTCCTCCATGACTAAAGTTCTCATCGTTGAAGATAACGAACTGAACCGGGATATGTTATCCCGCCGGTTGATGCGTCAGGGATATGAAGTAATTATGGCCGTTGACGGAGAGCAAGGGATTCAAATGGCTCTGAAGGAGTACCCGGATTTGATCTTGATGGATATGAGCCTTCCTAAGATGGACGGATGGGAGGCGACGCAAAAGTTAAAATCCGAAGCTTCGACAAAACATATTCCCGTCATTGCTCTGACAGCCCACGCCATGGCGGAGGATCGGGACAAAGCTCTTCAAGCGGGATGTGATGACTATGACACAAAACCGGTCGAGCTCCCACGTCTTTTGTCAAAGATGGACGCTCAATTAAAAAAAGCCGTATAGGTCAACAGAGATGATAATGGGGCAAGAAGCCATCGTTTTTATGGTAAATCCTTTCCGATCGATCCTGGATCAAATACTCGATCGTGCCCAGAGAATTTCTCACCTTTTGATATCTCTTGAGATAGACGCATCTCCTTTCAGCTCTCAAACCAAGGACGATTTTAAGACGATCGAAGAAAGTCTCGAACTTTTGGTCCTCAAAACGAGAGAGCTTTATCCCCTACCGCCCGACTCTCAACAAACGACTCAGAATTGGAAAAAATATAGGCATGATTTGAGAGCACTCGTAGGCAGTGTTAAAGGATATGCGGAACTCATTCTTGAAGAGATCGGAAGCCACTCCTACGCACGGTCTTTTCAGGAGTTGATCGCGATTTCGGAAGGGATTTTGCCTCTGATTGAAAAGCTGAGAAATGAGGAGTCAAAGGAAATTCTTTCGGAAGAAAGTGATAAAGTTCCCTATACGACAGTGAGGCCGAGCCGCATTCTCATCATCGACGATAGCACCCCTAAAAGAGAGTTGATCGCCCGACGTCTTGCCCCCGTCGGCCATGAAATCTTATGTGCAGAAAACGGCCTCCAAGGACTTGAGATCGTTCGAAAGACACCCGTGGATTTGATTCTTCTCGATATTTTAATGCCGGGTATGTCGGGATATGAGGTCTTGCGTCATTTGAAAAAAGACCCGAGAACGAGAGATATTCCCGTGCTCGTTATCTCGTCCGTTTCCGAGCTTGACAGCGTCGTCGAGTGCATTACATATGGTGCCGATGATTACCTGCCAACCCCTGTCAATCCGGTCTTGCTTTACGCACGTATCAACGCTTGTCTTGAAAGGAAGCATCTTCAAGATCGGGAAAAGAGCATCCAGGACGAGCTGGTCGCGGCTTGGAGACGCTTGGATACCGCAATTGAAAGCATCGATGAAGGGTTTGCGGTTTTTGATGAGAGAGAGAAACTGACCCTTTGCAATAAGCCGTTTCGGGATATTTTTATGCTCGGGGAGAGGATCCACAAAGAGGGTTTTACCTATGAAGCTTTTTTGAGGCGAAACTTAAGAGAAGGAATTTACCAAGAAGAGCGACGGAAAACGGGCCAAAGATTTGCTCTCAATCTTTTATCGGATGAAGAGGCATGGATTGCGGAGCGCCTTAGAACTTTCCGCGAAGGGGACACAACCATTTTACAGCATTTCACGTCCGGCTATTGGTATGAAATGATCGAAAATAAGATGCCGGACGGGGGCACGGTCATGATTTTTAAAAACGTGACAACCCGCATCGAACACCAAAAATATATGCACTTCTTGGCTCATCATGATCCTTTAACGGGACTTGCAAATCGTTCTCTCTTCGAAAAAGCTTTGAAAAAGACCTTGGATACAGGCAAGCCTTTCGGGCTTGTTTTTTTGGATCTTGATGGGTTTAAAGGGATCAACGATGCTCATGGACATGAATACGGAGATCACCTCCTTCAAGAAATAGGGCGCCGCTTAACGGGTGTTTTAAGAGACACGGATCTCGTCGCCAGGATCGGAGGAGACGAATTCGTCGTTATTTTAGAGGAGGTTGACTCTTACGAAGGACTGAAAGAGCTCTCCGAACGGATTTTAAAGGCAGTAGGATCAGAGGCAACCTTTGACGGCATCGTCTCCTCTTTCGGTGTGAGCTTGGGGTGTGCTCTTTATCCCCGAGATGCCGATAACCGAAAGAATCTTTTAAATTTGGCCGACCAAGCCATGTATGAAGCAAAAAAATCCGGCAAAGGATGCTTTGTTTTAGTGAAAGACCTTAAAAAATAATTATCTTCTGAAATTAATTTATTGATTTTTTATAATAATGTAAATAATCACATGAAATAAATACAGGGTATGTCATTCATACGCTTGAAGCGGCAATGTGGTCAGTTGCAAACACAAACTCCTTTGAGGAAGCTGTTTTGATGGCGGCTAATTTAGGAGATGATGCGGATATCGTTGGGGCTGTTGCAGGACAAATAGCGGGAGCTCTTTACGGCCTAAAGGGTATCCCCGAAAGATGGCGTAAAAAATTGACCGACTATGATCACTTCCTTTATTTAAGTGATAAGTTGGCTCTGAATAAGCCTCAGAGTTCAATTACCAAAGATTTATCTTAAGAAAACGTAACTCCCGGGAGCATTCATCAGTTTCGGGTAGATTTTATGGTAGGTGGATGCCTTGGGCGGAGATATACGTTGTCTGGTTGAGTTTTTCTCCAGCCATTCGATCCAGGCGGGCCACCAGGAACCTTGTTGAACCGGCGTTTCTTTGGCCCATTCATTCGGATCCAGATGATACTCATCCCGCCCGCGCGTGCTGATTTGGTAAGCTCTTTTAGGGTTTCCGGGTTCGCTGATGATACCGACGTTATGCCCACCGTTGGTCAAGACAAAGGTAACCTCCGAATCCACCTCTAGGTGAATTTTATAAACCGACTTCCAAGGAGAGATATGATCCTTCGTCGTTGCAACGCAGAAAATGGGGAGCCGGATATCATGGAGGGCGATCGTCTTACCCCCGACTTCGAACTTGCCTTCAGCGAGAGCATTTTCAATAAAGAGCTTTCTTAAATACTCACTGTGCATTTTATAGGGAAGCCTCGTTGCATCGGCATTCCAAGCTATGACGTCGAAGAGTTCCTCTCTTTCCCCCAAAAGATATTGTTTCGTATTTTTAGAAAAAATAAGATCTTTGGAGCGCAGCAATTGAAAAGCGCCCGACATTTGTTTGGCATCGAGGTATCCTTGTCGCCACATCATATCTTCCAAAAAGCTGACCTGGCTTTCATCAATGAAGAAGGTCAGCTCTCCCGCATCGGAATAATCCGTTTGGGAAGCAAAAAGCGTCATGGTCTTAAGGCGCTCTTCCCTATCACGCGCAAAAGTTGCCGCCGCAATCGAGAGAAGGGTCCCACCGAGACAATATCCAGCCCCGTGAATCGCTTTAGAGCCGGTCACTTTTTCAATGACATCAAGGGCATCCGCCACCCCTAATTTCTGATAATCCTCCATCCCGAACAGAGCGTCCTTCGCAGATGGATTTTTCCAGGAAATCATAAAGACGGAAAACCCATGTTCGACTAAATAACGGGCGAGGGAATTATGAGGAGAAAGGTCAAGGATATAATACTTCATAATCCAAGCCGGGACCAAGAGAACAGGTTCGGCATAAACGGTTTTGGTCAGCGGCTTGTAATAAAGAAGTTCGATCAGATCATTTCGGAAGATCACCTCCCCTTTCGTACATGCGATATTCTTGCCGACCACGAACTTTTCAGCCCCTGCCGGAGGATCTCCTCGAAAGTCCCTGAGGACATCTCCCCAAAAGTTAAAAGCCCCCTCGACAAGATTCAACCCTCCCGTTCGATATGTTTTCTCAAGGACTTCAGGATTTGACCACAAAAAGTTGGAAGGAGAGAACAGATCGTGGATCTGCCGAACCGTGAAATTGACAACCTCCGAATGATGTTTGGAACACCCTTTAATGTGAGTTGTCGCTCGATGCCACCATTGTTGGCTTAAAAGGAAAGATTGATAAAGGAAATTGTAGGGAGGGTATTTCCAGGCTTTATGGCTAAATCTATCATCTTGTGCGAGCGGTTTGACGCATTCTTCGCATGTCGGGTTGAGGACGGACTGCAGGTAAAACCGGTTTAATCGGTACAGCTTTCTCAAAGCCCTGAGAACAAGTTCGGTTTGTTTTCCGGGCGAGAGAGAAAGGTGAAGAATCCAGTCTGCAAAAGCGTATGTGAGAGCAGCGGGAGAGATTCCCTTGGTCATCTTCCCCAACCAAGAATGATAAAATCGATCTAAAAAGGTCAAGGCCGTGAGGCCCTCTTCCCACTGATCTGCCCCGTCCTCGTCAGAGATTTTTGTCTGCTTCTTTTTCTTGACCATTTTTCTTGCCTCCAATGTCTATTTTAGGGCAAGGGCGTTAAAGAACAATAAAGAAAATCAAAAAGGGGATTCTTTAAGTTTTTTCAAATGGAGCGTTGAGGGGTTGTGGGGCTCATATTTGAGTCTGATCCCATCTTTCAGAGTCTTTTTAAGCTTGTCGAACTTTTGTCGATAGGCCGCGTCTATCGATGTCAAACGCCTCAGACGCCCTTCCTGTAAAACAAGGGGATCGACACCTCTGAACTTCGGAAAGTAGATCTCGTCATAGGAGCCCGTCTCAACAACCCTGTAGCCTGTTTCGGGATGAAGGCAGGCTTCAATCAGGTTCAGGAGGTCGGGGTCTTTTGAGCGGAGAAGCTTTCCTAAAACAGGGATATCCTGTCCGAAATGAATTTCTTCTTTCGTTAAGATACCTTTTTGGAGAGCGAGCTTAAAAAGCTGCGCTGAACGTGTATTGATGAATTGATTCCATGGGGATGTATAAAAATTCCGGGTGAAGTGCAGAGATAAGAGCCCCAGTTTTTTGGCAGAAGACAAAGATGTAAAATACCACAGGCCTCCCTTGAATTTCAGGTCACTTCTTATTTTTTGGATTTCTTTACGTGTCATGAGATCAAAAATGAGGGCTGTTTGCAAAAGATATTGAATTCGATCGGCGCATAAGTCGGGAAGAGCTTGCTCGAGAGCCTTAAACTGAGGATTTTTAGCCAGGACATCTCGGAGGGTAAGGCCGTATTTCTTGAGTAACGGTTCCACGTTCATCTTGGTCAAGTGCCATTCGTGAATTTCATCCTGATAAGACTCCCCTCTTTTCTTCGGTTGAAAGAGATGATCGCCCGTATGAGAGAAAACCGTATGCGACGCATCGTGGAGAAGGCCTGCGACTTGTTCTTTGAAAGGGGCTTCCACCTGTTTTAAAAGAGCATAAACCCCGACCGAATGGTCGTAACGATTAAAAGGCGGCAGGGCTTGAAAATAATAGGGAGTCCCGTGCTGGTCGATATGTTTTAAGCGTTCCATTGCAGGTGCCTCCAAAAGCTCCGTGATCAAAGGATGGTCGATTTCAATGGGGCTGAAGATCGTCTGTTCTATTTTCTGCTTAGCTGCCTGGAGATAAGAAAGGGCAAAAAATGAAGAAACAAGAGAAAACGATTGGGAGCCGTCGGAGGGAAGCCATCGAAAAACCTCAAGGTTGTTAAGGACCTTCACCTTAGAAAGTGTGATTTAAAAATTCAAGACTGTTTAAGAACGAAATTTGGAATAAAAAAACGGCGCTCAAAAGCGCCGTTTATACTTGATAATCAAGTGGATCTTAGTGAAGCGTAATCGTTACGTTACGATTCTTCGGTGCCACTTCAGGTCCGTCAACCTCACCGCCGCCGACAGCAACAATCTTCTTAGCATCGATGCCATGCGCAATCAGGGCATCTTTCACTGCTTGAGCGCGTTGTTGCGTCAGAATCAGGTTGTGCTTGCGGCCACCCACACCATCCGCGTTCCCCGTGATAGCAATGGTATGGTGGTTCATATGCTTAGCAATATCAGAGACTTCTTCGATCATCTTCATTGCATCTTTGCTCAATTTGGCCGAATTCAGATCAAAGTAAACTTGGAAGGTCGGCGTGAAATGATGAACAGCTTTTTCAACTTCAACAAGCATATCCTTGAATGCTTTTTCACACTTTGCGATGTTATCCGGTTGCTGTCCTTCTTCAAGTTCCTCAAGCATACAGTCGTAGGAAACCTGGGCTTGCGCTGCCAAGTCTGGAGCAATCCGAGCACCTGACTTATGGACAGCAAAAATCAAGCGCTCCCGCCAATCAAGAAGTTCATCCATACGCTCTCTGGGAACATCCCACTTCCTGGGATCTTCCGGTAATACTTGTATGCCGGTGGCTGCTTGGAGTCCCTTCACGGCAAAGTGCGAAGCGTCAATTTCGTCCGTGTAAACACGAGATTCTTTCTTCGCAAGAGCTTCATATTCTTTTGCGAGGGCAACGGTGAATGGATGACCTTCACGCTTTGCAGACTCGAGCTCGCGAATATGATACTCGGCACAACCCGTTAGCAACAGGGCGCTAACGGCAGCTCCGGCTAGTAAAAGACGAGATTTAATTTTCATGATTACTCCCTTTCTATTATTTTTCTCCCAAATCGGTGATCGTTTGACGATCCACTTGGAACCTTACACTGAAGAGTCAAAGAGTTCCAGACCCCTTTTAAAAAATGTTATTATTTTAGGGGTCTGTCCCTTAAATCACACACATTTTAGATCTTAAAAGATTAAAAAAAGCTTAAAATCTTGAAGAAAATCCGTAAGAAAGAGTGAAACAATTGATTTTGAAAGCAAGACGAGGTAATTTTCTGCAGAGAGTCTTTATTGGAAGGAGAAAGGACGGATGAGCGATATTATTGAAGAGGCCAAAGAAGATTATCGCATCGAGCAGATCCTTAATTTTGCGAAAAAGTATGCAAACTGGCTGATCGGAGGTGTTCTGTCCCTTTTTATCGGGACAGCAGGTTACCTCTATTGGCAGCACCACCAAGAACAAAAGATGCTAAAGAACGCCGAAGAATTCGAAGCGGTCCTTGTTCTGCTTTCTCAGAAAAAGAATTCGGATGCGATGGAGGCCTTAAAGGGACTTGAAGCATCGGGTACGGAAGGATTTGCGCTTGTCTCCGTCTTCAAGAGAGCAAAACAAGAAGGGATCTCCTCAGAAGAAAGGGCCAAGAGGTACTATGAGATTGCTCAAGATAAAAGTTTTGAACAAAAATATCGAGATCTCGCCTTAATTCAGTGGGCTTATCAGGGTTTGGACGATCGGGACGGCCTTACTCTCTTGAAAGAGATTGAACCGCTTTTGAACGTTAATAATCCTTGGGCACCTTTTGCCCGTGAAATATCGGCACTCGTCCACATTCGCCTCGGAGAACAGGAGAAAGCGAGCTCTTTCCTTAAAGCGTTAATCGAAGATGAAAGAGTGCCTTTGACCTTGCGTCAGCGAGCGGCTGCGTATATTCAACAAATGACGACGTCTCGTTAATTTTTATTTTTATGAACTGTTTTTAAGAGGATTCACTTATGCGTAAAGTCTACCTTCTTCCCTTCGTCGCTCTTTTGGCGGCTTGTTCAAACAAGAAAGATCAAATCCCTCTTAAAGGTGAAAGGGAAAGCATTCTGCTTTCTTTTGAAACCATCCGGGTTGACTCAAGCTTGAGAGGACGCGATGTTATTGTGTCCGCTCCGCTTGAAAACAGTGCTTGGGCCCATCCGAGCGGAACAGCTTCCCATGCCATGCCTCCCGTGCTGGGGCCCGATGAACCGAAACTTGCTTGGAAAGCTTCTGTCGGGGAAGGCGCCGGTAGTCAACGGCGCCTTTTAAGCGGTCCTGTCGCCCAAGACGGCATCGCCTATACGATAGATGCGGACGGTACTGTCGTGGCCACGTCTCTTGAAAACGGAGAAATGCTTTGGAAAACGGAAACTATTCCTGAGAGTGGTTATACTCAGCCGTTTGGGGGCGGTGTTTGTGCTGAAGAAGATGCCGTGTATGTTGCAACGGCCCATGCGGAAGTTCTGTCTTTGAATGCTAAAACAGGCGCGATTCAGTGGCGGCATCACACGTCCGGACCGGTCCGGACGGCACCCACTGTCAAAGACGGTCGTGTCTTTGTGGTGACGGTCAGCAACACCTGTGAAGCCTATGGAGCACAGACGGGGGAGCTTCTTTGGACTCATGCCGGTATTATTGAGACCGCGGGTCTACTGGGAGCTGCTTCTCCCGCCGTTGCAGAAAACATCGTGATCGTTCCTTATTCCTCGGGAGAAATCTATGCCCTTAGAGCCGATAACGGATTTCCTTTGTGGTCCGAAAGCTTGATGGTCTCGGGCCGTCTTGATCCTCTGGCCTCTTTGTCTCATATCAAAGCCCGTCCAATTATCAGTCATGGAAAAGTCTTTATTACAGCCCACAGCGGCCGGATGGCAGCCATTAATTTGAAGTCAGGCCAGTTGATGTGGCATGCCGATTTCGGAGGCATCCGGAGTCCCGCTTTTTCCGGTGGGTTCCTCTTTGTTCTGACCAATGATAATAAGCTTGTTGCCGTTCAGCAAAATGACGGTCGGGTTGCCTGGGTTCACCAGCTTCCCCGCTACGTGAACGAGAAAGAAGCCAAAGAGAAAATCTTGTGGGCGGGTCCTATTCTGGTGAACGATAAGCTTCTTCTCTCAAGCTCGAACGGTAAGGCTCTTTTTGTCCACGTGAAAGACGGAAGCAAAGCCTACGAATTCGACCTTGAAGGAGAGACGACCCTCTCTCCGATTGCCGTACAAAAGAGCCTTTTGTTTTTGACGGATTCGGCCAAATTAACGGCTTACCGTTAATCGCTTTTCGAGAGTGAGATGAAAAACCTCAAACGCATCGCCATCTTGGGGCGTCCCAATGTTGGGAAATCGACCCTGTTTAACCGCCTCGTGGGGAAGCGGATGGCGATCGTTCATGATGAGCCGGGGGTGACCCGAGACTGGCGAGAAGCTCCGGCGAAGCTATCGGGCCTTCGGTTTTCCATCATCGATACGGCAGGTCTCGAAGGATTTGAGAACTTTCATCTGAAAGGTCAGATTGACGCTCAAACTCAAAAAATCCTGGATGCATGCGATCTCATTTTGTTTGTGATCGACGGACGAGAAGGTGTGACTTCTTCGGATCAAGTCCTGGCCCAAAAAGCAAGATTAACACAGAAGCCCGTTCTTCTTCTTATTAACAAGTGTGAGGGAGGTCTCGCAAAAGAGGCTGTCCTTGAGAGTTATCAGCTGGGATTTGAGGATCCGATTCCTTTTTCGGCCGAGCACGGAGAAGGTTTGGGTCTTCTCTATGATCAGCTTCGGCCTTATATCGATGCGGACTTGGAGGCTGAAGAGAACTTCGAACGTGATCGAGAGGTTCCTCTGAAGATTGCAATCGTCGGACGCCCAAATGTGGGGAAGTCGACGCTCATTAATACTCTCATTGGAGAAGAGCGCCTGCTCACGGGGGATCAGCCTGGTGTGACGCGGGATGCGATTCGGGTTCCTTTTATCTACCAGGGCAAGAAACTCCTCTTGGCTGATACGGCGGGCCTCAGACGAAAAGCACGCATTGAGGAAAGCCTTGAAAAGGCATCTACTTCTAGCACATTGGAGGCAATCCGCTATGCTCAAGTCGTGATCTTAGTCGTTGATGCTTTGGAGCCTCTCAATAAACAGGATCTCACCATTGCATCGCTTGTGGTGAGAGAGGGACGTGCCCTTGTCATTGCTCTCAATAAATGGGATCAGGCGGATCATAGCATTTTGCCGGATCTAAAACATCGTCTTGAAAGCGCGCTTTCTCAAGTCTCAGGCGTTCCTTTTATCCCTCTCTCAGCCCTGAAGAATAAAAATATCGATAAATTAATGTCTGCTGTGATGCAAATGGAAGAGGCCTGGAACAAGCGTATTACGACAGCAGCTCTCAATCGTTGGCTAACCGATGTGGAGGCTCATCATCCGCCGCCCATCGTCAAGGGGAGCCGAATTCGTTTAAAATATATTACCCAGGTGAAAACACGTCCACCCACCTTTTCTCTCTTCTTAAGCAAGGCAAGCGAGCTCCCGAATTCTTATGTCCGCTATCTCGAGAAAAAATTGAGAGATGATTTTAATTTAATGGGTGTTCCTCTCCGACTGCAGTTGAGACAGGGGAAGAATCCTTATGATGCAAGGAAAAAGTAAAAGAAGGACCTGCCCATGTTTGTGAGACTTTATTCTTCTTTTATCCTCATGAGCTTTACAACCGCCAGTCTTGCTTCTCAAACACAGGATTACAATACTTTTTATGATGTCTCTCTTTCAGAGAAAAAAGAGAGCCCACCTCCCACGTCCTTATTCAATTGGCTTTTTTGTTGCTGTATTGCCTGTTGCGAGTCCGAAGAAGAATCTGGAACCCAGGAAAGCTACATCACTATAGTAGGGAAAAAGGATAACGAAGATTTTTAAGAAGCTTTAGCTTTCCTTTGAAATTTTTTCCCAATTCTCTTTTGTGAATTCCCAAACTTCTCGCATCGTAAAAACAGGATCCACAAAAGAGGCAGGTTCCCTCCGAAGGAGCACCGCTCCTGTTTTCTTTTTGATTCTTGAGGAACGTTCATTCCCGACGGCATTGCTGAAAAGAAGCTTCTCGAACCCCAGATGAGAAAAGGTATAGTCCGTAATGGGCTGCAGTGCTTCCGTCATAAGCCCTTGTCCCCAAAAAGCCTTGCCGAGCCAGAAGCCCCGATTATCGGGGTCGGTCTTTTTCCTGATTTCAATGGCCCCAATTAGCTCATTCGGATTTTCTTTAAGAAAGAGACCCCACATCCAAAGGTCCTCTCCCTGCCGGGGCAAAAGATAAGAAGAGAAAAAAATTTCAATTCCCTGCTCTGGATAAGGCCATGGAACCCGAGCTGTTAGATTTCTGATCACTTCGTAATCAACAAAATGTTTTTTATAGGCCGGGATGTCTCCCCCTACCACTCCTTTGAGAAGCAAACGTTCCGTTTCAAACGTTGGCAACTTAACCATCAACTTTTTCTTTCGTTAAGTGGTCAAGAAGCTTTTGAGTAACCTCATCGGGAGACGGGAACGTTGAGAGATCAACGCCGGGATAAGCCTTTTGATACATGACGGTTGCCATATCGCCGGGATCAAAGAAACTCACCTGAAAGAAAGAGGTCGGATTTTCGGCATGGTAGAGGTCAACCATCGCTTCAAGGCCCTTTTTACTGATCTCGTAAGCACCCCAATAGGGAAAAGGCACACGCGCGACTTCAGAACTGATAAAGACCACATGTCCTCGAGAAATTTTCAAGAGAGGCTCAAGGGTCTTTAAAAAGCACCAATTGGCAGTCAGATTCACGTCAAGACTCTGCTGCCAAGTTTTAAGAGGTTGGTGAGTCAACAATGTTAAGCCCTCAAAATAACCGGCAGCCCCTATGAAAAAATCGGGAATTTCTTCCCGTCCCATGAGAGCGGGACCGAAGGCCTCTATTTTATCAAATTCTCTTAAATCAAGGGGAATGAGGGTTGCCTTACTTCCCTGAGCTTGGACAAAATCATCGAGCTCTTCTAATACCCCAATCGATCTCCCGCATAAAAAGAGATGACAGCCCTGAGGAGCTAAAGCCTTGACAAGAGCACGACCCAATCCGCCCGTTGCACCCGTGAGCACAATTTTCTTATCCTTGAAAGGTGCGTTATTTTTCATAAATAAAAAGTCCGATTCTTGTGCTATTTTAATACCATAGAGAAGACGGGAGGCATAGGGAAAAGACATGTCAGCTCACCCATCCTTTATTCCGCACTTTCGTGCGGGGCGGTTTCCAAAGGGGGACATCAATATACAGCATATGCTTTTAATGACGTGTGTTAGTGCCGCTTTTTTGGCCGTCGTCGGTGTTCTCGTCCTCATGAAAGGATTGAAAAGTTACGATGGACTCATCTCTTTTTTCTTAATCCTTTTATCTTTTACCATTTTGGGCGGAAGCCTATGGTTTTATTTCAAGGCTTTTACCGCAACGGATTATGCAGGAAAACTGGCCGCAGCCCTTAGGATTTCGACGGATCCTTATCTGATCGTCAATGAAGAAGGAGAGACGATCTATTTCAACAAGTCCTTTGAAGGACACTTCCCGGACATTCACACAAGAAGTTTTGAAGAGATCGTCTCGGAAATGGATCCAACCTATCCGAAAGAAATGTTTGATTCGGCCCATCCCGATTATCAGACGCGAAAACGTCTTGTATTGTCTCCTCAGAAAGATAAAAAGAAATACTATCTGAAACGGCTCCATTCCCGAGAAGAAGGAATTTTTCTCTGGCGCCTTGATGATATTAACTATCACATCAAAGAGTTCCATGACTCGATTAACGAGCAAAGTTTCTTTCTTAAGGATTTCAACGTTCGCGAGATTTTCGACCTGACACCTGCGGGAATCGCATTTCTCGACGGAGACGGCATAATTAAGGTTTACAACCAGACTTTCGCAAAGAGATTTCTAAAACGAAATTTTGCTGAAATTAACATCCCCTTCGAGCGTTTCCTGACGGAAAACAATAGAGCTCACTTTAAGCAAGCATTTGAAAGCTATCTCGCCAGCCGCCAAGACGGTGCTTCTGTTGATCTCGAGTTTATTGCGCAGCCTGACATGAAAGCAATCGCCTATATGGGTCGGTTAACGTTAGAACGGGAAGAAGTTTCACCCAAAGGGGCGGCTCTCTTTATTTTTGATAATACGGACCAGCAAAAACTTCAACTCCAGCTTATTCAATCTCAAAAATTGCAGGCCTTGGGGCAGCTGGCGGGTGGTATTGCCCACGACTTCAACAACCTTCTCACCGCAATGATCGGTTTTTGTGATTTACTCTTAAACCGGCATTCTCCAGGTGATCAGTCTTTTACGGACATTATGCAAATTAAACAAAATGCAAATCGTGCTGCAAATCTTGTCAGACAACTTCTGGCTTTTTCACGTAGGCAAACATTGCAACCCAAAATTCTCGACATTGGAGAGGTTTTGTCGGGCCTTTCTCTCCTTCTTCAGCGGCTGATCGGCGTGCAGATTAAGCTGAAAATGATTCACGGTCGTAACCTCGGATACGTTCGGGTCGACCAGGGACAACTCGAGCAAGTAATCATCAATCTGATCGTCAATGCGCGGGATGCGATTCAAGATCAGGGCGAGATTATTATTCGAACCCTCAATCGGGAGTTGAGTCGATCAGAGGAAATCGCTCATGAGACCATTCCCGCGGGATCTTATATCGTGATGGAAGTGATTGATACGGGACACGGCATGATGCCTGAGCAGCTAGCACAGATTTTTGATCCCTTTTATTCGACCAAAGATTCCGGACTCGGCACGGGGCTCGGTCTTTCAACCGTGTACGGAATCGTCAAACAAACGGGAGGCCATATTTTTGTTGAGTCCGAGATTAATCGAGGAACGAAATTTTCGATTTATCTCCCACAATATAAGGCCGAACCTCAGGAAGTTTCTGCTCAAGATGATGAAAAAGCTCTTCCTCCGTCCGATCTAACGGGTCAGGGCACCATCTTGTTGGTTGAAGATGAAGACGCGGTCCGTATTTTCTCGGCGAGAGCTTTACGCGATAAAGGGTATCGGGTGATCGAAGCAAATTCGGGGGAATCGGGGCTGGAAGTTCTCAAGCTGGTCGCAGAGAAAAAACATGACCCCGTTCATTTGATTATTACCGATGTGGTCATGCCGCATATGGACGGACCGACCATGATTAAGGAAGCCTCTAAAGTTCTGGAGAACATGAAAGTCATCTACACATCAGGCTATGCCGAAGATTCTTTCAGGGAGGAAGTAGGCACTCAGACCGACATTCACTTTTTACCAAAACCTTATAGTCTGAAGATCTTGGCGACCAAAACAAAGGAAGTTCTGGAAGGTAATCCCCCTTCTTCCTCAACCATAAATGCAGCCTGAGAGAAGCAGATGAAAAAATTTCCTCTCTTCGGCCTTCTCTGTGCTATTTTGGTAAGCCTCGGGGCTTTGATCTTGGGCCTTAATTTCCTGTTCCCAGGGATGCTTCAGAAAGAAGGTACCCTGATTCATCTTGTTAGTCTTACAACGCTCTTCAGTTACTTTCTCTTGATTCTTTTCTCAAAAAGGATGCCTCTGACACGCGTTTTGCGGGATCTTTTGATTTGGTTCGGAATCATTTTAGCGGCCCTTATGGTCTATAGTTATCGGGAAGAGGCTTCGTCCATTTGGCATCGGGTTTTCGGGAACCTTTTCCCGACAAAGGGAAAAATACTGGATGAAAAGACGATCGTCTTCGAAGCGAGTGAAGACGGCCATTTCTTCGTCGAGGGAGTTGCAAACGGTATTCGTCTCAGATTTATGGTGGATACGGGCGCTAGTCGTGTTGTTCTCACACGTCGAGATGCCAGACTTCTAGGATTTGAAGAAGAGGACTTGATATTTAACCTGCCTTCTTCAACGGCGGGCGGAATGGTTTTTTCTGCACCCCTTACCCTGAAATCCCTGTTCGTCGGTCCCATTCACCTGGAAGACGTTCCTGCCGCCGTCGGAGGAGAAGGACTTGATCAATCTCTTTTGGGGATGAGTTTTCTCGAACGTCTCTCCTCCTATCGGGTCGAAGGAGGCCAATTGATTCTAAAAAGCCCGTAAATAAAGGGCTTTAGGGGGCTCGAGAGATTTAGTGTTTTGCTTTTTTCTGAAAATTATGCTAGAAGTTGCCCTATCAAAGTCAACCAAGAGACATTCGTCCTAAACTCTTATAAGTATCAGCAAAAGGAAACATGAATGGCCGACAAGCCCTCATTTAATGAAGAGATCGTGCGTCAATTGGCAGATATTCTAAACGAGACTCATCTAACGGAAATTGAATATGAGATGGAAGGATGCCGGGTTCGAGTGAAGCGTGAGCTCATTTCACAAGCCTCTATCCCCGCCTACGGACTTGCGCCTGTACCAGTCCCCGCTCCTGCCGCAGCACCGACGCCGACCGTAACAGAGCCCCAAATCGTTAACCGAGATGCCCACCCTGGAGCCGTTAAAGCACCGATGGTAGGAACGGTTTACCTCTCTCCGAGCCCCGGAGCTCCCATCTTTGTCAAGGCCGGGGATGCCGTTCAAAAAGGGCAAACTCTTTGCATCATCGAGGCAATGAAAGTCATGAACCAGATTAAAGCACCCAAGGACGGTATCGTGAAGGAGATTCTGGCTCAAGATGCGCACCCTGTTGAATTTGATCAGGTTCTCTTTGTCATCGACTAAGAAGGACGCTCAGTGCCTTTTGGAGGTTTTCTATGAAGATTAAAAAAATTTTGATCGCCAACCGCGGTGAAATCGCCCTTCGCATCATTCGTGCCTGTCGCGAAATGGGCATTGAGACGGTCGCCATTCATTCGACCGTTGACGCTGACTCCATGCATGTGAAGCTTGCGGATGAGAGTATCTGTGTCGGCCCAGCCCCTTCTCGGGAAAGCTATCTCAATATGGCGAATATTCTCTCTGCAGCAACACTTTCGGGAGCGGATGCCATTCATCCCGGTCTCGGCTTTTTATCGGAAAATGCGGAATTTGCCCATATGGTGGAAGAACACGGGTTAATTTTCATCGGCCCTACTCCCGAGCACATCCGTATTATGGGGGATAAAATCATCGCCAAGAATACAGTTAAAGAGCTCGGTATTCCCGTCGTTCCGGGTTCGGACGGCCCTATTAAAACCGATAAGGAAGGTCTCGACTTTGCGGCCCGAATCGGATACCCCGTTCTTGTCAAAGCATCGGGAGGAGGAGGCGGAAAGGGAATGCAGGTCGTCCATTCAGCAGCTCATCTTCCCGAAGCCCTCAGCGTTGCGAAGGCCGAGGCAAAGGCACACTTCGGTAATGACGAAGTTTTTATTGAAAAGTATCTTCAAAAGCCTCGCCATATAGAAGTGCAGGTGTTGGCAGATCAACATGGAAACGTGGTTCACTTGGCAGAGAGGGATTGCTCGGTTCAACGTCGACATCAGAAAGTATGGGAAGAGGCTCCGTCTCCCGTCATTACGCCGGAGCAGCGAACAGAGCTCGGTGAGATTGTGGTGAATGCCATGAAAAAACTCGGATATCGGGGACTTGGAACATGTGAGTTTCTTTACGAGGATGGCAAGTTCTACTTCATTGAAATGAACACACGGGTTCAGGTGGAACATCCTGTCACAGAGATGATCACAGGCGTTGATTTGGTTCATGAGCAAATTCGCGTTGCGATGGGCGAGAAACTTCGTTTCACCCAAAAGGACGTTCAAGTACGGGGGCACGCGATTGAATGTCGTATCAATGCCGAAGATCCGGAAACCTTTTTCCCGAGCCCCGGCAAGGTCACTGACTATCACGCGCCGAGCGGTCCGCGTGTTCGAGTAGATAGCCATCTTTATGCAGGATATACCGTGCCGCCCACTTATGATTCCATGGTGGCCAAGCTTATTGTTCACGGTGATACACGGGAAGAGTGTATCCAAAGAGTGAAGCGCGCACTCTCGGAATATATAATCGGCGGCATTAAAACCAACATTCCCCTTCATAAAAAATTCTGTGAAGACAAGGACATGTGCAGAGGCGCTTATGATATTCACTGGCTGGAAAAATGGCTTGCGGATGGGGAAGAAGACTCAACTCTTGAAGCTGCTTAAGGCTTTAATGATCCAAAAAACTGAGACAAATGAGGCCGGAGGCCTTCCTATAACGAGCGTAGTTTACGCTTTTGGTTGCAGCAAGAGTGTTTTTTAAGGGCACACAGGTAGTCTAGACAATCCCCACCCATTTTGCCGCTAACGAGCGTAGTTTACGCTTTTGGTTGCAGCAAGAGTGTTTTTTAAGGGCACAC
>CAYUCY010000002.1:60858-74544 GCA_964443525.1 uncultured Thiotrichales bacterium
AGGTAGTCTAGACAATCCCCACCCATTTTGCCGCGCTCGATCAAAACGACTTTTGCTCCCATTTGAGAGGCCCTTGCCGCAAAAGACAGACCTCCTGAGCCGGCGCCGATGACACAAATATATATCTGTTTCTATTGATTTCGACATGTCGACTCTCTTTACACAGAATATACATGAAATGTTTTTAGGGAAAGGCTAAGACTGTTTCATAAAGCGTCGGGCAACCCAAGCCGTCAAGCATTGGGGAAGAATCTGAGCGCTTAAAGCCAAGACGTAAAGAGGCAGAGGAAAAGCAATACGAGGTTTGTCCTTTGCGAGGCCTTCCTTGATCAGACGAGCTGCCTTTTCCGGCTTCATCAAAAAAGGCATGGGGAATTTGTTGGGTTTCGTCAGAGGTGTATCCACAAAGCCAGGACAGATGACCGAGAGAAGAATGCCGTCTTTTTTGAGAGACTCCCGAAGTCCTTCGCCGTAAAGGCGAATAGCTGCTTTTGTGCCTGCATAAGCTCCTTTCCCTGCAATCCCCTTGAAGGAAGCAAGAGAGGACATCAAGGCAATCTGGCCTTTTTTTCGAGTTTTCATCCCGTTCAGAATCGGGAAAAGGGTGTTGAGGAGTCCCATGACATTTACGTCAAAAAGAGTTCTGACCCGCTCTTCTGTTTCCTCCTTCCCGAAGTTTGAGATCCCGGCATTTAAAATGGCAAGATCGATAGGATTTGCCTGATCAATTTTCTCAAGGAAGTCACGTGCTTTTTTTTGGTCTCTGACCTCGAGAGTCTCGGTAAAAACCCTTGCGCCCAGAGCTGCACACTGATCGGCGACCTTCTCCAGGCGAACGAGGTCTCGGCCCAAGAGGTAGAGGATTTCTCCCTCTTTTGCATAAGCTTTAGCAAGAGCAGCGCCGATGCCACTGCTGGCACCCGTAATCAGAATGGTTGACATGGCCCCCCCTGAGGCTGGACGGATGGTCGGGGTGGAGGGATTTGAACCCCCGACATTCTGCTCCCAAAGCAGACGCGCTACCAGGCTGCGCTACACCCCGAACTCATCTTGTTGTTACAATATCAACGCTTGATACGCAAGGAGAATGTTCCTTTCAGGGCTGATATTCTTTCATTTTGAAAGGAAAACTTGAATTGTAAGGGTATCCTTTTTTATAAAGGGAGATCAGGTTGATTCGGAGATTTTTGCGATTATGAGCCTTCTTCTTGAACCCTTTCTTTTGTATCGCGACGGATTGATTCTGGTTTTAAATAAGCCTGCAGGCCTCCCCGTTCATAAAGGACGAGGACCTTACAGGGCTTTGGAAGAAGATTTCGACCAATTGCAATTCGGACTTCCCCGCTCCCCCTCTCTCGCCCATCGTCTTGATCGGGAGACGAGCGGATGTCTTGTCTTAGGGCGCCATCCGAAAGCCTTGAAGCTTTTAGGAGAACTTTTTAAGAAAAACCTTATTCAGAAAACCTATCTTGCTCTGGTGGAGGGAGAGTTGATGGAAGAAGAAGGCGTCATTGACGTTTCTCTCTCACCCCGATCAGAAGCCTCTAATACCTGGTGGATGAAGGCGGATCCGAACGGCAAGCCTGCGGTAACCACTTATAAGGTTCTGGCATGCGGGGGAAGAATGAGTTTTCTCGAGCTAAAACCCTTGACGGGCAGAACCCATCAGCTGCGTGTTCATTGCGCGCACCTGGGGCATCCCATTCTAGGTGATAAAATCTACGGCCATGGTAACGGCAGAGAACCTCTTCTTCTTCACGCGGTCTCCCTTCTCTTGCCACTTTCCAAGACAAAGCCTCCCCTTTTTGTGGAAGCGCCTTTGCCCGAGACTTTTTCTCAAGCTTTCCCCTTGCTGAAGCGTTGACTCTGTAATACGTTCGTTAAGGATAGGATGATTGTTATCAGAGGAGACCATTTATGGATAAGCAAAAAGCATTAGAAGCTGCTCTCAGTCAAATTGAAAGAGCGTTCGGCAAAGGATCTATCATGAAGATGGGCCAACAGGAAGCCATTGAGGTTGAAGCGATCTCGACAGGTTCCCTGGGCCTTGACATTTCTTTAGGAATCGGCGGTCTTCCGCGCGGCCGCATTGTCGAAATTTACGGTCCTGAAAGCTCGGGGAAAACAACGCTCGCCCTTCATACGGTTGCGGAAGCGCAAAAGAAGGGAGGCATTTGTGCCTTTGTGGATGCTGAGCACGCGCTTGATCCCGTCTATGCCCGCAAGTTGGGTGTAAATGTAGATGAGCTTCTGATCTCCCAGCCTGATGCGGGAGAGCAGGCTCTTGAAATTGCCGACACCCTTGTCCGGTCCGGTAGTATCGATGTGCTTGTTATTGACTCAGTTGCAGCTCTTGTTCCAAAGGCTGAACTCGAAGGCGATATGGGAGACTCCCATATGGGCCTTCAAGCCCGTTTAATGAGCCAAGCCTTGCGCAAACTTACAGCCTCCATCTCTAAAACGCGTTGTATGGTCATTTTTATCAATCAGATCCGTCAGAAAATCGGGGTCATGTTCGGAAATCCGGAGACGACCACCGGCGGTAACGCGCTTAAGTTTTATGCTTCCGTGCGTCTTGATATTCGTCGAATCGGCGCCATTAAAAATCGGGATGAAGTGATCGGAAACCAAACCCGTGTTAAAGTCGTCAAAAACAAAGTGGCGCCGCCCTTCAAAGTCGTCGAATTCGACATTATGTATGGGGAAGGGATCTCAAAGACAGGAGAACTCTTGGATTTGGGTGTGAAGGCGAACGTGGTTGACAAGGCGGGTGCGTGGTACTCTTATAAAGATCAGCGCATTGGCCAGGGACGTGAGGCTGCCAAAGATTTTCTCAAACAAAACCCCGAGGTCGCCCGAGAAATCGAGAATGAGATCCGTGCCGGCGCCGGCGTTATTGCACAAGCCTTGGCGTCTACCCTTTTTGACGAATCGAGTGCAAGCGACGACGTAGACGCCGCTTAGATTTTAAGGAGATAAAGAGAGAAACGCCCATGTGGACAGCGGCTAAAATTCGCAGTCAATTTTTGAGCTATTTTAAAAGTCAGGGTCATACGGTTGTGCCTTCAAGTCCTCTTGTGCCGAGGAATGACCCGACATTAATGTTTACCAATGCGGGAATGGTCCAGTTCAAAAACGCCTTTACGGGCACCGAAAAACGCGATTACACACGGGCGGCCTCTTCCCAGAAATGCGTACGGGCGGGAGGAAAGCACAATGATCTTGAGAATGTAGGCTATACGGCTCGTCACCATACATTTTTCGAGATGTTAGGAAATTTTTCCTTTGGAGATTACTTTAAGGAAGAGGCCATCTCTTATGCGTGGGAACTGGTAACGAAAGACTTCGGCGTCTCACCTAAGCGTTTACTCGTGACCGTTTACGTAGATGATAACGAAGCCGCCTATCTTTGGAAAAAAATTACGGGGTTTAGCGACGATAAAATTCTTCGGATTCCGGGTCATGATAACTTTTGGTCCATGGGGGAGACGGGACCGTGCGGACCATGCTCCGAGATTTTCTATGATCACGGCGAAGAAATCCCCGGCGGACCGCCGGGCTCGCCCGATCAAGACGGGGACCGTTTCGTCGAGATTTGGAATCTTGTCTTCATGCAGTATGAACAGTTAGAAGACAAAAACGGAGAGCCGGGTAAACGGATCAATCTGCCCAAGCCTTCCATTGACACGGGTATGGGGCTTGAGCGTATCGCGGCCGTCCTCCAAGGTGTTCATAACAACTACGAGATCGACTTATTCAAAGGTTTAATTGAAGCCTCTGTTGATTTAACGGGTGCAAAGGCGGAAGGTGCTGCGCTCTCTTCCCATCGGGTCATTACAGACCATTTGCGATCTGCATGCTTTCTGATTGCAGACGGGGTGACGCCTTCTAATGAAGGACGGGGATACGTATTGAGACGCATCATGCGCCGGGCAATGCGTCATGCTTACCTGTTGGGGGCAAAGGAGCCTCTCATGTGCCGGCTTGTTCCAGCTCTGGCAGCAGAGATGGGAGAGGCCTATCCTGAGCTTTTACGGGCACAGGGTGTGATCGAAGAATCCCTCGAGATGGAAGAGGAGCGCTTTCGCCAGACGCTTGGCCGCGGACTCAAGCTTTTAGAAGAAGAGGTTGCGGAACTCAAACCCCATGACGTTTTCCCCGGAGATGTGGCGTTCAAGCTTTATGATACCTTCGGCTTTCCTCTTGACTTGACCCAGGACATCCTGCGGGGTCAGGAGCGGGGACTTGATCTGGACGGCTTTGAAGCATGTATGGAAAAACAAAAGGCCGAAGCACGGGCTTCCTGGGCAGGATCGGGAGAAAAGGCCGATGAGAGCATTTGGTTTGAGCTACGGGAGAAAATAAACCCCTCGGAATTCCTTGGCTATAGCACCCATGAAGCTCAAGGGGTTGTTCAGGCTTTTGTGAAGGGAGTTCATTCTCTCGATCACTGCGTGGAAGGTCAGGACGTGTGGGTTATCCTGAACCAGACGCCGTTTTATGCGGAATCGGGCGGGCAGATCGGCGACACAGGCTCTCTTATCTCGGAGGATGGGGCTGCGACTCTTGAAGTGAGAGACACCTTGCGTCGGGCTGACCTGATTCTCCATAAGGCTCGCGTTCTCCAGGGACGCCTTGATGTAGGTGCAACCGTGACGGCCCGGGTTTACACCGAAAGACGTGCTCTTTTAAGGGCCAACCATTCGGCCACGCATCTTCTGCATGCGACCTTGAGGAGACATTTGGGATCAACTGTCACCCAAAAAGGATCTCTGGTCGCCCCTGATCGCTTACGCTTTGATTTCAGCTATGCCAAGGCATTGACCTCTGAACAAATAAGGGCCGTTGAAGATGAAGTAAATGCGCTCATCCGAAAAAATACGGACGTGACAACCCGCCTTATGGCTCCAGATGAGGCTGTAAACAAGGCGGGGGCCATGGCTCTTTTCGGTGAAAAGTATGCGGACGAGGTAAGGGTTGTCTCTATGGGAGCCCCTTTGGATGACGGAGAGGCTGCAGAACACGGCTTTCACTCTGTTGAATTATGTGGAGGCACTCACGTCAGCCGCACAGGAGATATCGGCTATTTCAAAATCGTCTCCGAGACCGGTATTGCAGCCGGAATCAGGCGCATTGAGGCGCTGACGGGTCCGGCGGCTGAAATTTATATGCGAGAACGGGAAAAAATTTTAATTCAAGCCTCCGATAGTCTCAAATCTACACCCGATGATTTTCTCAGACGTCTTGAAGCCCTGCTCGAAGAACGAAAGCGTCTTGAGCGTGAAGTGAAATCCCTTCAAAAAAAATTGGTGAGCGGCGGGTCAAGCGCCTCAGGCCCGTCCGGAGACGTTAAGACCGTCTCGGGCATTAAATTTTTTGCCCGCGTTCTGGACGGCGTTAATCCTGGCGATCTCAAATCAATTGCAGATGAGATGAAAAAGCAGGTAGGTTCTGGTATTGTGGCCGTTGCAAGCAGTAGCGAAGGGAAGGCCTCTCTTGTGGTCGGTGTTACGCAAGACTTGGTTTCTCGGTTTAACGCGATCGATCTTGTTTGCGTCGGCTCTAAAGCTTTAGGTGGAAAAGGCGGCGGCGGCCGACCGGACATGGCGCAAGCAGGAGGTCCAGAGGGGACTCATCTTGGTGCAGCCCTTCAAGCCATCGAAAACCAAATTGCCTAGGATTAATTTTAAAATCAATGACGAAATCCGTCTTCAGTTTTCAAAAAGTTCGACAAGAACATCTTGAGACCATCTTTGGATGGCTTGATCACCCTCACATGAAAGAGTTTTGGGATAACAGCCCTTTGCACCGACAAGACATCGAGATCTTTGTTAATGGTAGGGTAGAGCCCTCTCCCTATTTTGACGGCATTAATACTTATTGGATCGGTTTTCGGCAAGGTATTCCCTTCAGCTTTATTCTTTCTCATGAAGAAAGCGAAGAGACAGGATGCCCGGAGTCTTACAAGCCTTTTCTTTCTCGGACGGGGAAGACGGTCGGCCTCGATTTTGCCATCGGTGCTCCTGCCTTTTTGAGTAAAGGTCTTGCAGCTCCTACACTTCAGGCTTTCATGGATTTTTATCGGCAAGAGGTGGATTTGGCGACGGATACCTTTCTGATCGATCCTTTTATTCACAACCCCCCGGGCTATTCACGTTTATCAAAAAGCAGGATTTAAAATCGTCTCGAACTTTATTCAGCAATTGGGCAGTTTTGACCAGTCAGAAGGTGTTCTCCTCAGTATTAAGTTGTAGAAAGCGATGTTTCAAGTCTGGGATAATCTTTGAAACTTCGAAGATATTTTGAGACACCGCTGGATAAATGGCGTAAAAAGAGTATCAGGTTAAAAACCGAAAAAAAGACCTTAATACTCGTAATGGCTCTAGTTTCTTGGTTTTATACTGCGTCCTGTTGAAAACAATCCCTTCTCTTAAAATCCCCCAGAACCAACAGAATCTAATGTTTTCTAAGCGAGCAACTAGGCGCCATTATCAGGCACCTAGTCGCTTTCATTAGTAACACTTAAAAGCCCACGAATGAGTCACGAATGAGTAATGGGAATTAGACACTCAGCTTTGAAAAGACTGATAAAATTCAACCCCCCCAAATCTCTGGCCTGCAATAAAATAAAAGTCCTTATTCTACCTTTCCAACTTCTTTTGCAACGTCGACTGCACCGGAATATTCCTTATCCTCAAATCGGCTCAAGACACGCAAAACATCATCAGGCGCTCCATTTTCCTTGGCATGCTGAATTAGCTCTCTTTTCTCTGCTGGAAAATGAATCCCCCTCAAATATCTTTCAACGGCAGCAGGACTTGCCTTTTCAGGATCCCCGCGTCCACCTTCGCTTGATTTTCTGCCACCTTCTGTTGTACCTGCCATAACACCCTCCTTTTTCTACTTAGAGTTAGACAAGCTCTCTTATAAGAGCTTGCACCTTCAGAATGGTACATTTCTGATTTATAAATAAAGTTTATTATAGTCTATTTTTTCACATTGATAATCAATGGTGTAATTTATTATTGTCCAAGTTAGAAATATCAGTAAATAAATGTCATGCCTTATTTAGCCGTTATAGATCGAGATACGAAAGTTCTTCATGAATGGTTGAACGAGCTCTGTGAGCATTTAGGCTGGGAAAGAGACATAAATTCAAAAAATCGTGCTCTTGCGGCTTTAAGAGCTGTTCTCCAACAACTAAGAAATAATTTGCCTATCGAAGCATCAGCGCATTTAAGCGCCCAACTCCCCATTATTGTGAGAGGATTTTATTTTGAAAATTGGCATCCTGCCTCAGTCCCACTCAAAGAACGAAAAAAAGACCAATTTCTTTTGTCCGTCAAAGAAAGTCTTATAAATAGATCTCATACCGAAATAGATGAAGAATTAGCAACTAAAGCAGTCTTCCAAACTCTAAACAGTAGGATCCCGGGAGAAGAAGTTGAAAAGCTAAAAAAAATCCTTCCTCATCATATCAAGGAATTGTGGATTTAAAATTCCGATTTTTCTTCTCTATAAGCTATATAATAAGCAGACATACTGAGCTAAGATAATCAGAAACCTTTCAAATGTATTTTTCGTGGCTATTTCTTAATTTTTATTTTTGTCCCAATGATGGAAGAATTTGGAATGAGATTTAGGTCTGTTCCATCTTCGATAGTCGTATATCTTATGTCTATTTTTTTAACACGACCTTTAATTCCGTCAATTGTCACCTCATCTCCTATATTGAACGGTTTATACATTAAGATGAAAAATCCCGAGATAAAATGTCCAACCGTATCTTTTAAAACCATTCCGATCGCAAAACTCATCAGGCCTAAGCCTGCAACAATTCCTTGAACGTCTACCCCGAAAATGCTTAAAGAGACAATAAAAATGATAATAAAAATGAGGACATGAAGAACGGCCTTGATCGCCTCAAAAAAGTTTTTAAGAGGTCCTTTTTCAATAAAAGAAATCTTTCCAAGGAAAATCTTTAATAAGATCATTAAAATCAAGTAAACAATAAGAGGTGTTGATATTTGCACAATGTTGAACGAGCCTAAAAAGCCGGACATCAATCACCTCTCTGAGAAAGAAACGAATGAAAAATGTGACGGAAAAGAGCATATTTAATACTCAACCAGTCTGTTCCTTTATTTCGAGAAAATATATTCATCTGATTGAAACATTCGTCTGAAAAGTCTCAAAGCGGACTTTTGATAGCTTATACGGAAATATCTGATAATATCCAGCTGAGATTTTGTGCTCTTTTTCACCACTGTCTTTGAAGAAATTTCCATATATTTCTATTGCTTATTTATAGAATTACGGTTTGCAATTGTAGACAATGTGCCTCGCTTTGCTTGAGAAGAACGAATTTGCGGGTTCACCTCTATGATCAAGGAATCGTCAGTTCAAACCCGGCGGGAGGTGATCATTTTTTGAGCGCATGCCAGGTAGTTAACTGACAAATCCTGGGAAAGGGTCCACTTGCGACTGAGTGGCTTAAAACTCATACCGCGTGTCTCTCGCAGAAGGAGACCTTCTTTGCGAAAAAAAGTCGCCATTTCAAGGGGCGTTATAAACTTATTCCAGGTGTGTGTTCCGACAGGCAACCACCTGAAAATATACTCGGCTCCCACGATTGCCATGGCATAAGACTTCAAGGTCCGGTTCAAGGTTGAAACGAACACAAGACCTCCGGGCTTCAAAAGTTTGTTCAAGTTTTTAAGAAAGATCGCGGGATCTATAACATGTTCCAGAATTTCCAGGGCGCAAACCACATCGAAAGCTTGAGGTCTTTCGTTAGAAAAATCCTCAAGGGTTTTATGTTCGTAGTTGATCGGGAGATTATGTTCCTTGGCATGATTTCTTGCAACTTGAACAGCTTTCGCGCTCGCATCAATGCCTGTAACGGTTGCGCCCAAACGGGACAAGGGCTCACACAAGATACCGCCGCCACATCCCACATCTACGATATGTGCATGATCAAGAGTAATCCCGGTGCCTCTCGGTGCATTTAAACATTCTTCAAGACATTGTTTAATAAACTGAAGTCGGACGGGATTTTGCTGATGAAGAGGCTTAAAGGACCCTTCTTCATTCCACCAGTCCTCCGCCATCCGTTCAAAGTGTTCGATTTCGGCGGAATCAACGGATCGGGCAGGTTCTGTCATCATACTCTCCAAGAACAGTTCTCTCTAATATATCGCCTTGCTGTTGAGAAGGGAACCGAGTAAAAGAAAGGAGAGGATTTTTATGACGACTTTAATTGTACAAAAATTCGGCGGAACATCCGTTGCAACAGTGGACCACATTTTAAATGCGGCCCGCAGGGTCGCTTATGAACGCAAGCGCGGGCATCATGTGGTTGTCGTCGTCTCAGCCATGGCAGGGGTCACGAATGATTTGGTGGAAAAAGCAACGAAAATCTCCCCCCAAACAAACATGCGTGAATACGACGTCGTTGTTTCTTCAGGCGAGCAAGTGACGGCCGGTTTGATGGCGCTTGCGCTTCAGAACCATAATCTCCGAGCACAGTCCTTTTTGGCTTGGCAAATTCCTTTGAAAACCAGCTCTCATCACGCAAAAGCAACAGTGGAACACCTTGAGACGCAAGGCTTGCAAGACTGTCTCCGTCAAGGAATCATTCCCGTGGTCGCCGGTTTCCAAGGTCTCAGTGAGGAGGGCGCCTTGACGACTCTCGGACGCGGAGGATCGGATATTACGGCGGTTGCTCTTGCCATTGCCCTGAAGGCGACGCGATGTGACCTTTATAAGGATGTCAGCGGGATTTTTACGGCGGATCCTCGGGTGGTTCCTCAAGCACGTCGTCTCCATAAGGTTGCTTATGAAGAAATGTTGGAGCTTGCAGGACTTGGCTCAAAGGTTCTTCATTCCCGAGCTGTGGAGCTTGCCATGAAACATAAGCTTCCCCTTCGGATTTTCTCAAGCTTTGAAGAATCCATGGGAACCCAGATCTTAGATAAGGAGCAAATCGTGGAAAAATCAATCGTGCACGGCATTGCCGCGACCCCCCGTGAAATGGCTTTCTCTATTGAAGGAAACAAATCAAAACTTGCAGCTCTTTTAAGGTCTCTTTCGGATGCTCGTATTTCTCCTCAATTAATACTTCAGGGAGGAATCGGATCTCACACGACGGCTGCCTTCAGTTTAACGGTCTTTAAAGAAGACCAGCAAGAGACAAAACGGGTCCTTGAAAAGGCTTGCGAAAGAAGCATCATAAATGCCTTTCATGTTGTCTCCGACCTTGCCAAAATCTCCGTTGTAGGTCTCGGCCTTAAAAGACACCCCGAACAGACGGCTCTTATTTTTGAAACAATGACTTCAAAAAATATCGACGTTCTGGCGGTTGCAACAGGAGAGATGACGGTAAGCCTTTTGATCCCGTCAGATTTTGCAGAGCTTGCGGTTCGCGCTCTTCACGGCGCCTTCGGTCTTGAACAAGAAAAGATCGAACCAACTCTTTATGCGGTGGGGTAATTTCCCTCAAGCGTGACCCGGATCCATTGAGAGCAAATCGGGATCAATCCCGATCTTTGCAAGGCTTTTATGCCAGCACTGGGTTAAATCTTCTGAAAAAACCAAACCTGTATCAGATTCAACTTGAAGCCAGGTGTTTTTTTGAAGTTCATTTTCAAGCTGGCCGGCACCCCAACCCGCATAACCCAAGGCCACAATGTTTTTTTTAGGACCCTTGCCTCGACTGATATCCACCAGAATTTCAAGGGTTGCCGTGAGAGCAAATCCCTCTGCAATTTTAACAGAGGATTCATGAAGGTAATCGTCGGTATGAAGGACAAAACCGCGCCCGACTTCGACGGGCCCGCCGAAATGAACAGTTTGATCATGTTCTTTTTTGGGGCCCTCTAGTTCCAGCTGGGACATAAGATCTACGAGGGTAATATCATCGACAAGTTTGTTGATGACGAGCCCCATGGCTCCGTTTTCGTCATGACCGCAGATAAAAATAACGGCATGCTGGAATCGCGGATCCTGCATTTGGGGCATTGCAATCAGAAGTTGGCCTGTAAGAGGAAGAGGGTCTGTTTGAGATGGTTTTTTATTCATAAAGTTTCCGCTATGATGGGGACGTCATCTTTGTTGAGGAAAAAATGAAGGCCTCGAATCTGTACAAAAAAATTATTCTTTTATTTATAACATGTTCTTTCGGAATCGTACAGCCATTGATCTCGAAAGAAGAACCGATTGCAACCATTCAGTTGATTTCGGAGAGTAAGACTTTAGGCGACAGAAAGATCATCCTGGCGGGGCTTAAGTTTCATTTGTCATCAGGTTGGAAGATCACCGCACCGGGGCAAACGGGCGCCTGGGCGCTCGGATTTCCCGAAATTGACTGGCAAGGCTCCAAGAACCTGAAAAACATTCAAATTCGGTGGCCACAACCGAAAACGTTTACGGTTGAAGGTATCGAAGTCAGGGGCTATGAGGGGGATGTCATTCTTCCTTTGGAAGTTGAAATCAAGGATCCTTCAAAACCGCTTGTGCTCTTCGGTCTTGTTAAATTTACGGTTTGCTCGGTTGAGTGTCGACCTTTTGAGATTCCCGTCACGATTACAGTCCTCCCCGGCCCTTATGCGCCGACGGAGAAGGCAGAGCTGCTTCTTGCGATTGCGGCGGGTAAAGAAGTGACGGGATACGATTCTTTTATGGAAGAAAGCAGTTTGATAATGCTCCTTCTCGCCTTCTTGGGCGGGTTTATTCTAAATTTTATGCCGTGCGTGCTCCCCGTTTTGTCTATTAAAATGATGGGGCTTGCAAGAAAGGCCAAGAGAACCCACAACATCGTCTCTTATCGAGCCAGCTTTTTTGCGACCACTTTGGGGATTTTGAGCTCTTTTCTTCTGTTCTCTTTTGTGGTTTTGATTTTGGATTCCTTAGGAGAGACGGTCGGATGGGGAATTCATTTTCAGCAACCTTCCTTTTTAATTTTTATGATTATAGTCTTGGGCCTTTTCTCCTACAACCTTCTGGGCCTTTTTGAAGTTTCCCTCCCTCACGGAATGCAACAAAAGATCGATGATATTTTAGGGGATAAACGAGTTAAAACGACTGCCTATCTTCAAGACTTTTTAACGGGGGCTTTTGCAACTCTTCTAGCAACCCCTTGTACGGCACCGTTCTTAGGGTCCGCACTGGGGTATGCCTTTTCCAGATCGGGCGCTGAGATTATTCTTTTTTTCCTCGTGATGGGAGCGGGTTTTGCGATGCCTTACTGGACGGCGGCTCTCTTCCCGCCGGAAAAGTTGAAGCTTCCCAAACCAGGTCCCTGGATGGTTTGGTTGGAACGCATTTTAGGCGCATTTCTCGGGGTTACAGCGCTTTGGCTTTTATGGATATTTGCGACCATCGAAGGCCCGAACACGGCCTTGGCGGTTCTTTTTACTCTTGCGATCGTCAGTGGCCTTCTCTATTTCAGCCGAAAAGTTCCTGATCTTAAGTACTTCTTCTGGACACCGATGGCTCTAATGTTTGTCGTCTATAGTCTCGATGTATTAGATGATCATGAACTCAGGATCTACAGGTCAGGCCTTACACAAATCTGGCACCCCTTTGACCCAAAAGAAATTCAAAAAAATCTCTTCCACAACAAAAAAGTGATTGTAAATATGACGGCTGACTGGTGCGTAACGTGTCAGATTAACGAGCTCAGGGTGTTTACAACGAAGGAGGGGAAAAAAGTGCTTCAAGATCCCGGCGTTTATCCGATGCGGGGCGACTGGACCAAGCATAATCCCGAAATTACCCAATTCCTGAAGTCTTATCACCGGGGCGGTATTCCCTTTACAATTATTTTTACGGAAAAACATCCGCAAGGAAAGGTGCTCTCAGAAATGCTCTCTCTCAAAGATTTGAAAGAAGCCCTGGGCACTTAAGAGCTTGCGATTTCGGCTTTCATCATGAGTTGGACGATTGCATTGCGGGCAAGCAAATCAGCTCGTTCATTTTCGGGATGACCCGCATGGCTCTTCACCCAATGCCATTTCACCTGATGCTTTTGCGCAAGCTCATCCAGACGATGCCATAAATCCAGATTTTTGACAAGCTGGTTGGAGGTCGTGCGCCAGTTGTTTTTTTTCCAGGAAGAGAGCCAGTGGGACATTCCATCTCTCAAATACGTGCTATCCGTATAAAGGTGCACTACACAAGGGCGCTTAAGAGCATCAAGGCCTTCAATTGCTGCTGTTAACTCCATCCGATTATTGGTGGTTTCAAGTTCTCCTCCCGAGATTTCTCTTTCCTGGCCCTTTTCGGAGCGAAGTACGACCCCCCACCCTCCGGGACCTGGGTTGCCGCTACAAGCACCGTCCGTGAAAATTTCAACAGTTTCTTGGGGAAGATCGGCCATCGGATCCTTCTGTACTTGTCTTTCTTCTTTCCCTTTTGTAGTCTTGATTGATCGTGGAGACAAGTAAAATGAGTATGGCATGACGACCCTGCCTAAGGTTTGCCAAAAAGGCCCCTACGCCGTCGATGTTGAAGAAGGAAAGCTTTACAGTTGGTGCACCTGCGGGTTGAGTGCCAAGCAGCCTTTTTGCGATGGATCCCATAAAGGAACGGACTATCGTTCCTGCAAATGGACGGCAGATCAGTCGGGAACGGTCTATTTTTGCGGTTGTAAGGCGACGAAAAGCAAGCCTTTTTGCGACGGAAGCC
>CAYUCY010000003.1:0-25381 GCA_964443525.1 uncultured Thiotrichales bacterium
TTCTTCGATTTCGAAGCACTCGATAAAGTCACCCTCTCGGATGTCCTGATAGCTTTCAAAGGCCATACCACACTCAAAGCCTTCTTTGACTTCTTTGACCTCATCTTTCACACGCTTCAAGGTTTTGAGAGTGCCTTCATGAATCACGACGTTATCGCGCAAGAGTCTGACCTTGGCTCCTCTCTTCACGATTCCTTCCGTGATATAACATCCGGCAACCTTTCCGACCTTCGTGATGTTAAAGACCTGTCGAATCTCCGCTTTCCCGAGATATTTTTCTCTGAGGTCAGGGCTCAAGAGGCCACCCAAGATCGCTTTCATATCATCTAAGACATCATAGATAATCGAATAATATCGAATTTCCGTATTATTTTTCTGCGCAAGATCTCGAGCTTGAGGGTTTGCACGGACGTTAAAGCCGAGTACGAGTCCGCCCGAAGCACCCGCCAAACTGATGTCGCTTTCCGTAATGGCCCCCACGCCGCTATGAAGCACGCGAACCGATACCTCATCCGTCTTTAGTTTCTCCAGGCTTCCGATAATAGCCTCGATAGATCCCTGAACATCCCCTTTTACAACGAGAGCCAGTTCTTTTTTATCTCCTTGAGCGCTTTGCTTAAGGAGGTCTTCGATAGATGTTTTCTTGAGCTTAGCAGCCGCCAGATCCCGCTCACGCCTGATACGGAACTCTGCAACCTCTCGTGCTTTTGCTTCATCTTCAACAACGATGAAATCTTCACCAGGGTTAGGAACGCCGTTCAGTCCCAGAACCTCAACGGGTTGAGAAGGAAGAGCCTCCGTAAGGGTGTGCCCACGTTCGGTCACAAGGGCACGCACCCGACCCCATTCTTTCCCTGTCACGAAGACATCCCCCACATTCAGAGAGCCCTGTTGAATCAAAACTGTCGCAACGGCCCCCCGCCCTTTATCGAGCTTAGATTCGATGACAACACCACTCGCTCGACGGTCAGGGTTTGCTTTCAGATCGAGAACTTCTGCAAGCGCGAGAATTGTCTCTTCCAATTTATCGATGTTCGTCCCTTGTTTTGCCGAAACTTCAACGGCCATTACATCGCCGCCCAACTCCTCCAGAACGACTTCATGTTTGAGAAGGTCGTGGCGAACACGGTCTGGGTTGGCGTCCGGCTTGTCGATCTTGTTAATGGCAACAATCATGGGCACATTCGCCGCCTTAGTGTGGGAAATCGCCTCAACGGTTTGATCCTTAATTCCATCGTCTGCAGCAACTACTAAAATGACGATATCCGTAACAGTCGCTCCTCTTGCTCGCATTTCAGTAAAAGCTGCGTGGCCTGGTGTGTCGATAAAGCTGATTTTTGCCCCTGACGGCATAGTCACCTGATAAGCGCCGATATGCTGGGTGATGCCGCCCGCTTCTCCCGATACCACATCCGTCTTACGAATCGCATCAAGAAGAGAGGTTTTCCCATGATCAACATGCCCCATCACAGTCACAACGGGCGGTCTGGGCTTGAGGTTTTCGGGCGCATCCGCAGGTCCTTTTAAGCCCTCTTCCACATCCGAATCGGAAACGCGTTTGTAGCTGTGGCCAAAGTCGGAGACGATAAGCTCGGCTGTATCGGCATCAATGCTTTGGGTCAAGGTCGCCATAACGCCCATCTCCATCAATTTCTTAATAACTTCGACGCCACGGACGGCCATTCTGTTGGCAAGCTCACCGACCGTAATTGTCTCCGGAATGATGACTTCCCGCTGAACAGCACGGGTATCCATCTCATGCTTTTGCTTTTTGATTTTAGGCTTCGACCGATGGGAGCGACCATAAAGCTTGCGTTCGGCAACCTCATCGTCGTCGGTTCTGAGATCATCCATGGTCAGACTATGCAGACGATGCCTTGTGTCGGCTCGCTTATCAAGCGTCAGTGTTTTTTTAACGGCGCCTTTTGCCGCCGCTTTCTCCTCCTCTTCCTCGGACAACGGTTTTACATACGTTTTCTTCGGTTTGGAGGTATCTGGTTTGTCGGAAATGGGTGCTTCCCCCATAACAACATCTTCGGGGGATGTCTTTTTCTCTGAAGGCGCTTGCTTCGTTTGTTTTTGCTCTTCTTCTTTCCGACGTTTTTCCTCTTCAAGACGCTCAAGCTCTTCTTGACGCTTGCGTTCTTCCTCGATGAGGGCTTTTTGCTCCGCCTCTAGTTCCTCACGACGGCGGCGCGTTTCTTCCAATTGAGCCTGACTTTGAGCGGAAGACTTTAACGCTTCTTCCAAAGCTCTCTTTCGTGCCTCAAGTTCGGCAGAGGTTTTTTGAGCATGCGCAACTTCTGACGCCTTGTCGGCGCTCGTCGGATGAATGACTCGCTTCTTCTTAACCTCGACAGACACGGACTTGGATCGGCCATGAGAAAAGCTCTGACGAATCTGGCCCGCGTCCACCGTCTTCTTCAAAGAGAGCTTGTTCGATAAACTCAGCGTCTTCTTATCTTTTTGATCTTTCGTATCCGTCATACTTCTCTACCATTTACACGATCACGTGTGTTGCTTACTTAAACCAATGTTCACGAGCCTTCATGATGAGTTGGTTTGCTTGATCCGCATTGAGTTCAGGCAAGTATTCGATCAGCTCATCGGAGGCCAGATCCCCGAGGTTATCCAAAGTTTTAATGCCATTATCTCCGAGGGTTGCCGCCATTTTAGAGGTCATCCCCTCAAGGGCGAGCAATTTATCGTCGACGTTTAATTCTCTCGTTTTTTCTTTATAGAATTCGTCTTGTTTTGCAAGCCAAACATTCGCCCTCTTTTGAAGTTCAACAGCAAGCTCTTCTTCAAAGCCTTCAATACCAGTCAACTCATCGATCGGCACAAAAGCAACCTCTTCAACCGTCTCGAATCCTTCATTGACAAGAAGATGTGCAATCACATCATCCACGTCGAGCGCTTGAACGAAGAGAGAGGTACGTTGCTTCATCAGTTTGGATCTCTTTTCCTGCTCTTCAGACTCGGAGATAACGTCGATTCCGAGATTGGTTAACTGGCTGGCTAAACGGACGTTTTGTCCCCGCCGACCGATCGCAAGGCTCAGCTGATCGTCAGGTACGACGACTTCAACCCGATTGGTTTCTTCGTCGAGGACAACCTTTGATACTTCCGCCGGAATTAAAGCATTTACAACAAAAACAGCGGGGTTCTCAGACCAGGGGATAATATCGATCTTCTCCCCCTGTAGCTCACTGATGACGGCCTGCACGCGACTTCCCCGCATTCCGACGCAAGATCCCACGGGATCCATGGACCTATCTGCCGTGAAGACAGCAATTTTAGCGCGACTCCCAGGATCTCGGGCAACTGCCTTGATTTGGATGACGCCTTCATAGATTTCAGGCACTTCCTGAGCAAAGAGTTTAGCCATAAATTGGGGATGCGTTCTGGACAAGAAAACCTGAGGTCCTCGAGGCTCCGATCGAACGTCCGCAATATAAGCACGGACACGATCGCCCGATCTGAAGGTTTCTCTCGGGATCATTTGATCTCGAGCCAGGAAACATTCGGTTTGATTGACCTCTAGAATAGCGTTTCCAAACTCAACTCGCTTAACCACACCACTGATGATCTCGCCGACCCGGTTTTTGAATTCTTCATATTGACGGAGACGCTCAGCTTCGCGAACACGCTGGTAAATGACCTGTTTGGCCGTCTGTGCTGCGACCCGTCCGAAATCAAGAGGAGGCAATGGATCTTTAATCAGATCTCCGATTTTATAGGAAGGATCCACCTTTTTGGCTTCTTCTAAAGTCAATTGGGTCATTTCGTTAGAAAGATCGGCGGCTTCTACCACTTCGTGGCAAGCATAAATAGAAATGGTTCCTGTTTTGCGATCAATTTCGGCACGAATATCTCTCTCCAGCCCGTACTTTTGACGGCTTGCCTTTTGAATCGCCATTTCCATGGCTTGGATTACTTCTTCTCGGTCGATACCTTTTTCGCGGGCAACGATATCCGCAACACCAAGAATTTCCGTTTTAATAGGTCCGCTTGCTTGTTCTGTCATTTTTGTCACTTCCTTATACGATCTCTTCCTTCGCCTAGAATTGTGGAACCAACTTTGCTTGTCTGATCTGGGGATATGTAATCCCTACCTTCATTCCTTTTAAATCATCAACAGCAATTATAATCTCAGTCTCATTCGCATTAGCCATTGTTCCTACGAACGTCTTTCGTCCTTCGATCAGATCATGGGTCAATACTTTGACCGCATGCCCTTGAAATCGAATAAAATCGGCTTTCTTCAAAAGAGGACGGTCCAGACCCGGCGAGGTTACTTCCAAACGGTAGGACCCCTCAATAGGATCTTCGATATCGAGCAGGGCAGAAACCTCGTGACTTACTCTGACGCAATCGTCGATACTCACCGGTTTTTCATCTAGTCGCTCGATCATCACTTGAAGAGTCGGGCGCTTCTTTCCCGAAAAGAGCAGGCGAACCAACCCGTACCCGATATGTTGAAGGACCGGCTCAATAATACCTTCAAGTCGTGAGATAAGATCCAACTTTTCCTCTTCCATTAAAAAAGGTGGGCTTTTAGCCCACCTTATTATTTTCATTGAGGTATAGCTCGAGATTATAGGGAGATTTTTATAAGAATCAAGTTTTTTCTTGGCTCATCTAGCGAAAGGGGTATAATTTTAAGACGATTTGTACGGATGGGGTTTTAAAAAGAATGTGGCGTATTTGGGCAGTCAATATTCTGACCTGGCTGAAAGGAGATTTCGTCGGTCAGGATGAAGTCGGTAATAAATATTACCAAGAGCGCTTTTTCTTCTTTAAACCGTCCGATCGCAGGCCGCGCAGGTGGGTTGTCTACAACGGTCCTCAGGAACCTTCCCGGGTCCCGCCCGAGTGGTACGGCTGGCTGCATTTTATGATGGAGCGGCCCCTTGAGACTTCCCGACGATACAGTTGGCAAAAGCCCTATCAACCCAACTTGACAGGAACACCTCTCGCTTATAAACCTAAAGGACACGTGATGAACAAGAAATTGGCGCCGCCTGCCTTTCGAAACTACCAACCCTGGAGTCCTTCCGATTCCGATCAAGGATCAAAGAAATGAAAAATAATGTAATTGAAACCGTCATGGGAGCCGTCGTCTTGGCAGTGGCCGGATTTTTCTTGTATTTCGCCTATTCTCATAGCGGCTATAAAGGAAACGGTACAGGCCTTCTCTACAAAGCTCGTTTTGATCGGATTGACGGCCTTGTGGTCGGCAGTGACGTCAAAATGAGCGGCGTTAAGGTGGGGACGGTTCGCTCTCTGTTTGTCGACCCCAAAACATATATGGCGGAAGTCGCTTTTTTCGTCTCGAAGGACTTACAACTCCCCAAGGATACCTCGGCTGAAATCGTAAGCAACGGTTTGATGGGAGAAAAGTACTTGGCTCTTGTTCCGGGTGGGGATGAGGAAAACATTCCGGCCGGCGGAGAGATCATGCATACCCAGTCCTCAATCAGTTTAGAAGGTATGATTTCTCAGGCGATTTACGGTAAAAAATCAGACAAAGATTCAAAGTCGAGCGATGGTACACCGCACCCTGAAAAGGGATAAATTCATGCGTCGGGTCGCTCTTTTCTTTCTTAGTTTGACGTTTCAGACTTTCAGCCTTCAGGCAGATGAGGACATCTTTCGCGTCGGGTTGCCGGCAGAGAAAGTAATTCTCGGCTGTCTGGATAAGGTAACGGCCCGTGTGTCAACCGTTGAAGCTACGGTGGGGGAAGTTGCTTCTTTCGGCAATCTTAAGATTATGGTGAGAAAAGCTGAAAAGTCCCGCCCCGAAGACCCGCCTGAGACGACAGCCTTTATCGAAATTCTAGAAGACAAACCCAATGAGCCCGTAGCTGTTGTTTTTCGGGGATGGATGTTTGCTTCAACTCCGTCTGCCTCCGCCATGGAGCATCCCGTCTATGACGTGTGGATCAAGGACAGTGTTTCGTCCAAAGATAAAGAAGCCCACGAAGCGCTTCCTGAACCTCTGAGAGGAACTACCGGAGCTCCTGAAGCATTAAGTGCGCCCGCACCAAAAAGCGCTGCCTCCGCTCAAGAGGAGGAGGCGTCGAATTCTTCTTCCAAAAAACGTCTCGATACGCTTCTTGAAGAACTAGAAGAAATGGAAATCCCCGATCTCGGCGGCATCGCTGAGTAGCTATTCTTCGAAATGGTCTTTATATGTGCAATGAAGAACGGTTTTTTTGAGACCTGAGACGGCGCGTCTGAAAAGAATAAATTGCCAGGCTAAAATGCCGAGCGTAAAGAGAATTAAGAAAATCATATTTTTGCCCCCGAGAAGAAGAGGGCCTATTAAGTTTGCAAGAGCAAGACTGAAGACTACAATTAGGAATTGCCTACACAGAGACCGCATCTCAAAGCCCTGATGGCGATTTTCAATAATATAGGCCGTTCCTTTGTGCGACCAGGGCATGAATACTTCTTTCCCGTTATTTCCATGCCGAAAGCTGGTCTCGACAATCTCATTTAGAAGGTTCATTACGCTCGCCTCCTTTATTTTATAGTACCCTATTATTCTTAAGATTTAGTTAATCTTTCTAAGTTAAGAGGCTCTTTTTACTCTGATCTCCTTTTAAATCTTCATTCGTTTGTAGATGCCGTAGTTTGCGAGCACGTGCATGATATAACCGCGGGTCTCTTTGAACGGGAGGGATTCGATCCAATCGACGACGTCAAAACCTTCTCTTGGGTCTCCGATCGTCTTTAACCATTTAGCCGCATTCCCGGGACCTGCGTTATAAGCTGCGAGCGCAATTTCCTTTTGGCCTTGATAGGCCTCCAATTGCTCTTGAAGATAAGATGACCCGAGTTTTAAATTGAGTCTCGGGTTCGTCAAAAGCTGGGTTTGGGTCACTTTTAAATTTTTCTTAGCGGCGATGATTTGGGCCGTTTTCGGCATCAACTGCATCAATCCGCACGCCCCCGCTGAGCTTTTCCCCAAAGGATTAAAGCGACTTTCCTGACGAATAACGGAGTGAACCAGGGCCTTGTCTTCGCACTCCAGGACTTTTTTCTCATGACCCGTTAGAACCGGATAAGATTCTTGATAAGGGATGCCGTTAATATGTGTGCTTTTTTGTTCGACCACCAAACCGTGGTGAGGCGCGATTTGATGGGCGATCTGAAAAACGGCTAGCTCCTGATCATGGGTTAGCCCCGATTTAGCCAAGAGATAAACGAAGGGCAAGATCTCATCATCAAGCCCCGCTTCGTGCAAGAGTCGTATAACTTTGATAAAGGTGTGCTTTTCCATCTCCCGAAGCGCCTTCGGAGAGGCTTTGGCGGGCGTTATTTTAAGGGAAGGTGCCTCTTTTCCGATTTTCCGGGCTGCCAGTTGACCGTAATAGGTTGCAGGGTGCTGAGCTGCACGTCCGTAAAAAGCTTTAGCCTTCGCCTTGTTTTCTTGGGCTTCATAGGCACGGGCAAGCCAGTAATGAACCTTGGACAATGTTTGAGGCTTTTTCACCATGGTCTCCAGACGAAGAAAATGAGAGATGGCTTTGTTAGGTTTGTTCAGGTGCCTGAGCGCAATCCAGCCCAAAAGCCATTCGGCCTCGAAATAGTCCTCTCCTCCCTGGAGTCCGTGAGAGATCCCCAGTGAAAAGGCTTCCTGGACCTTCCCTTCAAGAAGAGCATCCCGCATCCCAATGTGGCGCTCCTTCCAAAAAAGCTGGGGGTGTTTGACAACGAGAGGTTTGAGGGATGCGAGAGTTTTCGAAAAAGCGGCATGTCCCTTTTGCCTTAGCCACCGGAGATAATCCAACGCCAGATCAAGGTCATTCTTTAAGGTCTTCAAATAGGGCCTGATGAGACTTTCTACCGAATCTCGCCCCTGTCTTAAAGCAATTCTGGTCTTGAGATAAGATCGGTCCTCCCCGCTCACCTGAGAGAGAAGCTTTGAGGCTGACTCTAGTTCATGATCATTGATCAATCTCTTGGCTCGAGCTGCATAATCAGAAGGCCTCAAAAACTTTTGGAACTTAGAGAGGAAGAGCTGCTCTTTCTTCTCTGAGAGTTTCGTCGTGACATAAGCCTTTTTTAGGAACGTTGTGGCCTCTCCTGTCTTTCCAACCTTTAAAAGAATTTCCCCGTAGGCAATGACTCCTTTTGCCGTTTGCGGTGGATGGGTCCTGAACCAGCTGAAGAGAGCCTCCGTGGGCGTCCCTTCGTTTAAGGCGTGCTCGGCCTTTTTCTTGAGAACGAAAATCCAAGGCCACGTCCCATGAGCTTTGATAAAATGCGTGTAATCTTCGAAGGAAGCCTTGGAATCATCCTGTTTTAAGGCCAGATATGAAGCAAGGCTTGCAACCGTCGGGCAATTCTTGGAATTTGCAACATGAGAGGCCTCTGCGTACTTTTGAGCTTTTAGAAGAGTAAAACTCTTTTGGCAGGCTTTGACCTCTCGCTCGAGGGAGGAGGGCAATTTTGCCGCAAAAGCAGATCCAAAACCAAAAAGAAAGGCAGAAAAAGCAAGGCATAGGCGCATGTCAGTTGAAACTCCTCTTGTCCCCATCTCTCCAGAAGAGTATGGTTTAGCACAAATATGAACGATTTTTAGAAAAGGTGCATCATGTTTTACGGGTCCATTGTTGCTCTCATTACCCCCTTTAAAGAAGGGCACCTTGACTTAAAGGCACTGGAGCGTCTTGTCGAGTGGCACGTAAATCAGGGAACCCACGGTATCGTGGCCTGCGGTAGTACGGGGGAATCCTTTTGTCTGAGCCGCGAGGAACATCAAACTGTTCTCGAGACGTGCGTTCGGGTTGCGGCCGGACGAATTCCGGTTCTGGCGGGGACGGGATGTATGACCACTGCTGAGACGATTGACTTGACGGTGCAGGCTAAAAAAGCCGGCGTTGCAGGGACTTTAATTGTAACACCCCCCTATCTGAAGCCGACGCAACAAGCTCTCTTTGAGCACTACAAGGCCGTCCATGACGCTGTTGATATTCCTGTTTTGCTCTATAATAACCCGGGGCGCGCGGCCGTGACGCTCAGTCAGGATACAATCGTGAAGCTCTCAGCCCTGCCGAGGATTGTCGGCATCAAAGATTCAACGGGAGACTTGTCCCGCGTGACGGAACTTACCGCCCGTGTGCCTTTAGAGTTTGTGCAGATTTGCGGGGAAGATGCTCTTACGGCCGCTTTCCTGGCCCAGGGAGGTCGCGGCATGATTTCGGTCGCAGCAAACGTGGCCCCCCGTCTTTCAGCGGATCTTTATGAAGCCTGGGCCGCAGGCAAGACGGAGAAAGTGGCGACCCTCAGAGACCTCTTGGCGCCCCTCTGTCGGGTTCTTTTCTGCGAGAGCAATCCGATCCCTGTTAAGTATGCCGTCTCTCGTTTAGGGCTCTGCCTGAATGAACTACGACGACCCCTCCTGCCCGCAAGCCCTGAAGCTGCAAGTGCCGTCGATCGAGTTCTTGAGAACCTCGGTTTGCTCACCCCTCTTAAAAGCATGAGCCATGGCTAAATCAAATTATAAACTTATTGCGGAAAACAGGCGGGCTCGGCATGAGTATTCGATTGCCGAGACGATGGAGGCAGGCCTTGCTCTTCTGGGGACGGAAGTCAAATCCTTGCGCCTCGGGCGGTGCAGCATTGCCGAATCCCATTGTGCTGAAAAGGGCGGGGAACTCTATCTTTTCAATGCAACGATTCAGGAATATCCGATGGCCCGTCTTTTTAATCACGAACCCAAACGCCCCCGGAAATTGCTGCTGCATAAAAATGAATTGAGAAAGCTGATCGGCGCCATCACCCGCAAGGGCATGACGCTGATCCCCCTCAAGATTTATTTTAACGAGCGAGGCCGTGCAAAGCTGGAGCTTGCCCTGGCCGAAGGCCGCAAAAAAGCCGACAAGCGCCAAGCCGAGAAAGAACGGGACTGGAAGCGGGAAAAAGAACGCCTGTTGAAGCAGAACCTTTAGTTCGTTTTATTTTTTTTGTTAGGAGTTTTCTTTGATTTTTAAAACTCTCTCAACTTCAAATTGTCTTTCAACTCCGGAGTGGACTGTTTTCCTCTTTCCTGAGATATTGCACATCTTGAGAATTTCTTTTTCAAGAGGTTCGTAATTCATGACCGAGCGATGCTTCAGCATGGATATTTCAGGCCCTTTTATATTTTCTCCTTGGGCTTTCTCTTCTGATTTTGGCTTATCCTTCTTATCTGTCCCATTCTCTGTCCCGTCGTCCTTCTTCTTACTTCTTATTTTGATCGGCCTTGAGCTTGTTCTCGATACCATACACATCTGTATACCACCTGGGTCCGACACCCGAGAAAGTATCAAAAATTACCCGTCCGTCTTCATAAGGAGAGTCGATCGAAATCAGGTCGAGATAGAGATCTTTGGCTTTGCTTTTCGGGTAAGCCTCCAGAAAGACAACCCTTTGGATGCCTGAGGTTACAATATCTTTGGCACATAAATGACAGGGAAATGTTGTTGTATAGAGCGTTGCCCCTTTGATGTTGATCCCTTTTTTAGCTGCGTCGGAAATGGCGGACATCTCGGCATGGGTAAAAGGAAAGTGCTCGATAACGCTTCCGATAAATTCTTTGATCTCTTCCTTGCTTTTTATGTGCTCTGGTGGGATATTGTCTAAATTTTTCTCCAGGTTCTTTGCATATTCCTTTGCCTTTTTGTAAGATTTTTCTACTATTAGCATATGCTCTCGTGTCGGATTGGCGGATGCAGAAGGTGCTCGAATTGACCCGCAAGCCAAAACTTCTCCGTTCTGATCGATGATGGCAGCGCCCACTTGTCTGTCACTGGGAAAATTAGAGCGACAAGCTGCTCCTGCCGCCAAAAACATGCCGAACTCTTCAGGTGTCGGATACTCTTTCCACTTCCCAAAGAGTATTTCTACAAATTTTTCAATCTGACGATCTTTCTTATCAAGGTGATCAAGGTCGATAAAGTAGTGGGATTTATGAAAGATTTTTGAGATCTGTTGGCCGCATTTGATTCTTTCCTTTTTTTCTTCTTCAAGATCTTCCTGAGATTTATTATTGCTATCTAATTTTTCTTTTGAAATATCAAAAGGAAGCTCTTTAAAGTCTTTTTCGATTAATCTCGATGAACAATCTGGTCGTATTTTTTCTCTATACGAATTATGTTTTCGTTTAATAAAATCACCCAAATCGCCAATTATTTTTTTAGCATTCTTTTTAATACTCTTATTAATTTTTGAAAGAACCGTACGTGAAATGAATGAGTCATTTTTAAATTTCTGCTCTAAAGATTCATTCCGACGCTTCTCTTCCGAAAAGAAAGAAATCTGGATGTAATTTATATCATAGAGATTGCTTAAGAGGGCATGTTCTCCCTCATTTTTAATCTGATCAATCAGATAAATTATCTTTAAAGAAGATTTGCGTTTCTCACAATTATCGGGATGTTTTTCTCGAGCCTCTCTTATCGCGGTAACAGCTAAAGCGGCAAGATACCCCTTTCCTTTTTTAAACCTTATCTCGCTACAGAGCTCCATCTTGAGATAGTAAATGAAGCTTTTCGGTAGATCTAATTTCTCAAGCTCTTTTCTATCCAAAATGAGGTCTGTAATTTTTATTCTTTGAACACAGAATCCTTTGTCCTCAAGATGCTCTTCAAGTTTTTCAACGGAGGGGTCAATATCACAACCGAGCGGCGCGACCAGCCCTATGAATACTTCCTGAAAATCTTCTTCTTTTTTACCCATGTATCTATACCGTTATTATCTTCTTCATTTGACCATTATAAATTTAATTCGTTTAATAATAGGTTAAGACCCGAATTTAACAAGGAAGATAAAGATCATGATCTTTCTTCTCTTTTCTGATAATACTAGCGGAAGAGAAGCTATGTGTGACTTTGACCTGCATACCCATGACTCACTCACCCTCATCCCGATTTTTTGATGTGCCTGAGGAAAGCCGCGGGATGCGTCTGGACCGCTTTTTGGCGGAGCGTTTTCCCGATCTCTCGCGCAGTCGGATTCAGGCGTTGATTGAAGAGGGGCATGTTACACTCGAAGGAATTGCTAAAGCTCCGGCCTCCTTGAAACTTAAAGTTGGTATGATAGGCTCCCTTACCGTGCCCGAGGCCGCGGAAGCCTCTCCCGTTGCGCAAAATATTCCTCTCGAGATCCTCTATGAAGACGAGGACTTACTTGTTCTTAACAAGGATGCGGGGCTCGTGGTGCACCCGGGAGCTGGAAACCCCGATCAAACCCTCGTCAATGCTTTGCTGGCGCATTGTGGAAAGTCCCTGTCCGGAATCGGTGGGGTTAAGCGTCCCGGTATCGTTCATCGTCTGGATAAGGGAACAAGCGGACTTCTTGTGGTCGCCAAAAATGATGCGGCCCATCGGGGACTCACATCCCAATTTTCCGAAAGAACCCTAAAACGCAGCTATCGGGCTCTCGTTTGGGGGATTCCGAAAGTGTCTCAAGGTATCATCGAAGGCAACATCGGGCGTCATCCCCGTCTGCGTCAAAAGATGGCTCTTTTAAAGACAGGAGGGAAGCCTGCCGTGACACATTACAAGGTTCTTGAGCGCTTCGGCACGCTTGCGAGCCTCATCGAATGCGAGCTTGAGACGGGACGTACCCACCAGATTCGGGTTCATTTAAGCCATTTGAGCCACGGACTCATCGGAGACGGGGGCTACGGGAAAGAGCCCAAGGGTCTGCCTACCCCCCTTAGAGAAGGAATCAACCGCTTGAGCCGGGGGAAAACCCGCCCCATGCTCCACGCCTATGCCATTCGCTTTCGTCATCCTCGGACAGATGCTTTCCATTCCTATACAACTCCTCTTCCCGAAGATTTTGAGGAGATGATCACTTTGTTACGATCTTAAAAGATCTCTTTTCCCGCTTAGCCTCTTGGGCTAGAATAAAAGAAAAAAGATCAGGGTCGGCATGGCAAAAACCAAAAAAAAACAAGAAAAAGTAGCGTATCACATGCATGTCCCCCATTTGGGGGAGCCGGATGCCCTGTCTCAGCACGTTCGAAAAATTCATAATTTTTCGGTACTTAAGGCGGAAGAGGAGTTCGAGCTCGCCAAAAGCTGGCATGAAAAAAAGGATCCGAAAGCCGCTGAAAAGCTTATCAAAAGCCATCTCCGACTCGTTCACAAAATAGCCCTCGGGTATCGAGGCTACGGCATGGCAATTCAGGATCTGATTGCCGAGGGGCACATCGGAATGATGCAAGCAGTTCACCGGTTTGACCCGACGAAAGGTTTTCGATTCTCAACTTATGCCATGTGGTGGATTCACGCGGCCATCAAGGATTACATCCTCAAATCCTGGTCCTTGGTCAAGACGGGTACGACGGCCGCTCAAAAGAAGCTTTTCTTTAACCTGCGTCTGATGAAAAATAAACTGACGGGAGGATACGATGATCTGACGAAAGCCCAGATGCAGGAAATCGCAGAAGCTCTCGATGTTCCTGTAGAAGATGTTGCGATGATGGAGCAACGGTTGAGCGGCGGCGATTACTCTCTCAATTCCCAGATGAGCAGCCTCGGGGAAGGGGAATGGGTCGACTGGCTTGAAGATCAGGAGCAAGATCACGAGCAAGAGATTCTCTATATGGATGAGCTCGAAAAACGCAAGAAGATGTTGGAGACAGCCTTTGAGTGTTTGAACGAACGGGAACTTGAAATTTTCAGAGCAAGACGCCTTGAAGAGCCGCCGAAAACTTTAGAAGAGTTAGCCCAGATATTGGAGATTTCTCGGGAACGAGTCCGTCAAATCGAGGTGGAAGTCTTTCACAAGATTCAAAAAGAAGTCCGTATTCACGCTCGTCGAGCCGGTCTCATGAACGCATTTTATTGGCTTCCGTTTTAAGCAGGTGAATTCAAAACTAAGACGTCCGATAAATAACCTAATAACAAAACGAGGTGATGACTTCTCTGATGGCGCCAAGGCCCGTATTTTTTTGAGAGCTGGTGATGAGGACGTCGGGGTAGGCGGCTGTGTGCTGCTTAATTTCATCTAATGTATGGGCAAGGACTCGTTTCAAATCCCCCTCGTTGATTTTATCAACCTTGGTGAGGACGATTTGGTAGACGACGGCTGCGTCGTCCAGCATACGCATGATCTCCACGTCATTTTCTTTAAGGCCGTGGCGGCTATCGATCAGGAGGAAAACGCGCTTGAGCGAAGCACGTCCTTTAAGGTAAAGACGTACCAAGGTATTCCAAGCATTCACTTCATCCTTAGGTGCTTTGGCGTATCCATAGCCGGGCAAATCCACGAGATAAATTTTTTGGGAAGCATCAAAGTAATTAATTTGCTGGGTGCGGCCAGGGGTATTGGATGTGCGGGCCAAGTCCTTTTGATTGCAAACCGCATTGATAAGGGAGGATTTGCCGACGTTCGATCTACCTGCGAAAGCTATCTCCGGCCGATCATCGCCGGGTAACCCGCCTAAAGAGACGGCGGATTTAAAGAAGGTGACGGGAGCTGAGAAAAGAAGGCGGGCTTTTTCAGCCAGCGCCTCTTTTTCAGAATCTTCGTCTTCAACGTTTGAATTTTTTTGCACGGCTCGGTTTGTCCTCTGCGTGAAGGTTCATGATCGTCCATTGCTGGGCGATCGAGAGCACGTTGTTCCAAGTCCAGTAAATTACGAGCCCTGCCGGGAATTGGGCCAACATAAAGGTGAAAATCAGCGGCATGAAGGCAAAAACCTTGGCTTGAGTCGGATCTGTGGGTGGCGGATTGAGCTTTTGCTGAAGATACATGGAAAGTCCCATAATAAGCGGCCAAATACCGATCATCAGGAAACTCGGAGGATCCCAAGGAATAAGTCCGAAGAGATTAAAGAGGCTTGTCGGGTCCGGTTGGGATAAGTCTTGGATCCAACCGAAGAAGGGGGCCTGCCTCATCTCGATACTCACGAACAGCACTTTGTAGAGTGCGAAAAACACGGGAATCTGGATCAGCATGGGCAGGCATCCTGCCATAGGGTTGACCTTTTCACGCTTGTAAAGTTCCATCATTTCCTGGTTCATGCGCAGGCGATCGTCTTTGTATACCTCTTGAATTCGTTTCATTTCGGGTTGCAACTTTTTCATCTTACCCATGGAACGGTAAGATTTGTTTGCGAGTGGAAAAAATAAAATCTTCAAAATGACCGTGAAGAGGAGAATCGCAAGCCCGAAGTTGCCCAGATAATCCTTAAACCAGTTAAGGGCATAGAAAATAGGCTTGGTAATAAAATAGAACCATCCGAAATCAACGGCTTTGTCGAAGTGCTCGATGCCGAGCTTGACCTCGTAGGCGTCCAGGACTTCAAGGACTTTTGCGCCTGCGAAAAGATGGTTTGAAGTCTCCGACATTTGTCCGTCCGCAACGGTCACAGCTGCACCTAGGAAGTCTACTTGCGTATCATCGCGCCCGCCTTGGGAGGCATCAAGAAAGCGAACCTTGACCTGGCTTTTCCGATCGGGAATCAGAGCAGTTAACCAATACTTATCCGTAATCCCGAACCAACCGCCTGTCGCATTCAATTCGGACTTGCCTTCTTTTTTAAGGTCTTTGTAAGTCACTTCATGAAGTTTTTGATTCATAAAGCCGAGAGGTCCCTCATGTAAAATCATGTATCCTGCTGTCTCGGGGGTCGCACGGGAGAGAAGACCGTAGGGCTGGACCGCGATGGGACGTCCTGTATTGTTTTTAACTCTTTGTTTGACGGTGAAGACATATTCCTCATCGACGGAAATCTCTAGTTCAAAGATCATCCCTTGCCCGTTGTCCCATGAAAGGAGCACGGGTGTTGAGGGCGTCAGCTTATTATTTGAAGATTTCCAAAGGGTATCTGCAGAGGGGAGTTTGAGAGAAGGATCTGCGCTCACCCACCCGAATTGACCCCAATAAGGCTTTTCAACGGATTGAGGAGAGAGGAGATCCACCTGAGGGCTATTGGTTTTAACGGCTTCGCGATAATCTTTGAGGAGCAAATCGTCAAATTGTGCCCCTTTCAGGTTAATGCTTCCTGAAAGCTTCGGTGTTTCAAGCGTGATTCGTTCTCCGCTTTTAACAGCATCCGATCGATTTAGGGGAGCCGAAGGCGCATTCGCTGCCATGGGGGCGGTTCCTTGAGTTGCGGCTGATGCTACGGGTGCGGGTGCTTCCGTTTGTTTAGGCTTATCAAAGAAAATATTCCACCCTAACATCACAAGGGTTGTAAGGAGAACAGCTATAAATAAGTTTCTTTTTTCCTGACGATCCATTATTATCCTTCTTTCGTTCTCTCATGTCTATGATGAGAACATATGTTTAATCTATTTTTTTCAGGGACCAGGTCTATTCCCGATCCACCCCACGGGTGGCAGCGCCCGATCCGCTTGAAGGCAAACCATCCGCCTCGGAGAAGCCCGTGCTCTTGAAGCGCCATATAAGCATATTCCGAACAAGAAGGGAAGAACCGGCACGCTCTCGGAAGATAAGGGGAAACTCCTGCCTTATAAACCTTTAAAAGGGCCATGAGAAGTTTACGCATGACCTGCCTCTTCGATTTGACGCTTGAGATGGCTCAAACACCAGCTCAAATCCGCCTTTATTTTTTCAAAAGGTGCTGTCAATGTTGCAGCTCGCCCGATCAGGAGATAGTCGTATCCTTCAAGAGCGGCACCTTGAAAAGCGATTTTTACCGCCTCTTTCAAGCGACGTTTGATGCGATTTCGTTGCACTGCTTTGCCTAGTTTTTTCGTGACAATATAACCTACTCGAACGCCTTCATTACTCTCGCGTTTCACCGCTTTTACAATAGCCGAAGAGCTCGCCCAACTGAAGGGAGAGCTCTGAAACTTTTTAAAGTCGGCGGATTTCTTGAAAGTCTCAACTGGTTTCAAGGGTTAGGCCGAAAGACGTGCACGTCCTTTTGCTCGCCGAGCGTTGATCACTTTGCGACCCCCGACGGTGGCCATACGTGCACGAAAACCATGGCGACGCTTGCGCACGAGTTTACTGGGTTGATAAGTTCTCTTCATTTTTTTACTCCGTTGAGCCCCCTTTGATCCGAGATTTTGGGGCCACTGAAGGTAGTTAAAGCTCTTAAACTGAGCTCCTTATAAGATATTTTCAAAAGTCTGTCAACCTTTTGCTGTGTTTCCTTGCTTTCGTAAATTTATAATGAAAAAACCTGCCCTTTCGAGCGTAAGGGCAGGCTAATCTTCAAAGATCTCTGAAAAATTATTTTACTTAGACACTATTTTTACACACACTTCGGTATAGCATACCTTGGATGCTATAATCTCAAGCCAGAGATAAATCCAAGATTTGTGTCGCAAGAATTCATTACAACTCGTCTTTCCCTTGAGTGCTTTTGCTGCTCATTGAATTATGTCTTTTTCCTTCTCTCATTGCCATTTCTTTAATGGCTTCACGAGATTTCCCAGAACACTGGCTGTCGCCGCCTATGCTTCGGAAAACTAGTTTATCATCACAATTTTCCACTCTAACGTCCCCAACTTCAACTTGGCTCCGTTTGTAGCCATAATAAACATAATTCTTGGTATCCGAGTAACGACCTTGTGTGTCTTGGCATTGGGCTTCCATTTTACAAAAGGGCGTTGTCCTTAAAACAGGGTCGCTACTTTTGTAAACAGAGGTTTCGACTATACACGTGTCACTAAAAGATCCTTGTAATTGTTCGCAAGTAATATCCTTTAATTGAGAGAGGTGTGGGTCTGGCCCACTAATCATCAGTGTGCCGTTATTGTTAGAAAGATTTAAGCTCCTAATATCACCCCTGTCATAATAAAAAACGTTCGGTTGAGGAGGGATGGAAGGGATAATCGTGTTACAACTCGCTTCCAACACACAGGACTCAGGAACATTAGGATCAGAACTGTGATATAAGTGCGAAGTTACATTATGACAAGACCCCAAATAAGACCCTCCAGGTAATTCACATATGTCCGTGTTAAGTTGCATCGCTTGAGCCATGGGGACGGAAGCGGCAAGATACAAAACGCCTCCGTAAGAAAGGAATTTAATGCCTTTCCCGAGAAAAGATTGTCCGTCTATTTTTTGAATGAGAGGGAACACGTTAAAGGCATTTTTTATGGAATAAGCCGTTCCCGTTGCTAGGGAGAGCAGGGGGTAAGTTTCCCCTAAGCTCGTCCCGCCCAGGACTATTGAGACAGGGAATAAAGCTGCCTCAAAAGGATGTTCTTTGATCGAAGTTCCGATATGTTTGGCGATACCGCTGAAACCCATCTCCCAAAACTTTCGGAAATCTTCGGGCGCCCTCTCCGGTACCATGCTTGAAAAGAAGTGACCAACAATGGAACTGGATGATTTTATGCCTTCGTAGACCATCTTTAGTGTTGACGAGGAAGATTCGTCGATCCTTGAGGCAACACTCGCCTCGGTTAAAAAAGTCAGAGCAACCCCGAATACAAGTCCTTTTTTCATCATAATATATATTCCTCCTTTATTATATTGATGATTTTATGAATTTAAACAAGGACTTATCATGATTAGAAAGCGGCATCAAGTTGCATAATAGAAAAAAATTAAAATGATGGGGAACAAGAAAAACACGGAAGCTTCATGGAAGGCTTCCGTATTTCTTGTTTTTTGTCTTATCCTCGACCTTTTAACCATTCACGACTTAAATAGTCATCTCCGACCTTGTGAAGGTATTCGGCAAAGTTGCCGGGGTAATCCTTGAGTCCCTTGGGACTTAAGGCCAGAATACGATTGGCGACTTTTGAGACGAAGTGGCGATCGTGACTGACGAAAAGAACGGTTCCCGGAAAGGAATGAAGGGCTGAGGCAAGCGCCTCCCGGGCTTCCAAATCCAGATGGTTTGTCGGCTCATCAAGAACAATGACATTCGGCTGGGCTAGTATGATACTCGCCATAAGCAGGCGTGCCGCCTCGCCACCGCTTAAAGAAGAAATACTCTTAAATGCATCATCTTGAGTAAAAAGCATCTGCCCCAAAGCTCCTCTCAGACGTTGCGTGACCTCATCTGGCGCCTGTTCCTCCAGCCAATTTAAAAGAGTCTGACGTCCCTCCAACTGCTCATGATGATCTTGAGCAAAGTAGGACACGTGGGTCTCATAGCCCCAAATAAACTGACCCTCATCCGCTTTAAGATGATTCGTCAAAATTTTTAGGAGGGTCGATTTACCAACGCCGTTAGGGCCCAAGATGGCTACTTTTTCACCACGCTTAACTTTGAAAGAGACGTTCTTTAAAACCTGATTTTCTTCAAATCGCTTTGAGACTTTTTCAACTTCTAGAACTTCTTTGCCCGAGGGGCGCTGCTGCTTGAAAGCAAAGTGAGGCGCACGTCTTGATGAATCCTGAATTTCCGGAATTTCGATTCTCTCTATTTGCTTGAGCTTGGATTGGGCTTGGCGTGCCTTAGTTGCCTTGGCACGAAAGCGATCCACAAAGGATTGAAGGTGGGCAATGCGCTTTTCGGCTGTCGCTTTTTCTGCTTCAATCTGTTCTTTTTTTGCCTGCTTCTGAACAAGAAATTGATCAAAATTTCCCGTATAGAAAATAATTTCACCGTAATCAATATCAAGAATATGGGTCGATAGGTTATTTAAAAAATCGTGGTCGTGAGAGATAAAAAGTAAAAGACCTTTAAAGTCCTTTCGCAAATAATTCTCAAGCCATCCAATTGTCACGATATCTAAGTGGTTCGTTGGCTCATCGAGGAGAAGGACGTCCGGATTGTTAAAAAGAGCTTGGGCCAATAAAACGCGTAGTTTATAACCTCCCGAGAGAACAGAGAGAGGTTCGAGATGATAATCCTCATGAATCCCGAGACCCCCCAAAATCTCATGGGCTACCGCCTCGGCCGTATAACCCTCATTATCTGCAATGATTTCTTCTAATTCAGCGAGGCGCATCCCTTCTTCAGCCGTAATTTGATCTTTTTTGAGCAAATTTCCTTTTTCTTCCAGGGCCTTCCAAAGGGATTCCTTGCCTTGAAGCACGACCTCCAAAATGAGGTCGTTTTCATATTTGTATTGATCTTGCTGCATCCAACCAACCCGGGTATATTTAGAAAGAGAAATTTCCCCGAGTGTTGCCTCTTCTTGACCACCTAAGATTTTTAGAAAAGTGGTTTTTCCACTTCCGTTGGCACCGACGAGACCGTAACGGTTGCCGGGTGTGAGAAGCAGATTAACGTCATCAAACAAAAGTCTCGAGCCAAAAAGCATCGACAGATTAGAAATAGTAATCATGATAAAACTCCGAAAATAAAATTATCTCTTTAAAAATTTGAAAATAGGCAAAATTCAGAAACTAATGGACCTTGTGCTCACATAAGGTTGCGAGAACAACCTTCATGGAACCCAGGATATGATCGGTCAAAAGGGAACATGCTTTGTCTTTTCGACCATCTAAAGTGGCCTCCGCAATTGCACGATGTTTTGCGCAATCGAGAGGCAAAGGATCTTTTGATAAATTAAAGGTCATGCGAATGTAGCGCTCAATCCGACGCCATAAATCATGACGAATTTTGAGCAAGAGAGGTGACCCGCAACCGGCAACGAGAGAAAAGTGAAACGCATGATTGGCTGCTTGCCATTTTTCATACTGCGCAGAGCCTTGAAGGGTAGTGGTTTCAATTTTCTCAAGGGTTTCCAGGGACTTTATAATATTGTTTTCCCAATCTCGTCCTCGCTGATCCATGGATTGTATCAGAGCGAGAATTTCAATTTGAAGGAGCGTTCGGTGAAGATCGCCGACTTCAAATGAGGACATGGGGGCAACTCGAAATCCTTTATTGTCCTCAAGCTTTACGAGATCTGTCGTCACAAGCCTCATCAGGGCTTCGCGGATAGGGCTAAAGCCCATCTTGAGGTCGACTTTCAAACGGTCCATCCGTAAAGGCTCACCTGGTGCATAAGCGCCGTCCAAAATATCATCATGGATTTTTGTATATGCCTTTTGAGCCAACGTCATAGAGAGTATCCCGATCAACTTTGAAAATTATATTAAATATTCTTTTCGAAAATGTCAAGAGATCTTTTAGAGGTAACCCTAGAAAGGACTCCACGAAGTCTGGGGAGAAAAAGGATATCCCGTTGCTTCTTTGCGGCGATTGCCAACCCAGGACGCAGCCAGCTCCAAAGTGCTGGTATCGCTGCGCAAAAGATGGCTCTTTAACGTCAATTCTTCGAGTTGAAGAGAAGCGGAAGAAGCAACATCAAATATCATTTTAGCGTTTGTCATCGGTCATTTCTAAGGATTGTTTTTTAAGTTATTTCTTCTTTACCACAAAATCTCCTCGTATCCAATCTATTTTTGTGTTAAAAACCTAATTTATGATTATTTGGCTTTTTGTCACATATGAGGCAACTTTTTTCTTTCAGGAACCACCAGAGTATGGTAGTTCATGCGTGCATAAATGGCACAATTAAAAATTTTGAGGAAAAATTATGGAGTTAGAGCCCGATCATCCAGAATCCGAAACGCTAGGACGTGCAAGACGTCTTAAAACGGCTCGGATTTTGACGGGGCTTTCACGGAAAGAATTTTGCAAAGAACATGATTTTTCTTTGTCTACGCTCGAAGCCTGGGAAAGCGGTCGGAATCCCCTGACCCTTAAGGGGGCTAAAAAAGTCGTCGATTGCCTCAAGTCCTCGGGTATTTATTGTAGCGTCGACTGGATTATGGAAGAGGTAGGTCTTGCACCGCGCACTCTGGTCGAAATGCAATCAGGATTGTTGCCCGCAAAAGACATCCCTGCTTCTGCAAACTCTCTCAAGGAACTTTTTGATCCCGAAATTGTCGTTTTGAAAGAGGCAGCTTATTTCCGACACCTTAATCCCTATGCGCACGTGGCCCTTGTCGTTGACGATGCCATGGAACCTTATTTTTCGAGGGGAGACTACGTAGGCGGTATTTATCAGAACGGCCTTGCCTTGAAAAAGCTTTTCTATAAAACGTGTATCGTGACGACCAAAAGCCACGGGTCTCTTGTTCGAAAGTTCCTTCCCGGATCTCAAGGAGGTCTCTATACGCTCGCTTCCCTGAATCATGCGACCACCGTCGTCCCGCCCGTTTTATATGATATAGAAGTCTCTTCAGCCGCCTCCGTTATCTGGCATCGCAAGCCATCTCCGACGCTTTAATTCAGCTTCTATCCTTCCAAGAAGACAGCTTGTAGCTTTAAAAAAAATGGATTATCGTTTTTCTGATAAAACCGTGTGATAAAGGGAGGTATGTGAATGAAAAAAGCGATTGCTTATTTGTTCTTCGGAACTTTTTTGGGGAGTAGTATTGCTTGTGGATCTCAACAAACTGATGAAAAGACAGATACAGGGAAGAATACTGCTGTAACTTCAATCTCTCTATCGCAAGAAAAGAAGGAAGAGACCCCAGAAAACCAGTCATCGATTTTTATCTCTTTGTACAATAGAGGGGCTAATCTCTATTACAATGTAACCGCTTCATCTGATGTGGAGCAAAGCAAATTCCCTACTTTAAATGTTTCAAAGCTTGGTGCTCTTTTGAAGGGGTGCGAAGAGGATCTGGTCAAGTTAATGGCAACGCCGTTTCCTTATGAAACGGGGTCTAGGGAAGGCTCCTCGGATTATTATAAAGGGTCTGCATGGATCGAAGCGCTCGATTATGGAGAGGCGTTTCATCGCTATTTGGGGCCAACGCTAGGATTTAGCCCAACGGTTGACCATACAACATCTGTCGAAAGTGTGAAATTTGCAGACTTTTTAAAGAAGTGGCTTGGAAACCATGAGGACAAAGACTTTTATAAGGCGACACCTTACAAAGGAATAGACTCTAAAACGAGGTTGGATTATATTTTATATAATGCTCGAGCAACTCAATATATCAAGTTCACTTTAAAAAGGGAAAAACGAGAACAATAAATTGAGAGCACAGCTCAGGAAAGCTCTTGGTAATCATGAAGGACGGCTTCAAGACGCTAACCGTTCGGATCGATGATGAATGCAACGCGGTATCCGGGATGATATTCGGGCCGTGGACCAGGCTTCCCGTTGCATGTTCCTCCTTGCTTTAAGGCTTCCTCATACCACGTCTCGATCGCTTGAATAGAAGGAGCAAGGCCACATGAGGTCCTTTTGCGTCTCCGAATTTGTTTCCTTGCATCTTCTCTTCTTTCTCAACGCCGATCCAGAAAGAGGCTTTACTGTCTTTTCCGTAACCGCCTGATGCTCAGGGTTGTCAAACTCCATGAGCCTTTCATATCCGAGGATTTTCAAAGTCGCATCATAGAATGTGCGGCTTTCCTCATAATTTTTAACAGAAAACGAAAGATGATCAATCATTGGGGGCTCCTTAAAGTTTGTTATCCTAACGGCGGCCGAAGAGTTTTTCAATGTCGGCTTTCTGAAGCTCTACGTAGGTAGGGCGACCATGATTACATTGGCCTGAATGAGGGGTTGCTTCCATCTGCCGTAGGAGAGCATTCATCTCATCGGGGGAAAGTTTTTTACCCGCCCGTACACTTCCGTGGCAAGCCATAGTTGCAAGCACCTCTTCCACCTTTTCTTGCAGTGAGACTTCCTTTCCGAGCTCAAGACATTCGGTTGCAAGGTCTTTAACGAGGGGCGCGGGAGAAACGGACCTGAGAAGGGCCGGGACTTCTCGTACTAAAATAGCATCTCCGCCGAAGCTCTCAATCGTAAGTCCGAAGGCTTGTAACTCTTCTCGGTGATTCAGGAGGGCTTCAACTTCATCCGCCTTAAGCGTCACGACCTCGGGAACCAAAAGACCTTGTCGGGGAACGCTCTTTTCACGGATCCGTTGCTTCATCTCCTCATAAACGAGTCTTTCATGGGCGGCATGTTGGTCCACCAGAATCAGACTATGATCGCTCTCGGCGACAATATATGTCAAATCGATTTGAGCTCTTGCAAACCCTAAGGGAGGAGTTGAAGGGGCCTCGTAGGGCATTGAATCTTCAGTCTCCTTAAGAAGGGGATCTGGGCTTTGAGCAAAATTTCCCCTTTGGATTTGGGGATGCGACGGTCTCGAGAAAGAAGAACGCGAAGCTGAAAAAAGGTTTTGAGGGAGACGGATATTGTCTTCCGGAGATTTTGGTTTTGGTATAGCTTCAAAATGAACGACGGAAGGATTAAAAGACGCAATCGCTTGAGTTGCAAGGGTGGTTGAAGCCCGATGCCCGAAATCATGAAGCGCATTTTTCAGGGCCGAGATTAAGAACCCTCTGACGAACTGAGCATCCCTGAAACGAACTTCCGTTTTGGCGGGATGAACGTTCATATCCACTTCTCGAAGAGGTGTTTGAAGGAAAAGAGCAACGGTGGGATGCCGATCACGCGCTAGATAATCCTGATAAGCAACTCTGATGGCGGCTGTTAAAAGCTTGTCCTTTACAGGGCGTCCATTCACAAAAAGATACTGATGTGCAGCCGTGGACTGGTTAAACGTGGGGACGCTGATAAAGCCTTTGAGAGTATACTCTTCTCTTTCCACCTCGAGCGGGATACTATTTTCGAAAAAACCAGAACTGATAATCTGGGCCAGTCTAAGACGAAGCGCATCTACCTCTTGACCAAAAGCATTATAGTCGAAAAGAGTTTTTTTCTCATCCCGAAAAACAAATGAAACAGCGGGGTAAGCCATTGCCAGACGATTTAAAACCTCGGCAATTTGATGACTTTCCGTCGTTGCTGTCTTTAAAAATTTTAAGCGTGCGGGGGTCGCAAAAAAGAGGTCTCTGACCTCAATCTTCGTTCCTCGGGGACCTGATGCCGGCTGGACGGATGATTTAATGCCTCCCTCCACACTGAGGCGCCAGGCAGTTTCGGCTCCCTCCTCGCGAGTCATCACCGTCAATCGGGCAACGGATCCGATCGAAGGGAGGGCCTCCCCTCGAAAGCCGAGCGTTACGATATTGAAAAGATCCTCATCGGGAATTTTGGATGTCGCGTGACGTTCAACGGCAAGCTCCAAATCTTCAGGGCTCATGCCTTTTCCGTTGTCTAGAACCGAGAGATAGCTTTTGCCACCGTCTCGAATCTGAACTTCAATCTTCGTCCCGCCGGCATCAAGCGCGTTCTCAACAAGTTCCTTCACGACAGAAGCAGGTCGCTCGACGACTTCTCCGGCCGCAATCTGGTTAATGAGCGTTTGAGGGAGAAGCCTAATCGTCATGCAACTCTCTCCATTTGCTCGAGAAGGGTGCGTGTCAGGCGCTTTCCTTCTTCAACGGCCGGCTGGTCGAAAGGGTTAATTTTCATAAGAGAAGCTGTTGCGATTGTCTCAATCATAAAATGCATGAAAAGGGCGCCCATGGTTTCTTCGTCAAGCTTTTGGATTTCGAAAACTCGAACCGGCAATTCATGAGTTGAAAATGTTTGGATCGTTGCACTTTGCT
>CAYUCY010000003.1:25391-30391 GCA_964443525.1 uncultured Thiotrichales bacterium
GCCGTCATTAGGTCTCCTATGGTTCTCTCGGCCAGCTCCCTCATGCCGCACTGATGAGACAAACTTCTGCTTACTTTCGGTCCTCGACCTTCTGTTTTGAGAATTAAAAAAGTATAAGACTTATCCCGAGGTCCTCCGAGGTAAAGTTGGACCTGACTGTGTTGGTCAACGGTGCCGAGAGCATTAATTGGCGTTGTCCCTTTCCCCTCTTTCCCCAGACTCTCCGCCCAAAGTTGCCGATACCAAAAGGAAAAAGTATTCAGGCGATCCACATAGGGCATCATCACCATTTGAGTGATTCCCTGGCTCCGATTAAGGACGTAGGCTGCACGTGCTCCCTCAAAAGGTTCTTCTCGTTTCCCCTCCAGAACATCTGAAAGGTAAGCTGAGGCGCCTTGCCGGACTGCGGTTACATTGATATCTGCTAATGCTGCGGGCAGCAATCCCACGTTCGAAAGAACCGAAAAGCGACCGCCGATTCCTTGGTGATGGGGGAGAAAGGGGATGCCAAGTTCATCGGAAAGGTTTTTCAGGGGGGAGGGTTTCTCTTCCGTGAGGATCAAAGCATGATCGCGTGGGTCAAGATCGTGCTTTTCAAGGGCCCCAAGAAGAATTAAAAATTGACAGAGAGTTTCTGCAGTCGTTCCGGATTTTGAAATAGCGATGATGCCCGTGTTGCTGAGATCAACGGTCTCGAGCAAGGCATCAAAGGTGTGTGGGTCGACATTGTCCAGACAGTGAACCCGCAGGTTTTTTTTCTTTGCAAAAGGATGCTGTTTTAAAGCGAGCAATGTCTGGGCCCCTAGACTGGATCCTCCTGTGCCCAGAATAAGAACATCTTTGAATCGATTCCGCCATGTTTCAGAAAGGGAATAGATCGCTTTGAGATCTTCTTCTTCTCGTGCAATCGTGAGCTGGGGCAAAGCCCCCTCCTGTATTTGACAGTTGAATTCGTAGTGGAGGGAGTCCTCTCTTGAGGAAGAAAAACGATCTTTTAAGGCGCCTAATAGATGAACTTTAAACATAGCTTCTCCAATTTTAGAATGATACTGCCGATCCTACCCGAGTGACTCAGGAAATCAAGACTCTGTTATGAAGGTATTCTCTTGTGCTAGGATGAAGCCATGAAAAAGTTAGTTTTGGATTGCGTTAGATGTTTTCGTGAAGGAGCTCCTGTTTTTCCGCCTGTGACACTGACGATAAACGCACGCCAGGCGTTTTTATGCGAAGGGGCGAACGGGTCCGGAAAAACCACTCTCTTGCGGGCACTTATGGGGCTCTGCTCTTATGAGGGGAAGGTTTTACGGGATCAAGAAACTGTTGCAAGTCTTCAAGGATACGCGTCCCATCTGAGCGTTCAAGGAGGGCTCCGAGAGGATCTCACGGTTCGAGAGCATATTCGTTTTTGGATGCTTTACTGGCCTGCTTCTAAAGAAGTGCTTGAGGATCACCTCGCCCGACTTCATCTAACACGCTTTGAAAACCGCCCTGTACGTACATTGTCCTCCGGGGAGCGTCAGCGGTTGAAATTCTTGCCTCTTTTACTCCAAATGAACCCTCTATGGCTTCTAGACGAGCCTTTTACACACCTTGATGAGGAAGGATGTCTGGTTTTTGAATCTTTAATGGAGCGGCATCTTCTTGAAGGCGGGATGGCTCTTCTCACAAAGCCTTCCGAAACTAGGTTCGGTTTAATCTTTGTTCCTTGGCATCGGGATCTCCTGAGGATGGCTTCATGACTTTTCTGAGATCTTTTTTAACGGAATTTTCAAGGAACGGGCGAGGACGGCGGGATCTTTTGCATGCGTTCACATTTTTTCTGATTTTCTTAGGTCTTTTGCATTTCTTTGAAGCGCTCACCCAAGGTGTTTTACCGATCCTTATCTGGATTTTCGTGAGCCTCCTCCTCTCACAAGCGCATATGCACCTTTTTCAGGAGGACTTTGATTCTGGAACTCTTGAAATTTTGTATACGACACCTCCTTTTTTTGATCGGTACTTATGTGTGAAGCTTCTTTCTCAGGTGATTTTTCTAGGCAGTGTGGGGTTTCTTATCATTGGCACTTTTATCATTCTGCAGACTCTTCCCACTTCTTTCGGAGTTGCTCTAGGGTTGGCTCTCCCCCCTTTTATTTTAACGTCTTCTCTTTTATCAGCCCTTCTTTTAAATGGGCGAGGGCAGACTCTCATGCCACTTTTGTCTCTGCCACTTTTTTTTCCGATCCTCCTACTGGGGTTGCTCGCAACAACAGCAGAGCCACAAGAAGCCGCGCTTGCTCTTAAAATTTTAGGGGCGCTTTCTTTTTTCACAACACCTCTCCTTTACATCGGCATCCGCAAGACGCTCATCGAGAAGTTGATGTCTGTTTGATTCATTTATTTTTCATATCGTAAAAAAGTTGATTCTTTGGAATAAATATGGTAATTAGTGTGATCAAGTTAAGATTAGAAAGGGTTTAACTTATGAAAAAAGCACCTCTTTTAGTTCTTGCTCTTTCTGTCACTTCATTTTCACTTCAGGCAAGCTCGCTCTCAGAGACTCCAAATGTCGAAGAAAAGCTGTCATCTATATTTAACACAAAGAGTGATTCACTTGAAAGGTTTAAGAAGATAAAGAAAACATTGAAAGGTCCTGATGATTTCTCAGAGGAATTAGCTGATTTGCAGCCGAAGTCGTTTATAAAGTTGGGAGCGTTGTTCCACCGAAAGATCCTCGACGAGAAAATTTTGAGCTTATCTCAAGCTATGCGAGAGGAGAAATCGAAGGTTGGACGCTCAGTCTCAATCGACTGAATTACCTGACTCTTCAGCTGGCAATTTCTTTAAATCCGGATCTCTCAAGTCCCTTTGAGATTTTTAAGGGTCTGAATTTTCTGATTCAAACTAAGCTCTGGATGCTGCCTTATGATAAAGGAAAATCTCAAGCTGAGGACTATGTTACAGAAAATATGAGTGATGTGAATCCGACTGATTTTGAAAGTCCCCAAAATGCTCTTTTGACTTTCTTTCGTCCCTGTGATCGAGGCTTCTGGGTTTTCCCGCTTGTTTGCAATTCTCCGATCTATGGATTGAAAACATATGCCGAAGCTTTTGCAGAAGGGGTTGCCATTACGGGATTGCCCCTGAAAGCAGAAGCTTATGACCTGCATGCAGGTCTGATTAAAGCGGGAGATTTCGCTTATTTTCTCGGCCACGACTTGCTTCATCTTCAATCAATTGCACCCTCTCTTAAGCCTCTGGAAAATGCAGCTCATATGAAGGCGATGATAAAGGTTGTGTCGACTCTGATGCCGAAAATAACGGTTCTCTTCCTCTAGGGACCAACAAAAAGCTTTTGGAAATCTATTTTGGCTAACACACGAGCTAACCGACTATTCATATCAAGTTGAGCACGGGCTGCCTCTTTTTTCGGAAAAAACTTCATCCGATAAGATTCTGGCGACCATGATTGCACACGCAAAGTGGTATTTAACGACTCATCTCTCTCCAAATCTCCGGGATCGCCATGCTTATTACCCCCACTATTTTGATGTCGTAGCTGATGAAGAATATCCAAAAATCGGAGACAGAAAGATAGTCGTTCATAATGAAGACGGTTCTGAAGAAACGATCAAGCTTCCTGCAGCAGAAGGTTTGGAACCAACGCCCGTCTCTCTCAACCTTAAAAATCAATTTTATGTGCAAACCGTGTATAACCCTGAGGATGGAAAAGGAATTGATAACTATGCTGCCAATATTTTCTACAATTTTCCAACGCAAAGAGCTTTTGCTTACTCAATCGCGAACCTTATGAAGTACATGGGGTTGGATGATGACGGAACGGGAACCTATGGTGCAAAACTTGACACTTATGATCCGGTCGTCTCTTATGAAAAAATGACTCGGTTGATCGATGAATTTGCAGAGAAGTTTTTAGGATGATCCAGCTTTATACCCCCATAATGTGATAGCCGCCGTCAATGAGGTAGGTATCCCCTGTCAGATGTTTTGCCTCTGAAGAGAGAAGAAACTTTGCAAAGCGACCAACGTCTTCAATCGTGATGTCCTCCTGAAGCGGGGATCTCTCTCGGGCAGTTTCGATTAAATTCTCGAAAGCGGGAATGCCTCTTGCGGCTCTCGTGGGGATGGGGCCGGGAGAAAGACCCAGGACCCGAATTTTTTGAGGGCCGAGCTCGGCCGCCAAGTATTTGATGCTGCTCTCTAAAGCCGCTTTCACGGGACCCATGAGACCGTAAGACGGGAAGACCCGTTCGGCCCCTAAGTAGCTCATCGTTAAAAGGCACCCGCCCCGAGGCATGAGAGAGATAGCTTCTCCTGCAAGACGAACAAAAGAATAGCACGAAATTTCCATAGCCTCTAAAAATCCGTCTCGACTGCACCTGTGAAATGGATTTTTCAGGTCCCTTTGTTCGGCATAAGCAATCGAGTGAATGATAAAATCGAGTCGGCCCCAGGTCTTTTTTATCTTCTTAAAGAGATTTTCATGATCCTCTTTGGATAGGACATCGTAGGGAAGAATGAAGGAGGGCTTAAAGGCTTCAACGGCTTGTCTTACATAAGGCTCTGCTTTTTCGTTCAGGTAGGTAACGGCCAGTTCGGCGCCTGCCTCATAAAGAGCTCGAGCACACCCCGTTGCAAGACTGTGCTCGTTGGCAATCCCGATGATGAGCCCACGCTTGCCTTTCACGGTATTCCCCTTCAAGCATTATTATTATGAAGGACCTTTTTTGTTTTAGGAGTTGATTTTACGAGTGTTTTTAATCCTTCTCTATCTACAGCGCCAGGAATAAAGGAGTCTTGTAAAATGATAGCGGGTGTTCCTTGGATACCAATATTTTGAGCCAACTCAAATGTTTTTTGAATTCTTTCCTCATTATCCTTGCTTTTGAAATCTTTTTTGAACTGATCCATGTTCAGGCCCAACTTCTTTGCAACCGCATAGATTTTCTCTTCCGTCAGATCTCTTTCAGCTGAGAACATAGCTTTTTGAAAGTCGAGGT
>CAYUCY010000003.1:30401-33821 GCA_964443525.1 uncultured Thiotrichales bacterium
GTATTTCCCTTGCTTGTGAGCGGCAAGGGCGCCGAAGACAGCCAAAACGGAAGGTTTGCCCATGATGGGAAAATCTTTGTAAATGAGGCGGGCGTTTTTGAGATCCCCCTCTTTTTCAGCTTCCTGAAGCACTTTATGGAAGTTTCGACAGTGACCGCAGAACGGATCCATAAAGATGACGAGAGAGACGTCCCCGTCCGGATTGCCCCCCACAGGATCGCTTTCATTGTTGAAGAGATCCTTATTATATTTTGCAATAGCTTCTTTGGCTTTCGCCATATGCTCTTGTTCCCTTTTTTCCTGGATCTTGATGAGCGTCTTTTCAATGATCTCGGGTTTTTTTAGAAGTGTTTCTTCGATCGTAAGCTCAAGAGCTTTTGTCTGTTCCTCCGTGAAAGGGGCCGAGAATGCCGACGATACCAGAGTGGTCGTCGAAAGAAACGCAGTAAACAAAGAACGCATTAAAATCTCCCTGATTTTATTATGAAGTCTCATCTATGCTAAAGGACATTCTGAGAGAAGTAAAGCAGAAGACTTTAATCTCTTCGAAACCTTTGACTGCTACAAAGAAGCAGCGCTATGATTTTTTTGAGTGAAATGCAATGGAGGGAGCAGAAAATGTTCTTTAACCGTGTTCATGCAGGAGAGCTTCTAGCCGAGAAAATGCATCGGGAAGGACGTTTCCAAAACCCCGTTATTTTGGGGCTTCCTCGAGGAGGGGTCGTCGTCGCGGCCGAAATAGCCCATCGTTTTGAGGCCGCCCTCGATATTCTACTGGTCAAGAAACTCGGCGTACCCGGGGATCCCGAGCTTGCCTTCGGAGCGATAGGGTTCGGCGGAACTCTCGTTGAGAATCAGGATGTTATTCGGGAAGTGGGGCTGACGCGCGAGAAAATGGCTCCAGTTATAGAGGCACAGAAAAAGACTTTGGAAGAGCTCAATCATTTTTACAGAAAGGATCGTGCACCTCTCTCATTGAAAGATCAGGATGTCGTTATCGTTGATGACGGGATTGCCACGGGAGCCACGATTCGGGCTGCCGTTCAACTAGTCAAAGAGCAAAAGCCACGCACGATCGTTATTGCCGTTCCGGTAGCACCCCCCTCCGTCATTCAAATGTTGGAGCCTCTCGTCGATCAAATTATTTGCCTTGCCGAACCCAAGGTCTTTTTCGGCGTGGGGGCATGGTATGAAGATTTTAGACAAGTGACTTCCGATGAAGTGGTTCTGCTTTTGGAAAATGCGCCGCAAAAATCATCGTTGAAGAAGGCCTAGACATGCTGAGGTCTATCAATCCTGCAACGGGAGAAGTCATTCAAAGCTATTCTCTTCATACGACTGAAGAGCTTTCTGAAATTTTTAGGAGATCCAAGGAAGCTTTTTCTGATTGGCGGGCGTGCTCGATCGAATCTAGGGTGGGCTTTTTGAGAAATTTGGAGACTCTTCTTTTAAAACGACGGGAAGAGCTTGCCTTATTGATGACAGAGGAGATGGGAAAACCCTTGAAGCCGGCCCGGGCCGAGATTGAAAAATGTGCCTGGGTTTGCCGGTATTACGCCAATGAAGGAGAGTGCTTCCTGAAATCCGCTCCCATTGAGACCGAATTTTACAAGAGTTTTATCGCCTTTGAGCCTCTGGGAGGCGTGCTCGGGATCATGCCTTGGAACTTCCCTTTTTGGCAGGTCTTTCGTTACGGCGTTCCGACGCTTCTGGCTGGGAATGTAACTCTTTTGAAGCATGCTTCTAATGTGACGGGATGTAGTCTCAAAATCCAGGAACTTTTTGAAGAAGCGGGATTTCCTCAAGGAGTGTTTCAATCTCTTCGTCTCATGAATGCTGATATGGAAGAGGTGATCGCATCTCCCTTCATTCAGGCGGTCACGCTCACAGGCAGCACAAAAGCGGGGCGTGCCGTTGCAAGTACGGCCGGAAAATATCTCAAAAAATGCGTTCTCGAGTTAGGCGGGAGTGATCCTTACGTAATCCTTTCCGATGCGGACCTGGAGCAGGTTATACCCGCTTGCTTGACAGCACGATTTCAAAATACAGGTCAAAGCTGCATTGCGGCAAAAAGATTTATCGTAGAGACATCCAGAAAAGTTGAGTTTGAAACCCGGCTTAAGGTTGCAATCGAAAAGCTGAAGATGGGGGATCCTAGAGATGAATCTAATGAGTTGGGGCCTCTTGTTCATGAAGAGGCTCGCACTCATCTCCACGATCAGGTTCAAAGGGCTCTTCAAGCAGGAGCCGATCTTGTTTTGGGCGGAAAAATTCCAGAGGGGCGCGGTGCTTTTTATCCCCCGACCCTTCTTACAAATGTAAAGCCTGGGAATCCCGCCTTTGATGAGGAGCTTTTCGGGCCTGTTGCGGTGATCATCGAAGCCTCAACCAATGATGAAGCGGTCCGCCTTGCCAATCAATCGTCCTTTGGTTTGGGCGCCGCTCTTTTTTCAAAAGATTTAGGAAAAGCGGAAGCCCTGGCTAGGAAGGAGATTCAGGCAGGTTCGGTCTTTGTTAATGCTTTCGTACGTTCTGACCCTCGCCTTCCTTTCGGCGGGATTAAGGACTCCGGCTACGGGCGCGAGCTGTCTTCTTTCGGTATTCGAGAATTCGTGAATATCAAAACAATCGTTATGGAGTCCTGAGAAACTACCTGTAATCCTTGACCTTCCTTTTTTCTCAGAGTATAAGGTGCTATAAAAGAACTCATGTGTTTTTTGCGGGTGTGGTGAAATTGGCAGACACACCAGATTTAGGTTCTGGCGGCGAAAGCCGTGGGGGTTCAAGTCCCTCCACCCGCACCACTTTAAACAGCGAAGAAAAGGTTTCCTCATGAAAATTTCCGAAACAAAGTCCGAGGGGTTGCTTAAGGAATTTAAAATCGTGATTCCAGCGACATCGATTGCTCAAAAAATAGAAGAAAAATTGCTCTCCGTAGGGCAATCTGTGAAAATCGCAGGCTTTCGCCCCGGCAAGGTTCCGTTGCCCGTGTTGAGACAACGTTATGAAGATTCGGTTAAAGGGGACGTTTTGGAAGATATTCTGCAATCGGCTATTCGAAATTTAATTAACGAGAAAAAACTAAAGGTGGCTCTTCAACCAAAAGTTGATGTTGAGAAGTTTGAGGATGGGAAAGATCTGACTTGTGCGGTTACTGTTGAGCTCATGCCGGAGATTGCTAAGGTTGATCTAGAGAAATTCAAGTTCAGCCGCTTGAAATCAGCCGTTGATGAGAAGGCTCTTGAGGAAACATTGGCACGTATTACCCAGAACAATAAGGATTTGAAAGCGACTAAGGAAGGCGCTAAGGCGCAAAAAGGAAATACCGTTCATATTTCATTTAAAGGCACGATCGGAGAGAAGCCTATCGTAGGAGGATCTTCTCCGGGGATGGATCTAGAGCTGGGCTCAGGCATGTTT
>CAYUCY010000003.1:33831-49346 GCA_964443525.1 uncultured Thiotrichales bacterium
GGAAGACCAGCTGCTCGTCATCGGCTCCGGCACGTTTATCCCCGGGTTTGAAGACGAGCTTATCGGCCTTAAGGTAGGGGAGTCCAAAACCTTTAACATTAATTTTCCTAAAGATTATAACGCTAAAGATTTGGCCGGGAAGGAAGCAACTTTCGATGTTGAGATCAAGGAGATCAAGGAAGGAGTTATTCCTGTCTTGGATGACGCATTTGCCCAAAAGCTGGGTCTGAAAGACTTAAAAGAGCTGCGCGAAAACGTCAAAAATTCCCTTCAGAAAGATCGGGATCAAATGAGCTTCCTGGTTTCAAAGCGTGAAATTCTAGACCAATTTGCGGAATCTTTTACCTTTGAGGTTCCTCAAGGGCTTGTAGACCTCGAATTCAAATCCATTTGGGAGCAAGTGCAACGTGAGAGCGCTGAACAGCCTCAAGCAGCAAATGAGGCAAAACTAAAGAAAAAAGAAACCAAGAAGGACGATGCAAAAGAACAGGAGCAATATAAACAGCTGGCCGAGCGTCGTGTGCGGTTAGGCCTTCTTTTGGCTGAAATCGGGAAGGAGCATAAGGTAACCGTGCCTGACGCGGATCTTCAACGAGAGCTTTACATGGTTGCCTCCCGCTATCCGGGTCAGGAAAAGAAAGTGATCGAGTATTATCGAAATAATCCCCAAGCGCTGGCTTCTCTCAGAGCGCCCTTGTTTGAAGATAAGGTGATCGAGTGCATCCTTGAAAAGTCTAAAGTAACGGACAAGGATGTGAAAATTGAAGAGCTGGAAAAGAAAGTCAAAGAAATCACAGAGGACGAATAATTTCTTTAATAGAGATATTTATAAAGATTAAAAAAGGGGCCGGTTGACCCCTTTTTTCTATTTAATTTTTTTCTTTTAGTATTGATTAGATTAATTGTCGTCTTCTGTCCGTTCCTCAATCCATGGGTAAGGTTCGATGAAACGAAGCTCTTTGTATCGATAAAAGCCTTCATGCGCTCTTTTAACTCTAAACACGCTTGAACAAAGATCGGATCCAATGACTCTCTCTATGCTGAGAAGGTCGGGGAGGCGTCCGCGGGTTTCTCAAGAATAAGTCCGCAAGATTGCCCATCGTCCGTTTCATCCATAGTAAAGCCGGTAGAGTAATTTGCCTCGTAATTCCTGATGGAGAGAATATTCAGACCGACTTGTTCTGCAAGGAGCTTCAGAGTTGTTACAGGGATAAGGTTTGTGAGCCCAAGGCCGTTGGGTTTCATATCAAGAGAGCTCTGAGCGTATTCGTCTTCTCTACATCCAATGATCATTTACGAGCCCTGGGAAAAGAAGGGACGGGTCCTTTGATGCGGCTTCCATTATTCGATAAAGAATGAGCGCGTAAATCGCAGCAAACTGAGGAGACTCTGCGAGTTCTTCATATGTAAAACTTTTCCCTCTTGAAAGAGTAAAGATAAAAGCTTTTTCGCCCGGCTTTAGAAAATTATAAGTGTTGATAAAAAACCTTAAGACTTTCTCACCGTCAAAAAAATGAAGAACGTTTGAAGCACATCAGAAGATCGAAGAAATTTGTCTTCCCGCCGAAACGACTATATGTCGGAAGCCTTGTTGAATCTCGCTAGTATCGATACTTTTTTTCATGGAAACGATTTTTTTCAGAAGAGGCTTTAAATTCTCTATGGATAAGTCATTAACCATAGACATGAGATTTGAAATGTTTGTCTTTCTCAAGACGTGCATGGGGAGGCGCCCGTAGACTTCTCCCAGAAAAAGAATTTCACCCAAGTCTCTATGTTCAGACATTTCTAACGCTCTGCATTCTGCTAAAAAGTCTTCTTCGAAGGATCCGAGGGATGGGAAATTCATACCCATACCGTTTTGAGTTTGGGCAGGCCGGAGGGTAATTGTCTCGGGATCGGGAGATTTTTCAGATTTAAGAGAACTTGAGAAGGCAGGCGTTGATAGAAAAGAAAAGCCGATAGCAAGGACAGCTGCCTTCCAAATTCCGTAAATAGTATTTCTTAAGGGCATATAAGGCCTCCTATTTTTCAATATTCGATTTTTTATTTATAATTTTTTCTGATTACATATATACATTAAATAACAATATATCAATATGCTTTCCTTAAAGATACTATTAGAAAGGTGAGTGCCTCTTTTCATACAACCAATTTGCTTGCCAAGGTGGGGCTCAGCCTTTAAAGTGAAAATAAGGATGGCAAGGCATCATTCAAGAAAATGATAAATGGAGGACCTTCGTGGCAGATTATGAACCGGTTATGAATACACTTGTGCCGATGGTGATCGAGCAAACAGCAAGGGGAGAGCGTTCTTATGATATTTACTCGCGCCTCCTTAAAGAGCGGATTATTTTTCTGACAGGGGAAGTCAACGATCACGTGGCAAACCTAATCTGTGCCCAGTTACTTTTTTTGGAGGCCGAAAATCCGAAAAAAGATATTTCCTTCTATATCAATTCGCCGGGAGGGGTCGTCACGGCAGGTCTGGCCATTTATGACACCATGCAATACATCCGCCCTCCCGTCTCAACGATCGTTCTTGGGCAGGCTGCATCTATGGGGGCATTGCTTTTATGTGCAGGTGCTGCCGGTAAGCGCTATGCCCTTCCCAATGCGAGAGTGATGATTCACCAACCTCACGGCGGGGCACGGGGGCAAGCGACGGATATTGAGATTCAAGCGCGTGAAATTTTACAACTGAGGGAACGCCTCAACACGATTATGTCGCGTCATACGGGACAAAATATTAAAACTATTTCGGATGCGGTTGAGCGAGACAAATTTTTATCTGCAGAGGAAGCTAAGCAATTCGGCCTTGTGGACGAGATTGTTCTGGAAAGAAAAGAGGCCGCTTAGGAAAATAAGCATTTGGCTATTTTTTCTTCTCGTGTTAACTAATTTTTATTCTCTTTTTGAGAAACTAAAATCAAGGGAAGAGGGTAAGCTTCCCCCATAATAAAAAAAGAAAGATGTGTAGATAGGCGGAGAAGAATGGCTAAAGGTGACGAAAAAGAACTACTCCATTGCTCTTTTTGCGGGAAAAGTCAACACGAAGTTCGAAAGCTTATTGCGGGACCTAACGTCTTTATCTGTGATGAGTGCGTTGATCTTTGTATCGAGATCATTAAGGAAGAAAATAAATCGATCGGCATCGAATCCGAGAAAGATATTCCTTCTCCTCAGGAGATTTGCCGCGTTTTGGATGATTATGTGATCGGGCAGGAACGTGCCAAGCGCGTGTTAGCCGTTGCTGTCTATAACCATTATAAAAGGATTGATAGCTTTTCCGCCTCCAGCGATATTGAGCTGGCCAAGTCCAATATCCTTTTGATCGGTCCCACAGGCTGCGGTAAGACTCTTTTGGCTCAAACGCTTGCGCGTATTTTGGATGTTCCTTTTACAATTGCCGATGCAACGACTTTAACGGAAGCCGGATACGTTGGTGAAGATGTAGAAAACATCATTCTGAAACTTCTCCAGGCTGCCGAATATAACGTAGAGAAGGCGCAACGGGGCATCGTCTATATAGACGAAGTGGATAAGATTTCAAGAAAGTCAGATAACCCGTCGATTACGCGAGACGTCTCCGGAGAAGGAGTCCAACAAGCTCTTCTCAAGATTATGGAAGGCACGATCGCTTCCGTGCCGCCGCAAGGGGGACGCAAACATCCGCAACAGGAATTTTTGCAAGTGGATACGACCAATATCCTCTTTATCTGCGGGGGTGCTTTTGCGGGCATTGAAAAAATTATCTCGGCCCGTGGGAAGGGTTCTTCCATCGGCTTCGGTGCTGACGTGAAATCTCCCGAGGATCGCAGAACGGGGGATATACTCAAAGACATCGAACCTGAGGATCTCCTTAAATATGGACTCATCCCCGAGTTTGTAGGACGCTTGCCTGTTGTGGCAACCCTCGAGGATTTAGATGAGTCGGCTCTCGTTGAAATTCTGAAGACACCGAAAAATGCTCTTGTGAAGCAATATCAAAAGCTTTTTGAAATGGAAGGTGTAAAACTTACTTTCCCCGAAGAAGCGTTGTCTGCGATTGCAAGAAAAGCGATCGCCCGAAATACGGGGGCGCGGGGGCTTCGCTCCATTATGGAAGACATTCTTCTCGATTCTATGTTTGAAGTTCCTTCCCAAAAAGGCATCGAAGAAATCGTAATCAATCGAGAAGTAGTTGAAGGAACGGCTAAACCTCTGCTAATCTATGCAGAGAAGGGAAAAAGTAAAGAATCTAAGGCTCAGTAGCCGGCTCCCTTCTTTTTTTAACCTCCAGAGACGAGAATCGTAGATTTTATGCCTATTAAGAAAATGACTTCCCTTGAAATCCCTCAAGGAACCCCGTACCCGGTCCTCCCTTTGCGTGACATCGTGGTGTTCCCGCACATGATCGTTCCTCTTTTCGTAGGACGGGACAAGTCCGTCAAGGCTCTTGAAAGCGTTATGACAAAAGATCAAAAAATTCTTCTTGTCACACAAAAGGATCCGAGCAAGGAAGATCCGAAGTCTCAAGATTTGTATTCGGTGGGGACCCTCGGCTCTATTTTACAACTTTTAAAGCTGCCTGATGGAACCGTGAAGGTTCTTGTTGAAGGAACCGATCGGGGGAAGGTGCTCCGTTTCCATGAAGAAGACGGATTTTTTAAAGCCTATGTAGATCCGATCGAAGAGGCCGTGATCCTCACACCTGACATTGAAGCCATGGTTCGAACAGCGCAATCTCTCTTCGAGCAATACATCAAACTAAACTCGAAGATTCCACCTGACGTATTAGTGTCTGTTGCAAAAATTGAAGACCCTAAGAAGTTGGCCGATACGATTGCGGCACACCTTACGATCAAGGTTGCGGACAAACAAAAAATCCTGGAGATTCCAACGCTTGATGAGCGCCTCGAGCTGATTTGTGGGTATATGGAGGGCGAGATCGGGATCCTCCAAGCGGAAAAGAGAATCCGCTCTCGCGTCAAACGCCAAATGGAAAAGTCCCAGCGGGAATATTACCTTAAAGAACAGATGCAGGCGATTCAAAGGGAGTTAGGCGAAGGAGAGGAAGGAAGAGACGAGGTCTCCGAGCTTGAGAAAAGAATCGCTAAGACGAAGCTAAGTAAGGAGGCTCGAACGAAAGCTGAGGCGGAGGTGCGTAAATTACGTCAAATGAGCCCCATGTCTTCTGAGGCCACGGTTGTTCGAAACTACCTGGACTGGCTTCTTTCCATTCCCTGGAAGAAATATAAGACTGTGAAAACGGATCTGGATAAAGCCGAGGAAATTCTAAATGAAGATCACTACAGCCTTGAAAAGGTTAAGGAACGGATTCTCGAATATCTGGCTGTTCAGCAACGGGTGGGAAAGCTTAAAGGCCCGATTTTATGTTTTGTTGGCCCGCCGGGTGTGGGGAAAACGTCTCTCGGTAAATCCATTGCCAAGGCTACGGGTCGCGATTTTGTGCGAATGGCGCTCGGCGGTGTTCGAGATGAAGCTGAAATCCGAGGGCATCGTCGTACCTACATCGGCTCGATGCCGGGCAAGATTATCCAGGGGATGAAAAAAGCAGGATCCTCCAATCCTCTCTTTCTTTTAGACGAGATCGATAAGTTAGGTGCTGATTGGAGAGGGGATCCATCCTCGGCTCTTCTCGAGGTGCTGGATCCGGAGCAAAATAACACCTTCAATGATCATTATTTGGAGGTAGATTATGATCTGTCGGACGTGCTCTTTGTAACAACCGCTAACAGCCTTGATATCCCGAGACCTCTTCTGGACAGAATGGAGATTATTCGCCTCTCCGGGTACACGGAAGACGAGAAGATAAAAATCGCCCAAAGGCACTTGATCCCGAAACAGTTAGAAGCTCACGGTTTGACTGATAAAGAGTGGAACATCGAGGAACCGGCTTTACAAAAATTGATTCGCCTTTATACGCGGGAAGCAGGTGTACGTAATCTTGAACGGGAAATTGCAAATCTTTTGCGTAAGGCGACCAAGCAAATTATGACCCAGAAGAAGAAGTCCGTCAAAGTTACCGAAGATAACTTAAACGACTTTGCAGGGGTTCCTCGTTATCGTTATGGTGTTTCGGAAAAGGAAGATCTGGTCGGGATGACGACCGGACTCGCCTGGACAGAGGTAGGCGGCGAGCTTCTGATAATTGAAGCTGTTATGTTACCGGGGAAAGGCAAAATGATGACGACGGGTAAGCTCGGCGACGTGATGCAAGAATCTGTTCAAGCCGCTGCAAGTTTTATCAGATCTCGGGCGACTCAATTCGGGATTGAACCTCCTCTTTTTGAAAAGACGGACATCCATGTTCACGTTCCCGAAGGGGCGATTCCCAAAGATGGTCCTTCCGCAGGTGTAGCGATGGTGACTTCTATTTTATCCGTCCTCACGGGTATTCCCGTCAGGAAAGACGTGGCCATGACGGGTGAGATTACTTTAAGAGGGCGTGTGCTTGGTATCGGCGGCTTGAAAGAGAAGCTCCTCGCAGCCTTAAGAGGCGGTATTAAGACCGTTTTAATCCCCGAGGAAAATGCCAAGGATTTGATTGAGATTCCGGACAACATCAAAAAAGGGCTTAAAATTATCCCCGTTAGTACAGTCGATGAAGTTGTTCAGCATGCACTTACCAAAAAGCCTAAGGCGATCGTTTGGAAACCGCCTAAAGGAGATAAATCTGTCGCCGATAAGGATGAAGAAGAAATTCTGACTCATTAAGGTATTTTCGACACTAAGAAAACGGCGGGGTGATTGCCCCGCCGTTTTTTATCGTTTGCCATCAACTGTTTTGATCGTAATTTTGCATTTGGTTTTCTTTAAGCCAGGTTCGAAAATAAATTCGGTCACTGTCTCCTGTCTCATTGATATATTGGTAGTAAATTCGGATAAAGTCGGCTCTTACCTTTGCATCTTCCGCTTTCCATTCTTCTCCGGGAGGTTCGAATAAGTTAGAACCGCCGAGTAAATAGTGGCGCACTACATAGTCCTCAAGGGAGATATTTTTGTTGTTGTGATTGGCCATCATATCATAGAGAATCATCAGTGTGGTCGTTCTGCCTTTTCCGCCAGCGCAGTGAAAGTGATTCCAGACGCCCGTAGGCTGACTATCATAAAAGATTCGAAAGGCATCGGCATCAATGTCCTCGGGCCTCATGTGATCCGTAATGGGGATTCGAATATATCCCATGTTATGCTTTGTTTTGACGAGATATTTTTCAGAGTATATTTCAGCGGGGCTAGTGATGCTAAAGCGTTTAAACTCTGCACTGACAATCTCTCCGTCGCTTCTGTCAATGGCTCGGGCCACGTATTTATCTTTCATCTCCCGCAAATCTTTCAAGAGAGCTATTTCCGCTTCTTCCACTTCGAACATATTTTTCCCGAAATTGACTCGATCTCGAGAATTGTACCAACTTACGGGCATCCCGCTCAGAAAACAATGGGGCTCTTCCCTCAGGTCGACGAACGTAATTGTCTGATCATCGACTCCTCGAGCCTGAAGTTGCTCACGAATATAATGAAATCCTCTTTCGCTGAATTGGCTGCTGCCCGAGATTCTCAAGTCTCCAAGGCCCTCTCGAGTCGGAATGTCTGTGACGGTTTTAACAGAGCCGTCGGGGAGCATGATTTTGATTTTCCCGGTGTGCAAAAGCTCAAGGCGTTCTGGAAGATAGTCATCCATCGTGGTTCGGAATGCTCGTGGGACAGGTTCTTCATATTGTTTTCCGTTAACGATAAAAATGGCATCTTTTGTCATGGAAGCCATGGCCGGAACGGATCCGAGCGTGCTGCCAAGGACGAGAGACAACGTGATTGCCTTTCTCATTTTTTTCATTAGGCTACCTCCTCATTTTTTGCTTCGAATGAACGAAATAATTCTCGCTCATAAGTCAAAAATAATGATGATAGGTAAAGACATAATTAAACGATTGTTAAAAATAAGTTTAAATGATCACTTAGTGAATCTTTTATTGTTTTTTTATAAAGATAATTTATTTTTTATAACATAAACGAGTTCATTATATTTTTAATATCATAAATAATCCGAGCAAGAATTCTTCTTTTTTGGAATAGAGTGAATTTCCCAAAAAAATATAAAATTTCGATTGACGGCAAGCGATTCTACCGTGGTATTAAGAAAAAGAGACAAAGAAAGGAGGTGAACGCTATGAAAATAAAGATAATTCGAGTCGTAAAACCCCGTACGTGGCTTTACCCGTAAGTGGTGAATTTATTTATAAGGTAGTCCTTTAGAAGTTTAATGAGCGGGTTCGTCCGGCTTTCGGTTGGATAAACCAGATAAAGAGAAACTTTAGGCCCTATGAGATCCGGGAGGATTCGAATAAGGGCCTCATTTTTTACTACAGTTGATTTGGAATTAAAGGTTGTAATTCCGAATCCGCTTTTAACAAGCGTGAAAAGTGTGTTCACAGAGTTTGTGGTAATGTATGGGACGCGCGATTCTTCTTCTTTTTTCTCTGTTTTTAAGAACCAGTCCGGTTCTGTATACATAAGTGATTGTTTGGGGTACTTAAAAACAAGCAACCTGTGATGATCGAGATCGGAAATCTTCTGAGGGGTCCCATATTCTTCTAGATAACTTTTACTTGCATAGAGAGCATACTCCAAATCAACCAGAGGAATTTGAATGAGATTCGTTTGATCGGCTTGTTTCGGGCGGATAGCGACGTCGGCTTCTCTTAAAAGGAGGTCAAGATTTTCATCGCAGGCAAAGGTAATCGAAATATCAGGATAAGTCCTTAAAAAATCCATCATAACGTGCACGAGAACAGTCGAGGTAAACCCTTCAGTGGTTGTAATCGTGAGCTTTCCTCTCGTACTTGAGGCACGTTCTGAGAGTGTCTGCTGTGCCCCTTGAATTTCAATAAACATTTTGCGGGCCGCTTCATACAAAATTTCTCCTTCTTCCGTCAGGGTGAGTCCTTTACTGTGACGAATGAAAAGCTTCTTTTGAATCCGGTACTCTAAATCGGCAATGCGTCTACTGATAGAAGATTGAGTAATATTAAGCTCTTCCGCGGCTTGGGTAAAACTCCCAGCCCGGGCAACGTGATAAAAGACTCGGATGGCATCCCAATCCATTCTTTCTTTCCTCCCGAAAATAGAATATCTTGAAAAAGTGTCAAAAGTGTTAAGAAGAATGAAAAATCATTCGATTCCGTGTTTGTAGATCTTTTTAAATGGTAGGATAATTTTGAATACATCCCGCAAATTTTTGACAGAAGTCATAAAATCAAGAACTTATTAAAATCTTACCCAACAATTGTCAATACGCGAAAAGTTTTTTTAGGAAGGCTCATCAATTTTCTTGCCTTAAGATTTAAAAGTGTCGGATATGGATGAAGTTGAGCCGCCATTCTTCCAGTTTCAACAATAATCCTTTGGCTATCATCAACAAAATCACAAATCATTATTGAATGTACAAAAACCAACAATGATGCACTGGGTGCAAGAAAATTTATTTTTAATTTAAATTTTAACATAATTTTCGCAATAATCTTCTTTCTGAAGGGCCGTGGATTAAACATTTTTAGGATTGGGCCGAAAAAATCTCTGAGGCAGTCTTTTAGCTTTTTTGCGAATGGAGAGCTTCTTCCCTGAAGAAGATTTCTTTTTCTTTCAGAAGGATTGCGAGTTCTCCCGATTGAAGCATGTCTCGAAGAATGTCAGCTCCTCCGATAAACTCCCCTTTGATGTAAAGTTGGGGAATCGTAGGCCAGTGCGTAAAGTCTTTAATCCCCTGACGCATTTCGGGTGATTTCAGGACGTTAACATCATGGTAGTCAATCTCAAGACGTTTCAGGACGGTGGCAACGAAACCAGAAAATCCGCACATGGGCGCAAGTTTGGTTCCTTTCATAAATAGAACCACATTATTTTGATCAATAATAGCTTGAATTTCTTTAAAGATGGCTTCAGACATTGAATATAATCCTTATTTTGTTCCCGGGGCGGTCTTTAGGCTTAGAGCATGAAGATCTCGGACCAAAAGGTCCTTTAAGGCTTCATAAACCATTTGATGTTGTCGAACGCGAGATTGACCGTTGAAGTGGTCGGATTCAATATAGAGATCATAGTGATCCTGATCTCCTCGCCTGTTGGAGAGACGAATGGTGGCACCTGGAAATCTTTTTTCCAAAAGTGTCAGGATCTTTTGAGGGGAGACAGGCATTTTTTACTAAGATTTCATAGAGTTAAATAAATTTTTACGAAGCATTTATTGCCCACTAAGGCATTCTATGTCACACTAAAGCATAATTAAACGATAAAAATCAAGAAAACAGATGAGGAGACGCCATGGGAGGCTTTTCGGATCGGGAGCGTGCTCTTGAGAGTAAGTTCCAGCATGACAAAACGCTGGAGTTTAAAATCACGGCCCGCCGTAACCGCTTGTTCGGTCTGTGGGCGAGCCAACAAATGAATCTGACCGTAGATGAAGCGGAATCTTTTGCACGGGATTTGGTGAGCTTTGCACTTTCAAAGCCTGCCCTTGACGATCTAATTGGTTATGTAATGACTGTTATGAGAGGAAAGCAATCAAGTTTTACGGAACACCAGGTTCGAAAACAGCTGGAGTACTTTCAGCAGGATGCAACTCAACAAATTTTAAAAGAGTAACGTTTGCAAAAATCTTGGATTCAATGGTTTTTTGAGAGTGCTTTCGGTCAGAAAATTCTGATTTTGTTAGCGCCCTTTATTCTCATGCCGGAGGAAGATGCGGGTAAAAATCCTTCTTTTGAAAGGGCTTTTCGCTATTTGCATCTTCAGGGATGGGCACCTCTGTTGGGCGCCTTGTTCTTATCGGGATCGTTGACGGTTCTTCTTCGGACTTTGAAGAAAAAAGGGCTTAACTTAATCTGGCTCATTGATGTCGAGTCGTTGCAGGTTCTATTTCTTCTGACGGGCCTCCTTGTGATTTTCACCTACTCTTTTTCTTTCGCCAAGTTTTTGGCGCCTCGACTTATGGTTTTATTTCGAGACACTTATCCGCGTTTCGGATTTCTTTTTTGGACGACGCATCTCGGGGGCCTTTTGATGGTTATCGGTTTTTTCTGTTGGCTCTTGACGTTGTTTATTTGGCTTCAGGTTTCTTTTTGGCTGTCATTTCTCATCTTTGTTCTTTTGATTGCCTTAAGTCTTCTCGTGCGATTTGAGATCAAGCGGCAGGCGGAACGCCTTTACGAAGATTTGACTTTCGAACAGCGAGGGAAACTTAAGATTGTCGAGTGGATTCTTTCGGCCCTGACAGCTGGTCCTTTGAGCGCTCTCTTTCTTATGTACTCTCCTGTTTAGCATCAGGTTAAACTGAACTTACGGATTGTTTACTCAGATTCTTGGGCCAAAGTTGCATTTGGTTCAAGAAACTTAAAACTTGCTGAGGCAGGATGGACTTCATCCCATGGGCGGCTTTGCCGAGCGGGGGCTCAACGGCAAAAAGAGAAGGTGTATAATTCAAGGGAGGTGTTGCCCCGAAAAGCCCTACAGCAGGCGTATTGTAACTGGCTGCAATGTTGAGAAGACTCGTATCGTTCCCGACGTAAAGGTCTGCTTCGGATAAAAGAGCGAATGCTTCACGAATGGAAAGATCAGTGAGAGGGTGAACATTTTGTACAGAAGCGGGAAGAGCTTCCAAAACAGCTTTAGCATCTTTTTCTTCATTCCTGGATCCGCAGATAAAAAGTGTACCGTTGGATTGATCAAGCATAAGTTGGGAAAGTTCTGCGAAGAATTTAAAAGGCCATCTTTTTGAAGCTTCGCTCGCGCCGATTCCGAAAATAACCCAAGGTTTTGAGAAATGCGAGAGACGTTCCCTAACGGTGTGTAAGGCATTCACGTTGATGGGGGGCCTCTGATCTTCGGCTCGAATAGTAAGGCCTTCGCGTTTCAGCAATTCATTGATCTGATCGAAGGTGTGAGTGGATTTCATGTGCTCAGGCAAAATCGTTTTGTTTGTTAAAAACAACTTTTGAGCGCCATACCCGAAGCCGATTCTTTGGGGGATTCTCGCAAAATACGGCAAAAAAGCGTAGCTCAAGCTTCGATGAAGAGTCCATGCTTTTGCAAAATGATGGGAGAGGAGCGGAAACAAACTTAAGCTTAACCCTCTGCGATCGGCGTAAAGAACTTCATGAATGAGCGGATCGGAGGCGAGCCAATCGGAGGCCAGAGAACGGGATTTGGTTAAGAGGGTGATAGGACCTTCTTGGCGCGCAATGGCTCTGATATGGGGTAGATGCCAAATCATATCCCCAATACCCGGCCAAGGTTGAATAATAAGGGTTCCGTGACGCATAAGCTTCTCCCAAGTATTGTCTTATACCTAACAATCTTTGCTTAAAAATGCAATTTATTTGAGAGGGAAAAGTTCAAGGTTTTATAAAAAGTCAGGATATTTTCGAAAGTTGAATCCATTCTTCCTCATTGAGGATTTTAAGAGCAAGTTCGCGGGCTTTCGTTGCTTTGCTTCCCGCATCGCTTCCGACAATAACGAAATCCGTTTTAGAGGAAACGGTACTCGAAACCTTTGCCCCCAAGGCTTCTGCACGCGCTTTGGCTGCGGGTCGTGTCATAGAGTTAAGGGTTCCCGTAAAGACAATTGATTTCCCATAAAAGGGAGAAGCCGTCCCCGCCGGTTTTTGAACGTTCTCAACAGTGACATATCCTTTTAGAAGACCAACTCCGGCGAGTCCTCGAACGACTTCCAGGTTGTGAGGTTCGCCAAAAAAGCTTGCAAGATCAGCCGTTACACTTGGACCGATCCCGTCAATCGAGAGAAGATCTTCATAAGCCTTTTGGTCATTTTTTGAGACCTGTTGCATTTCTTCGAAAAAAGTTTCGAAAGAGCCGTAATGACGTGCAAGGAGCTTTGCCGTATTTTGTCCGACTTGATTAATGCCTAAGGCATAAATAAAACGATCGAGCGAGATTTTCCGACGTCTTTGGATCGCTTTAAAAAGATTGTTGACTGATTTTTCGCCCCACCCCTCTCGAGTGCGCAAGCTAATCTGCCCTTTTTTCTCTCTCTCCTCTAGTGTGAAAAGATCGACGGGAGACTTGAGAAGCCCTTCATGAAAGAAGGCGTCGATGATTTTTGTGCCAAGGCCTTCGATGTCAAAGGCATCTCTCGAGACGAAATGACGGAGGCGGAGAGAAGCCTGAGCAGGACAGATGAGACCACCCGTACACTTGTTGGCAACCTCTCCTTCAAGACGAACTACATGACTGTCGCAAACTGGACATGTCTTGGGGAATTGAAAGGGAGGTGAGCGGTTCGGCCGATCCGGATTGAGGACGCGAACCACTTGAGGAATGACATCGCCGGCCCTTTGAATGAGAACGTCGTCGCCTCGACGAATATCTTTTCGGGTGAGCTCGTCTTCGTTGTGCAAGGTTGCTCGCGAGACAATGACACCCCCTACATTTACGGGGGTTAGGTGAGCAACAGGTGTTAAAACGCCTGTTCGGCCAACCTGAATAAGAATATCTTGAAGGGTTGTTTGAGCTTGTTCCGCAGGAAATTTGTGGGCGATGGCCCAGCGAGGTGCACGTGCGACCTGACCGAGGCGTTCTTGCCAATCAAGGCGGTTCACCTTATAGACAACGCCGTCTATATCGTAGGATAAGGATGCCCTCTTTTTTTCTAAATCCTGCTGATAAACACTTAAATCTTCAAGGCTGCTGCAGGGCTTGATCAGCTCAGATTCCCTAAATCCCCAAAGCTTTAGAAGAGCTAAAGCTTCCGCATGAGTTTTAAGGGAAGGCGGATATTTCCCGAAAGAATAAGCCAGAAATTTGAGCGGACGGCTGGCGGTAATACGTGCATCTAATTGTCTTAAGGAACCTGCTGCAGCATTGCGAGGATTTGCAAAAAGAGATTCTCCCGCGCTTTCTCTTTTTTTGTTCAGGTGCGCGAAATCTTGTTTCTCTAAGTAGACTTCGCCCCGGATCTCAATGTCGCTATCAACATCTCCTCCCTTCAGAAGAGAAGGGACGTCGGCTATGGTTTTCACATTTTCCGTAACGTCTTCGCCGACTTCACCGTCGCCTCTGGTTGCAGCACGAATAAAGCGTCCCTTGCGATAGGTCAAAGAGCAAGAAAGGCCGTCAATTTTTGGCTCCGCAATAAGGTCGATAACGGTGTCGGAGGTGAGACCCAGGAAACGTCGTACACGCGTCAAAAAATCTGCGACATCCTTTTCATCAAACGCGTTGTCGAGAGAGAGCATAAGAGTCAGGTGAGAAACTTTCGAAAATCCGGAGGCGGCTTTCGCCCCGACCCGGAAAGAGGGGCTGTCCTCGCGTACAAGATGGGGGAATCTGGCTTCAATGGCATGATTCCGAAGACGGAGAGCGTCATAAGTCGCATCATCGATTTCAGGCGCATCAAACGTATAGTATTGTCTGTCGTGATAGGCAATTTCAAGGGCGAGCCGTTCCAGCTCTATTTTTGCTTGCTCTTCGGTGAGGGTCTCAACGGGAATTGTTTTGTAATCGCTCATGCTGCTTTCTTTGCTTCAAGGAGGGTGAGGGCGGCTGCTCTTGCCTCGGGCGTGATCTTTTCCCCCGCAAGCATACGTGCAATTTCTTCTTGCCTGCCGCTCTCGCTTAAAGTTTGAACATAGGTCAGAGTTTTACCTTCTTTTGTTTCTTTTTCGACTTTGAGATGAAAGTCTGCGTAAGCGGCTACCTGAGGGGCATGGGTAATCGAGAGAACTTGAAGATCTTGGGCCAATCGGGCCAGACGTTCCCCGATGGCGGAGGCAACAGCTCCACCGACCCCTGTGTCAATCTCATCAAAAACAAGAAGCGAGGAAAGATTTTCACGGGCCATAATGACTTTTAAGGCGAGCATCAAACGGGATCGCTCGCCGCCCGAGGCAATTTTGGACAAACCTCCGAAGGGCGTTCCGGGGTTCGTTTGAATTAAAAACTCAATTTGGTCGAAGCCTTTAGAAGACCAATGAGATTCGGCAAGAGGCTCAATCGAAGCCTTAATTTTAGCCTTTTCCAACTTGAGAGGAGGCAGTTCCCTTTCAACCGCTTGAACCAGGATGACGCTTAACCGTTTTCGAGCATCGCTTAATCTTTGAGCCACCTGAAGATAAAGAGCTCTTGTTATCTCTACTTCTTTCTCTTGGCCCTCAAGGCGAGACAGCCCCCCTTCCAGAGCTTCCTTTTCGACCTTAAATCTTTTCAGAAGGTCTGGCAGTGCATCCGTGGTAACCCCGTGCTTGCGAGCGCACGCTCTCAAATCGTAGAGTCTATTTTCGATTTCTTCCAAACTAGAGGAGTCATTTTGTTGAGTATGAAGAAAGTTTTGTAGGGAAAGGGAAACCTCATGGGCTTCAATCATCAATCGATCAAGAGTTGCTGTGAAATCCTCCAGAAGACTTGTGTGATACTCTGCGGCTTTCGAGAGAGCTTTATGGGCTTGCGCAAGAGAGGATTCAGTCCCTTTTTCGGAGGAAAGCGATAGAAAGGCTATCTGCACG
>CAYUCY010000004.1:0-23406 GCA_964443525.1 uncultured Thiotrichales bacterium
AAAAACTCTCTGGGCTTGCTCATAGGTAAAGTCTTGTGCCGCTTTTAAAGATCCCTCCAAACTTGGTTTGCCGACGACCTTAACATTATCCTTGAAGAGGCCCGCCTCCTTCGATATTTCCAGAGTCTTTTGAGAGGGAAGCAGGTAAAGATCGATTCTCTTTTCCGCGTTTACAAAGGGCTGAACGAATGTAGCAGTTGCCATAGAATCCAGGTTGTCATAGTAAGCAACAACCTTTGTTAAATTGGGAAGCGCCCTCGAAATACCCGCAAGGATTCGGTGAGAGGTCGCCATTAAACAGATCCTGGCTTTGATGTGGGATCTTATTTTTTCTATATCCTCAGCGCTTAAAGTGAGGCCGGGATCTAACTTGCCTTTCAATGAAATCGATAGATTGCAAAGAACACTTAAATCCACATACCTTGGATCTTTTTCCAGTTTTTCAGCTGAGGTCCCGAGAGCCGCGATTTTATGAGAAACTCCTACTTCTGTTAACATATCGGCAACGGCTTTTAAATCATTCATATCTCCCATATCATTTGTGATGAGCAAAACGTCTGTCTCAAGTATGGAGGCAGTAAGGGATGTGACAAAGAAAAAACTTAAAATAAAAGATTTCAAAACGCGCATATAAATCTCCCACTCGTTTATTAGAGAACAGAAAAATTATAGAGTCAAGTTATTGAATTGTCTAGAAAAATTAGACTATTTTTTCGAGGAGCTTTTCAGCCACCGCGTCCGAAACAAAAGCATGAATGTTGCCTTTTAGCCTGGCAATTTCTTTAATGAGACTGGAAGCAATAAATTGGTGGTGAGAGGTCGTCGGAAGAAAAACGGTTTCAAGTATAGGATCGAGAGCCGTATTGATACCGGCCATTTGAAACTCATATTCAAAGTCGGAAACGGCTCGAAGCCCTCGAATTAGAAGAGTTGTCTGATGAGTTCTCGCAAAATCGACAAGAAGTGTATCAAAAGCTATAACCTCAACTTGGCATGATTTGTTTCGGAATGCCATTCGAGAGAGATCTTTCGTGATCAAAGAGACTCGGTCGTCTAAGGAAAAAAGCGGATTTTTTCCGGCATTTTCGGCAACGGCAATGATCAATCGATCACATAAAATCGTCGCGCGTTCAATAATGTCTCGGTGCCCGAGGGTAATCGGATCAAAAGTGCCCGGATACAAGGCCGTTCGCTTCATTCTTCAGATTCCTCTTTTTCTTCTTTCTTCCATGCTACTCGAGGGAGAACAGAATGTCTTTTAAAAAGAATTTATCTTGCATGCGAGCTTGATTGTTCGCTTAATGGGGTTCAATTAAGAGAATCTAAGTGTTTCAATGACGGACATTGTTCTGAAGCAGGCCCTCTATCGGGCGCATCATCGGGGATCAAAAGAAGCGGACGTTCTCTTCGGTAGGTTTATGGAAACATATGCCTCTCGATTTCAAGGACGAGAGATAGAAGACTGTGCCCACCTTTTCAATTTTGATGATGATGAGATTTTTCTTTGGACGGAAGATCTCGTATCTGCCCCCCCTTCGCTCAATCAAAGGATTCTCTTACTGCTTAAGGAATATTTGCGGGTCAAAAGAAGGGGAGGAACCCTTTAAAGCTCATGGATGACATTTGTAACGACGCCCCAAATCATAAAGTCCATCGCTTCTGTGACTTCAATAGCCGGATAATTCGGATTTTCCGGCATCAGGTACAACTTATTTCTTTCTTTAAAGAGGCGCTTAACCGTCAACTCTCCATTGATAACGGCAATGACCACTTTACCGGTTGCAGGGCGCAGACCTCTGTCGACCACCAGAAGATCTCCCGGATGAATCCCTGCATCAATCATTGAATCTCCGCTGACGCGTACGAAAAAAGTTGTCTCCGGGTTGCGCATCAGATGCTCATTCAGATCCAGGACCCCTTCCGTGTAATCCTCGGCGGGGGAAGGCATGCCGGCTGCCACGCGGGTTGCGTAGAGCGTCCGTTCATTCAAGGAGGCCTGTAGATCTGGCCAGAAAAAAGCTTCAACTTTTGTGCGCCCAGGCTCGGGCTTGGCAATTCGGGGGAATTCCAGCAACATTTTTTTTACTTCTCCAACACAACTGACGGGAATACGCATCACTTTTGTAGTTTCCCCGTATCGACCCGAACCCGACTTTCGCCCGGCCCCGAGTCTTCTGCCACCACGACTTTTCATAATATTTTTAGGATAATGATTTCTGTAACGAAATTCAAGAGGCAAATTTTTATTTTCGGGCTTGCGAGAACGGGAAAATCACGTTAGCGTTTCTAATTATTTTAAGGAAAAGGAGATAAGACAATGGCGACATCGCCGGCTACACTCGCAGCAGAACAGGGACTCACAGCAAAATCAGCACAACCACCAGCGCTTTACGTTTTATTTTTCGCTGAGCTTTGGGAACGTTTTAGTTATTACGGGATGCGTGCTCTCCTGATTTTGTTTATGACAAAGCAACTTTTGATGGCGGATGGGGATTCATATGTGATTTACGGGGCCTATACGGCGCTCGTTTACGCTTCGGGCGTGGTAGGAGGTTATATTGCGGATAAATTCTTAGGAAATCGCCTAGCCATTTATATGGGGGGTGTTTTGATTGCGATGGGGCATTTCACACTTGCCATGCCGATCGACCAGTCGCTTTTTATGGGGCTTGCTTTTATTATTCTGGGAACCGGCTTTTTTAAAGCTAATATCTCCAGCCTTTTAGGCCAGTTTTATCAGAAAAATGACCCGCGTCGTGACGGCGGTTTTACCATTTTCTATATGGGCGTTAACATCGGCGGCTTTCTTTCCCCGCTTGTTTGCGGATACGTGGGGGAAAGATTCGGTTGGCACTATGGGTTCGCCCTTGCAGGTTTCGGGATGTTACTAGGGTTGCTCGTCCTGATGCGGGGATCCGACGTCTTGAAAGGAAAAGGAGAAGCTCCCGACCGCAAAAAGTTGATGGAAGCACGATTTTTAGGACTTTCTCAGTTTCACTTGATCTTGATCGGGACGATCTTGATGGTTCCCGTTTGCGGCTTTTTAGTCTTTAATAAAACTGTAATGGGGCATTTTCTTCAAATTTTCGGAGGTGTTACCTTGCTCGCTCTCTTCTGGCTGGCTTTCAAGGCAGAGCCTGAAGAAAGAAAGAGTATGTTCACTTTGGCTGTGATGCTTCCTTTTTATATGGCGTTCTTTGCGTGTTTCGAACAAGCAGGGGCTTCTATGAATCTCTTTGCCGATCGAAACATCGATCGGATGCTTTTCGGGATTGAAGTGCCGACAACTTACTTCCAAATGTTGAATCCACTTTTCATCATCTTATGCGCTCCTGTTATTTCGGCGATTTGGATTAAGCTGGGGCAGAAGAAAAAAGAACCGTTGGCTCCATTGAAATATGTGCTCGGTCTTCTGCAAGTGGGTCTCGGTTTTGCATGTTTGATTATGGGCATTAAGGCTGCTCATGAAGGAATGACATCCATGATCTGGTTGGTTCTGGCTTACTTCTTCCACTCAACGGGAGAGTTATGTTTGTCGCCCGTGGGGCTTTCCATGACAACAAAGCTGTCTCCTGCACGGTTTACCAGCTTTATGATGGGCGTCCTTTTCCTCTCCGTTGCTTTTGCAAATTATTTGGCTCAAATCATCGCCAAGGTTTTCGGAGCACCCGAGGGGGTAGACACGGCTCAGGATAAGTTGGCATCTCTTGCAGGATTTTCGGCGATTTATGAATTCCTTGTCTACATGCCGATCGTATCTGCAGGTATCTTATTGTTAATTTATCCTTTCATTAAGGGCGTCTTTCAACGACATCAATAAAACTATCAAGCGAGAGAAAATGAGTTTGCGCTCTTATTCTCTCGTTTTTTTATGTTCATAAGGAAAAGGAGAAAACGATGCATAGTGACCATAGCGATCATTTAAAAAGAAACAATTTAAACACGTTAAAACGAAATTATTCAGGAGATAAAAATGTTTATCGACAACTTAATCAAAAAAAAGGTGAATCGAAAAAAATCTAATTTTATAAAGTGCGGGAGAAAAAGTATTCTCTGCGTATTGAGCTTCTTCTTATTTCTTACAAATTTATTTTCCCAAGATTTCCCCCTCCAAACTAAAATTTCTATCCTCCAAATCGTAGACCATCCGGCACTGAATGCGACGCGAGACGGCATCAGGGATGGCCTGCTTCAAGTAGGTTTTACAGAAGGAAAAGATTTAATCCTTCAAATTCAGTCTGCCCAAGGGAATCCGGCCATGGCCGCTCAGATTGCTCAAAAATTCGTTTCTGATGGAGCAACTATTATTGTGGCGTTAGGAACGACTGCCGCTCAAGCTGCAAAATCAGCCGCTCGGGGGAGCAAAACGGTGGTTGTTTTTAGTTCGATCACGGATCCCCTTTCCGCCAAACTTGTTAAGAGCTGGGATAAGCCAAATGAAGGGGTAACGGGCATTTCCAATTTCGTTTCTGCCCAACCACGGTTTGAGTTTTTTAGGAAATTCTTGCCGAACCTGAAGTCGTTAGGGGTCGTGTATAATCCGGGAGATACAAATTCCATTGCCATTTTAAAAGAGATGGAAACAATCGCGGCGAAGATGGAAATAGACTTAAAAACAGCCGTTGCAAGCAGGACGGGGGAGGTGTTGAGCGCGGCTCAAAAACTAGCCTCCGAGGTGGATGCTTTGTTTGTTAACAATGACAATACTGCGCTCGCTGCTTTTGACAGCGTCGTACGGGCAGGAAATCTGGCCCAAAAACCTATATTTGTAAGCGATGTGGATGTCGTTGATCAGGGAGCATTGGCTGCGATGGGACCCGATCAGTATGCACTTGGTCTTCAAACAGCGGAAATGATTGTAAAAATAATAAAAAATCCGACGGGTGTTTTGCCTGCTGTTGAGGGACCTCGTGAAACAAGCATCAAAATCAATAAAGATCAAGCGAAGAAATTAAAAATCCAGATGGATAACAAGTGAGAAAAAGCCCCCGAAACGGGGGCTTTTTGTTGCACAATTATCACAAGAATGGTTTAAATTTAAATTACATTTAAGTCAAATTGACTCAATTGGAGCTTCAGGTTTTTATAAAACGTGGGAAGTTTTCACTTCATGTGGTTAGACTAAAGAAAGGAAGCATAAAATGATGAAAAAAGTTCTCCTTGCAGGTGCGGTTTCTGCAGTTGCCTTGACCTCAAGCGTTCAGGCAAAAGTCGAGCATAGTCCTTACATCGGTCTCGGTCTCGGGGCGGTCGGGTTCAGAAATACGATCAATATTGATGAAAACGCAGTAACCTCTCATAATCCGAACTCAAACAAGCAAGCAGCGGCCCTCGGCCTGATTCTCGGCTATGGCTGTAATGTGGACAGTTTCCACATTGCTGCTGAACTTGATTACTATTATAATACGAGCACTCGTGCAAAATCGGATGTTAACGCGCCGAACGGGTATGCCACCGGCGTTTCTTCGAATGGGGCATTTGGAGCAGCGCTTCGCCTCGGTTACTGGCTTTCTCAGAACCATTTAATTTATCTGCGCGGTGGGGTTGAAGTTCGTCGTTTTGATTTTAACGTAGACAGACAAGGTGGAAATGCTTTCCCAAGTGTTTCAAGCAATGATACGCGTCTCGCCTTTACGCCGGGTTTAGGGCTTGAGATGAAGCTTAACGATAACTTGAGTCTCAATCTTGAAGCGCGAACAGCTTATTACAGTTCCAAAGAGCGCTCTGCAACGAATGGTGCGGGAACGACTCGTGGAAAATATCGCCCGCATGTTGATTCAGCACTGCTCAGTGTTCGTTATAAGATCGGTCCTCTTTTCAGCTAAGCTGTTAAGAGATCTCAGAAGAAATGGGAAAAAGCCTCTTTTTGGGAGGCTTTTTTTTTTCTTAAAAAAGTTTGCCCTGTTTTCAGAGAGTTTTCGTCATTCTTGTGTTGGCCCCCTTGGTTCTAAAAAATCTTACGTTATGATAAAAATGTGAACCGAGAAGCGAGGCCTCAATGAAAACAATAAAATCAGCCTTTCTTGCTTACTGTTTGGTACTCAATCTTATCTCTTCCCTCTATGCCTTCGAAGCGCCTCAAGAGGCCGTTTGCAGGAGTCAAACTCTTCACAGCTTTAAGGATTTGATGTGTTATATTAGAAGAGATCGAAATCTCTTAAGGCTTCATGATTATGTCAAGATTAATACGGGAGAAGACCCCGGGCATGATCTCACGCACTTTTTGCGTGTTGCTCTCTGGGGTCTTCGGTTCAGTGAAAGAAAGATAGAGCCTAAGCTTGTCATCGCAGCAGCTCTTCTTCATGACATTATTAATCTTCCTAAAGATTCTCCCAATCGTAAAGAGGCAAGCAAGCTTTCGGCAGAGCATGCCAGAAAGATCTTGTCGGATTATGGCTACACCCAAGAGGAAATCGAACTTATAGCCGAAGCCATTTATGATCATTCCTACAGTAGGGGGGTAAGACCTCGAAGTTTTCTGGGGGAAGTGCTGCAAGATGCGGACAGGATGGATGCTTTGGGGGCGCTCGGCATCTTAAGGTTGGTTTCAACTGGTACGAGAATGAATTCTATTTTCTTTGATAAAAATGATCCATGGGGAGAGAACCGAAAGCTTGATGGAGCTCATAAAATGGTCGATCATTTTTTTGAGAAGCTCTTCAAGATTCCCGGCAAAATGAACACAAAGGCAGCCAGAGAGGTGGCGCGTCAACGTTTGAATATTATGATTATGTTTTTAAGAGACTTAGGGGATGAAATCGGGTATCCGCTCCCCCCTCAAATACTTAAAACAACCCTCGAACAGGAATAGTTCTAGGAAAACTCTAGGAAAAGAATGCCAGTTTTAGCTTGTTGAGAGCTTCTAAAATCGTTACTGTCATTTCAAAAATAAGACAAAATCCGGATGACAGAACAACTCTTGCCAATTTGTGTGGATTTAGACGGAACTCTTATTCGAGGAGATGTCCTTAACGAATCTTTAAAGATCTTTTTAAGGCGCTGGCCTTGGAAAGTTTTCTTTCTTCCTTTTTGGTTCTTTAAGGGACGCGCTTACTTAAAAAAAAGAGTCGCAGCAGTCGTTGACTTGAAGATTGAAAAGCTAGTCCTTAACGAGGAGTTTTATCAGTATTTGCTTGCATTGAAAAAGGAAGGACGTTCTCTTTATCTGGTTACGGCTGCAGATAAAAAATATGCCCAACAAGTGGCCCATACCTATCCCGTTTTTGAAGATGTAATGTCCAGCCGAGGAAAAGAAAATTTAAGGTCTCGGAATAAAGCTGAGGCTCTTGTGAATCGTTTTGGAGAAAAAGGGTTTATATACGCGGGGAACTCTCGACATGATCTCCCGGTGTGGAAGCGGGCGGGAGGAGTAATCGCTGTTAATCTTCCCTGGTATTTAAAGCTGATTATAGGGAAGCTTTACCCTGACGCGGAAAGATTTGATTAAAAGCCTCTTTAGTCCTCAAGAGGCAAGATAATGGTAAACTCAGCATAGTCACCCGGTTCAGATTCGACCGTCATGGAGCCGTGGTGCTGACTGACGATGATATCGTGACTTAAGGAGAGCCCTAAGCCTGTTCCGCTGCCAGCAGGCTTTGTTGTATAGAAGGGATCAAAAATTTTACTCAATTGCTCTTTCTTCAGACCGGGACCGTTATCACGAATCCGTATTTCAATACCTTCGGGGGTTTGGCGTGTTTTTAACGTAATAACCCCCTCGAATTCAGAACCGATATCATTTTTTTTCTTATCCAAAACATAGCAGGCATTATTAATGATGTTGAGAAAAACGCGCCCCAATTCTTGACGGTAGACTTTAATCCGAGGAAGATCAGGGTCAAAGTCCTTTTCGAGTCGAGGCGTGAGCCCTTCCTGCTTGAATCCTGAAAGTGCTAAAAGAGCATTTTCCTCAAGGAGTCTGTTGAGATCCGTTTCCTGAAGATCGTCTTGTCCTCCTCGGGCGTGCATGAGCATGCTTCGAACGATGGCATCGGCGCGTTTTCCGTGGAGCGCAACACGATCAAGATTTTCATTAATCTGAGTGATGAGTTCTTCGATTTTAGAACGGTTGTGAGTGTTAAGATTTTTCACCAGATTTTTTAGTTCATTTCCGAACTCCGAGGTGGTTTCAGAGAAATTGATCACATAATTTAAGGGATTTTTAATTTCATGGGCGATACCAGCGGTTAGAGCTCCGAGCCCTGCAAGTTTTTCTTGTACGATGATTTTTTTCTGGGCTCGTTTGAGATCATTCAAAGCCTTAGAGAGTTCTTTATTTTTTGCGGAGACATCTCGGGTTCTTTCGAGGACTTTTTTGTCAAGATCATGAATGTTTTGTTCCAGCTCGGCCACAAGTTTTTTGTTTTGACTGAAGACATTATAGACGGCCTGAAACCAGCTGAGCCATGGTTCTCGCAAGTCTTTCATTTCCTTTTGACCGCCCTTGGCTTGATTGGAGATAAAGTCTACAAGGCGTTTTGCTGGATTAATAAACTCGAGAGAAATGAGATTGCTTCCCAAGAGAAGAAGTAAAAAAGCAAACAAAACGAGGATGACGACGCTGGGGGCGACATGCCTTAAAGAGCCGAGAGAAAATTCTTTTATGTTGACATAGTAGACAACGGTCCAGGGGGCGTATCGGGATCTGTTTTGATAGACCCAATAATCTCCGATGCGCGTCATTTGCTTGCGAGGGGCAGATAAAATAGCATCTAAGGTCAACTCTTCGGGAAAAACCTCGGCAATTTTTCGAACCTTATCCCGCGGAAGAGGCTCATTTCTATTGGAGGCAAGAAGCGTTCCTTGGTCGTTTATAACGAAAATAGTTCCTCCCGAATGCTCGATTCCTGCAAGAAAATCTTGCAGAGACTCAAGCGTAAAGTCACCGCCAACAATAGCTCTCACTTTATTGTCGACGAAGATAGGCGCTTGGCATGAAACCTGAAGTTCGCCGGATTCCCTGTCCCGGTAGACATCAGACCAATAGAGAGTTGTTTTCGGTGTCTCCGTTGGGCTAAGGCTCGAGAAAGTATAAAGTTCTGTCATATCCAGATAATCTTTAGCTTTCTCCAAGGGTCTCCAGGGATATAAATTCATGATGCCGCCGGCTGACGCAAAATAAAACGAGACGGAAGTTGTAATGTTTGACTTTGCGATTCGAAAAAGGTGGTTTAGAGATAGGGCAAGTATCAGATCGATCTTTGCATGATCACGTAAGGACTCCAAGCTTCCTTTGCCGATAATCATTCCGAATTTTGTAAGATGAGCTGGTTTTTCTCGCCCATAAAAAAGATTTCCATCGGGCGTTTGCTCAAAAGTTTCGGGAGGAAAGGAGGACGGTTCTTGTTTTTGTTCTTCAAGAAAGTTTTTAGCATGGATTTGAAAACCCGCAACTGCATCCGCTCTCAAGCGAATGAGGTAGTTAAGAGCTTGGGTTTGTTCTCTTAAGCGGACGCCTAAAAAATTTAAACGGGATTTTAGGTTTTCCTGATACAGAAACCAAAACAGAACAATGGCGCAAACGATGACAACGAAGTATGCAAAATAGATAATACGATTAAAGCGCGCAAAAAAAGCGTTGCGCTGTGTGAGTTCAACTTGTTGTTCGCCTCTCTTGGAAATTGAGGCCTCCTCTGTTATTTTTTAACGTAAGATCCCGGTGCGGTTTCTAAAGGCGGATATTTTTTGTGTGCACCCGGTACGCGAGCCGTTGTCTTTTCGGAGGACCAAGACTTTAACCAGGTTGCCCACTCATCCCACCAGGACCCCTTCAAATTTTTTGCCTTGTGCAGCCAATCCTGAGGGTTTTCTGGATACTGGTCCAAGATCCAATGATTATATTTCTCAGCTTTTGGATGGTTGAAAACGCCTGCGATATGCCCTGATCCTCCCAAGATAAACTTGACGGGGCCTCCGAAGATATGAGTTGCCGTATATCCGCTGGTCCAGGGAGCAATATGATCATCAATACTGCTATAAATAAAAGAAGGGACTTTGATTTTTCTCAAGTCGATTTTGCGCCCCTTGATCGTGAGCGCATCCGGTTCGACCAACCGATTGTGAAGGAACATTTCTCTGAGATAATACATGATCATTTGAGCAGGTAAATTCGTCGAATCCGAGTTCCAGTAGAGAAGATCAAAAGCCATTGGTTCTCCTCCCAACAAATAATTGTTCTCGACAAACCACCAAATCAGGTCATTAGCCCTTAAAAGATTAAAAGTCCTCGCAAGCCACTGTCCTTCGAGATACCCTTTTTCTCGGACTTTCTTTTCGAGGTCAAGAAGTTGTTCTTCGTCGATAAAAACACTTAAATCTCCCGAATCACTAAAGTCAAAAAGGGTGGCGAGATACGTCAGCGAGGCAAGAGGATTTTCTTTATCGAGAGCTTTATAGGCGGCATAAGTCGCAAGAATGTTTCCGCCGATACAAAAACCTAAAACGTGGGTTTGAGGTTCCCCCGTAATCTCAAGCAACACCCGAACGGCCTCATTGATTCCTTCTAGAGCATAGTCTTCAAAAGATTTTTGGGAGAGCTTTTCATCCGGATTGACCCAAGAAATAATGAAAACTGTAAGCCCTTGGTCCAAAAGCCACCTGACAAAGGAGGTTTCTTGCCGGAGGTCGAAGACGTAAAATTTATTGATGCAGGGAGGAATCAAGAGAATCGGTGTTTTGAAGACATCTTTTGTCGACGGCTCATACTGGATCAACTGAATGAGATCATTTTGGTAAATCACCTTGCCGGGAGTGGTTGCAATATTTTCTCCGAAGGTGAAAGCATCGTAGTCGACCATTTTTATGTCCAGCTGACCGCGCCCTCCCTCAATGTCTCTTAAAAAATTATCAACTCCTTGGAGGAGACTTTTCCCTCCCGTTTGAATCAATTTTTCAATAGCTTTCGGGTTGCTCCAGAGGAAATTGCTGGGGGAAAAACTGTCTCTGATATGTCGGAAGAGGAATTCAATTTTATGCTGGGTTTTCGGATCCAGGTTTGGTATGTCGGTGGTAAGCTCTTTCATCCACCGATCCCACAGTAGATAATTTTGTTTCATGAAGTCAAAGATCGGGTTCTTTTTCCAAGTTTCGTCGCGAAAGCGTTTGTCTTTGGGGTCGGTTGAGATCACAGTCGGGAGTTCAAGGTTGGGACGCGTTCCGACTTCAAGAGCGCTTTTCCAAAGGACCGCCGAATCTGCAAAGTATCGTTCTGTTGCTTCCTTGAACTTCTCAGGATTTTCGAAAGCCTTTGTCGTTGCTTCTTGAACGGCCCGCTGAAAAGTCCAGGGATTAAAAAGAGATTCAGGCATTTCCTGGGGAGACGCGGCGGCCTTCATTAAGATATTTTGGGCACGGGTCCCTAATTGCATGAGGGCTTTTGTGAATTCTAGCGCGTCCAACTGGTTGGAGACGGCGCAGGTCGGCATAAGATCTTTGGTCATTTAAAACCCCTGTTTAACGTTTCGTCTAACGAAACTTCTCTTTGTAAAGGTGTCATCAGTATAAGAAAAGCCCACCCCGGAATCCAGCCGGAACGGTCTTAGTTCTTAAAAATATTCCTTTTTAGGCGTTCTGTTGGATCCACTGTTCTAAGGACGACTTGGGGAGAGATCCGACTTTCGTTGAAATAGCCTCACCATCTTTAAAAAGAACAAGGGTCGGAATGCTTCGAACATTGAAATTTCCTGGTGTCTCAGGGTTTTGATCAACGTTTACTTTAACGATTTTAACTTTTCCGGACAACTCCGAGGCAAGTTGTTCCAAGATGGGATTCAACATCTTGCAGGGCCCGCACCATTCAGCCCAAAAATCAACCAAAACAAGACCTTTTTGATCTAATACATCCTTTTGAAATGAGGAATCTGTCGCTTGCATCAAAGACATTTTATACTCCATCCTTACCTAATCATCTTATCCTTGAGTTTAGGGGATACCTCTTCAGCGTGCAAGGGGTGAGTTCTAGAAAGGTACCGGTCTATTTGAAAGAGAAAATAGATTTTGCAATGATTCCGGTATTTGAAATATTGTTGACAACAGAGTTGATGAAACACATATACTTTTTTAGGATGTCTAGCATTTAGAGAGTAGAAGATTATGATTTTTGATCAAGATATACCAGGTGATAAAAAATTTAATATATTCAGAAAATTTTTCTTGTTTAAATTTTTTCTTTGTTCCATTTTTCCTCTTCATTCCTATGCAACTTATGCTGAGGCCGAAAGAATTTATGAGAATGCGATCTTATCAAATCCCCTGATTTCAGAAATTCATGCGGACGGTTTAGAACGGAGACGGTTGGAATCACAACAACTCGGGCTGCTCCTTTCAAGTATTTCTGAAAATGATCAGGTTGATTCGGAAACGCTTCGTAAGCTTGTACTGGATGGTTATCAGGATGATCTCGCTTTTTTCAAAGGAATTGACGAGCAGCTCAAAGAATACAAGGAAGGTCGCTGTCGAGGCGCAAGCATCCCGCTCCTTTATAACAAAATGAGCAAAATTACCCAGAATGCCCTTTGTTTAGCCCAAGACGAGAACCAATTTTTTGATATTTTAGAGGGAAGACTTCCGAAAGGGTATTCCTTGGAGATTCCAACTTTCAATTATTTCCCCGATGAAACACATATTTTCTCTGTCGGTGGTCGAGGTAATGCTCTGAAAAGCCTTCTTTTGAAGATTTGGATGATTCAAAATGGGCGTTCATCCCTCTCTTTCGTGGGCTCACTTTTCGAAGATGGTGGGATCGATGAAGCACCTTTTTTACATATTACACCCTTGCCCGATGATTTTCATATAGAGACCGATCGAACATCCCCTTATTTCTTTAGCGATAGTCGGACACCGAAAGCGATCCTTACAATTCACAATGGGTATGCATTCGGAGGCCATCGGGGAGAAAGGAGATACCATTCCGGTAAAAAGTGGGGCCCGCAAGATTGCTCTTCTTTTACGGCAAAATATGTAAAGTCAGCACGCTCTTTTTCGACACGGGATCAAGCCATTCTATTTCAACTCGCAAATGGATTTCAATTTGCACAGGTTACGGATAACAGCTTGGTTGAAAAGTGGGAGCAACAAGATGAAGACATTAAAAATGTAAGGTCCGTATTAACACCCTTAGGTCTTCACCCGGACCCGAATACGCTAAAACCGGGGTTGATTCACGCGGAAAGAACTTATAACAGAAACACTAAAAAACTTTACAAGAAGCTTGCTGGGAAAGCAGGGCACACAGGTATTTTTCTCGGGATGATCGGATCCGGATCGGATGCCAAAGCTTTAACGATTAGCGCCGCTCGAGATTTAGAAGGATCAGGTAAAGAGTTCGTCTATGGGGTGGAGGAAAGGCCTTTGTTTAGCACTGAAGGGGAACGTCTCATCATGTTTTTTGATGTTCGGTAGGATGGTTCTTTTCTCACATCTTACGCCATCCTAAATTAACTTGTCGGAAGGGGTATGCAATCGAGGCTGTTTCGAGTATTATTTGGCGGGCAAATTATGAGAAAAAAGGATCGCTATGAACGTTACATTTTCAGACCAAATTAAAGATCAAACCGCCGCTCTCGTTTTCACGGTGTTTGAGGAAAATCAGCTCTTTCCGGAAGCAATTGATTTTGACCAAAAATCAGGCGGGATCATCACGAAAGCCTTAAAAGAAAATAACTTCAAAGGAAAGAAGAATCAGTCCTTGATACTTTCTTTGCCTCAGACAGTTGATGCCTCCAGAGTTATTTTGGTGGGGCTTGGAAAAGAAGCGGATTTGTCCGAAGAAACCTTGTATGATGTGGGCGGTACCCTTGCGGGAGTCTTGCTGGGAACGCCTGAAACAAAAGCAGAGGTTAATCTCTTGGGATTTAAAACCAAGTGTTGTTCAGGGGCAGAAGCTGCAAACTTTTTGGCTCTCGGCTTTCTCAAAAAAGCCTGGCGTTTTGATAAATATCTGACCAAGCTGTCTGAAGAAAAGAAACCGAAATTGACCCAAATTAACTTTGTTGTGCCCGACACACAAGCGGCAGAGAAAATGGTTACCGTTATGAATGCCGTGAGCGAAGGGAATGCCTTCAGTCGGTCCCTTTCTATGGAACCCGGCAATATTCTTTATCCCGAGACAATGGCAGAGAGACTTAAAGAACTTGAGTCTTTCGGGATTAAGGTCACTGTTCTTGGAAAATCGGAGCTTCAAAAGTTAGGCATGGGGGCGTTATTAGGCGTTGCCCAAGGATCTTCTCATGAACCGCGTGTCGTTCTTATGGAGTGGAACGGCGGAAATGACTCTCAGAAACCTCTAGCCTTTGTTGGAAAGGGTGTTACGTTTGACTCTGGCGGAATCAGCCTGAAACCTGCGGCTAATATGGAAGATATGAAATATGATATGTCGGGGGCGGCGGCAGTTTCAGGCCTGATGAAAGCACTTGCGCTCAGAAAGGCTAAGGTGAATGTAGTTGGTGCCGTCGGCTTGGTTGAGAATATGCCTTCCGGGACGGCTCAAAGACCTGGAGATGTTGTTAAGACCATGTCGGGTCAGACGGTCGAGGTTTTGAATACGGATGCGGAGGGTAGGCTCGTTTTGGCGGACATCCTATGGTATACGCAAGAGCATTACAAGCCTCAGTTCATGATTAACCTTGCAACACTTACAGGAGCCATTGTTATTTCTCTGGGAGATTACTATGCGGGACTTTTCTCAAATGATGAGTCTTTATCTCAAAAATTGTTGAAGGCCGGTGAAGAGACAGGCGAACGCCTGTGGAAGTTGCCGCTCGCTGATCACTATGATGAGATGCTGAAGTGCGAGATTGCTGATATGAAAAATATTTCAACCGGACGAGGTGCAGGGTCGATCACAGCTGCCCAATTCCTGAAGCGGTTTGTCAATGATCTGCCTTGGGCTCACTTGGATATTGCGGGTGTTGCATGGGCGGAAAAAGCAAAACCTACAGCGAATAAAGGCCCAACAGGTTTTGGTGTTCATCTGCTAAATCACTTTATTCAAAAGAACTTCGAATAAGGCCCCGGGTCCGTGGAGATCAGTTTTTATCACATGACAAAGTCTCCGCTTGAAAAGAGTCTGCCCAAGCTTTTGGAGAAAATTTACGGAGCGGGCTTAAGGGCGGTAGTCATATCCGATACCCAAGAACGCGTAGACCAGTTGAATGCCCTTTTGTGGACCTATTCATCCGCTGCGTTTTTACCTCATGGAACAGCCAAGGAAGGTTTTCAGGAGGACCAACCAATCTGGTTGACAACAGAGTCTGAAAATCCTAATAACTCAAGCATTCTGGTTGTCACTCATGGACAAAGAGTAAAAGCAGAAGGTTCTTTTAAAAGAGTGCTCGACCTCTTTGATGGAAATGACGAAACTCAGCTAAAACTTGCAAGACAACGTTGGAAGGACTACCAGCAACAAGGTCACAACCTGACATACTGGCAGCAGGATGCCCAAGGTAGTTGGATCAAGAAAACTTGAAAAACAAAAGGAGTAGGAAAATGACTAAACAAAGAACCCTTTCTATCATAAAACCCGATGCGACACGCCGTAACCTCACGGGTGAGGTAAATGCTCGGATTGAAAAAGCGGGCCTTCGGATTATCGCTCAAAAAAGGTTGAAAATGACCCGAGAGATGGCTGAAAAGTTTTATGAAGTCCACAAAGAGCGGGCCTTTTATAATGATCTTTGTACGTTTATGACGAGTGGGCCCGTTGTTGTACAGGTGCTTGAAGCGGAGAATGCGGTTGAGAAATATCGGACCGTCATGGGCGCGACAAACCCGGCAAATGCAGATGAAGGAACAATCCGAAAGGACTTTGCTGAATCCATTGAAGCAAACTCCGTTCACGGTTCTGATTCGATAGAAAATGCAGCAACGGAGATCGCTTTTTTCTTTGGTGAAATTGAGATCGTTGGTTGATAGACTAGAGAAAAATAAGGAGACTAAGGTCATGGGTAAATTGAGCACCTTTCTTTTTCTAGGTGTCCTGACCTTTTTCTCCGTATCTGTGCGAGCGGATGAAACCTATACCATTGAAGGCGTGAACATCGATGTAACCGACCAGAACCCGGTTCAAGCTCGCAATAAAGCGATTGCCGAAGCCCAGCGTCAAGCCTTAGTAACTCTTTTGGAAAGGCTTCTTCCGCTGACTGAAGTTGCTGCTTACCGGCATATTTCCGACGATCTCTTGGACACTCTCGTTCAAGACTTTCAAATCCAAAACGAAAAACATTCAAATGTCAGATATTTAGGCACTTTTAAAATCAGATTTCGACCCGAAGCTGTTGATCGTTTTATCCAGTCTCCTCCGCCTATACCGAGTATGGTAGCCGATGCACAACCTTCAGAAGGGGGCGGGGCGTCCCTTTCTTCGCAAAAAGATTTTTCTTCTCCTTTGATGGTGGTGGTCCCTTTGATTGAAAGGGAAGGAAAGCTCCAGCTTTGGGAAGAAGGGAATCCTTGGCTTCAGGCATGGAACCATGCTGACTTGGAGGATGCTCGTTTGACTGTTCCGATCGGCGATTTGCAAGATCGAGAGGCTCTTTCTCCTGAAGAAATTCTTCATTTTGAGGGGGCGACTTTTACCAAGATCCTGAACCGGTATCAGGCACATCAAGTCCTTGTCGCGAAGATCACGGCAGGAACACCTACAACGTTAGAGCTTTTTCAGGTGGGACGTCAGGGACTCATAGCTATGAGTGATCCGACTCTGCTAGAAGGTGTCGAAGGGCTTAATGAAGCTACCTTTTCTAAAGCGCTCACAAAAGCACTCGCCTTGAAAGATCGGCTTGCTCGGGATACAAAGGGCGCTTTCGGCCTCAAAAAAACAGAAGTCCGTATTCCTCTGCACTCTCATAAAGAATGGCTTGCCTGGCAAGAAGATCTGAAATCGTTGCCGATGGTGCATCAGTTGGAGATCTCGTCCCTTTCTCGTACAGAGGCGCGTGTCGTCCTTCATCATATAGGGTCTCAAGAAAATTTTGAGAAAGTCTTGGCGCGTGAAAACCTTTCTCTTGTGACCTTGAGGGGCAGCACACTCCCCGAGTTGAGGCGCACGTCCCTGAAGTCCGTTCCCCTGACGCCGATGGAGACTCCTTTGCCGTCTTTTCAGGAAGATGATGAAGGAGATGATGAGTGACTTGGCCTAACTTTATAAGTTTAGGAAGACTTTTCTCTACTCCTCTCATCGTTTGGTTGATGGTTTCTCAAGAATACAGGTGGGCATTTTTCCTGACTTTCCTTGCAGGAATCAGCGATATTTTGGATGGCCTTTTAGCGCGTCTCATGAGAGAGCGTTCGAAAATCGGAACGTACTTGGATCCCCTTGCCGATAAGGTTCTTTTAATGGCTCTCTTCACTACTCTCGGTGTTCAGGGTCATCTTCCTCTTTGGCTTGTTATTCTGGTTGTCTCTAGGGACGCTTTGATTATCGGAGGGATGCTCCTTTTGCATCTGTTTGATAAGGATTTGGAGGTGAAACCTCTTATGATCAGCAAAATTAATACTTTTTTGCAGATTTTGATCGTGACACTTCTCATGGGACAGCTGAGTTTGACGATCATGCTTCCAATCATTAATATAATATTGTTTTTGGGAACGGCTTTGATGACTCTTTTATCTGGGCTTGCTTACATCAGGGTTTGGGTTAAGACGATCAGTGACTAACGAGAGAGAAAGAATGGTAGAGATCGAGTCTTTTCCATGGCGTAAGACACTTTTTTGGGCCTTCATCCTGGGGGCTGTCCTGGCCTCAATTTACCTTGTCAGCGGTGTGTTGCTTCCCTTCATCGCAGCCTTTATTATCGCTTTTTTGCTGAATCCGGGTGTGACGCGACTTGAAAAGATCAAAGTTCCGAGAACCTTGGCCGGTCTTTTTGCTCTCATAGGTTTTTATATTTTGCTGATTGTCGGACTTTTTCTGATCCTTCCGTTTTTAAAGACGGAATTAACAATTTTAGCACAACAAATTCCCACTTATGGTGAACAGCTCTATCAAATGCTTTCTCCGACGCTGGAGAAAGTTTCTTCCTACCTGCCTTCGACGGAGTGGGAGAAATTAAAAGAAACCGCCTCGGGGCATGTTGGGAATATGTTTGCCTGGGCTTTTCGAGGTATTGCTTCTTTGTTAACCGGGACGTTAGCGCTTGCAAACCTCATTTCTCTAATTCTATTGACACCAATTATTGCGTTTTACCTTTTGAGAGATTGGAACTCTCTTACAAAAACGCTCGATGACCTTTGGCCGAGGAAAGCCGCCCCTACAATTCGGAGCCTCTTAAAGAAAGTGAACGAGACCCTTTCCGCTTATCTACGAGGTCAGTTTTTGGTCTGTTTTCTTCTTGCCCTTTACTACATGGTCGCCTTGAAGGTATTGGGATTAAATTACGGGATTACGATCGGGCTTGCGAGCGGTCTCCTGGTCTTTATTCCTTTTTTTGGAATCTTTATCGCCTTTATCGTGGCATTGAGTCTCGCTCTTGCCCAGTTTTCCGAATGGGGGCCTTTTTTATGGATTGCGGGGATCTACGGAGTCGGTGCAGGGGTTGAAAGTTACCTGCTGACCCCTAAGCTTGTGGGCGAGCGTGTGGGCCTGCATCCTGTTTGGGTTATTTTTGCTCTTCTTGCAGGAGGCGTGTTGTTCGGATTTTTAGGAGTGCTTCTTGCCATGCCTATGGCCGCTGCTCTGGGTGTTATTATTCGATTTGCCTTTGAAAGATATAAAGCAACACCTTACTATAAAGGGCAAGGTATCAAGGCTCGGGGAAAAAATCCTGTATGAAAGTTCCCCAAGTTCCTGCTCAATTGGTTCTTGATTTAGAAGGGCCTGAGTCTTATCAAGTCGAAGAATTTATCGTGGCGGAGTCGAATCGTCACGCCTACGAGTGGGTTCTGAAATGGCCCGAATGGCCTTCCCCTGGGCTTATCCTTTTCGGCGAGGAAGGATGCGGCAAGACGCATCTTGCTCATATCTGGCGCCAGTCTTCCCAGGCGGTATTTTTAAAAGAAAAGGACATTCAGGATTTAACCTGGCTTCAGGAAAACCCCGTAAATGTCATTTATTCCCTCTCATTTCGGTATCCTGCCGACGTATTATTTCATCTCTATAATCTGGCCAAAGAGTTGCGATTCTCCTATCTCATTTTATCAATACAATCTCCGCAAGAATGGCCTCTTGTCTTGAAAGACACTGAATCCAGAGTCAAGTCATTGCCCGCGGTTTGGGTGGGCGCGCCTGAGGATTCTTTACTTGAGCAAGTCTTACGAAAGCGCTTTTCTGACCTTCAAGTGCAGTTATCCGAAGCAGTTATCCGATATCTCGTTGCTCACATGCCGAGGGATTTTAAATCCCTTCAACGACTTGTGAAAATCATGAATCAGCTTTCCCTTGAAAAGCACAAAAAGGTAAGCCTTCAAATTGCTAAAGACGCTCTGTCTCTTTTAGAAAGAGACAGTTTTACTCTAAATTCATAAGGGTCGTATTTCCGCCTTGGGCTGTCGTATTGATCGTCACTGTTTGCTCCGTTGCGAAGCGGTGGAGATAGAAGAAGCCACCCGCTTTGGGGCCTGTGCCCGAGAGGCCTCTGCCACCGAAGGGCTGGACTCCTACAACGGCACCAATCATATTCCTATTCACGTAAACATTGCCCGCCTTAATGCGTTTTGAAATCTCGGCCACCTTTGCATCAATTCGGGTATGAAGGCCGAAAGTCAGACCGTATCGCAACCCGTTGATCTCTTCAATCACTCGTTCAAGATCTTTTGCCGAATATCGGACTACATGCAGGATCGGGCCGAAGACCTCTTTTTTCAAGAGGTGGAGAGAGTCTATTTCAAAGGCTGTCGGAGGAACAAAGGTTCCGTGCCCGGTCTGCTCGGGATCGAGAGAACACTGATAAATCAATTTGGCTTTTCTTTTCATATGCTCGATGTGTTCTTCGAGGCTCTCTTTCGCGCTCTGATCGATCACGGGTCCCACATCCGTTGAGAGAGATTTGGGATCTCCTATGACCAGCTCTGCCATGGATCCTCGCAACATCTCGAGGACGTGGTCCGCAATTTCTTCTTGCAGCATTAACACTCGAAGAGCCGAGCATCTTTGTCCTGCGCTTTGAAAAGCACTGACGATTACATCACTCACCACTTGCTCCGGGAGAGAAGAGGAATCAACGAACATTACATTTTGCCCCCCCGTTTCTGCAATAAAGGGAACGATGATGTCTTCTTTTGCCGCGAGCGTCCGATTGATTTGCCAAGCTGTTTCTGTCGATCCTGTAAAGCAAACCCCCGCTGTACGCTTGTCTTCGATCAAATGGGCAGCGACTCGGGATCCCGGTCCGGGGAGAAAATGAAGGACATCTCCCGGAATACCTGCTTCGTGGAAAAGACGGATCGCTTTATGGGCAATCAAAGGGGTTTGTCGGGCGGGTTTTGCAATCACACAATTTCCTGCCATAAGAGCGGCAGCTACCTGTCCCGTAAAAATGGCGAGAGGAAAATTCCAAGGACTGACACAAATAAAGATCCCACGGCCCATGAGACGGAGCTCGTTTTTTTCGCCCGTGGGGCTCGGCAAGGGAATACTTTTTCCGAAATCTTCTCGGCCTCGATTTGCATAATACCTGCAAAAATCGACAGCTTCACGGATTTCTGCAACGGCATCAGGAAGTGATTTTCCTCCCTCTTTAACGACAAGGGCCATGAGTTCGTAGCGATCTCTCTCAAGGAGACTCGCCATTTTTTCAAGGGACAAGGCTCTGTTTTCGGTGGACGACAATGCCCAAGCATCTGCTGCTTTTTCAGCGCTTAAAAGCGCTTCTACAACATGGTCATTGGTGGCCTCAATCACCTCGCCTATTTCTTCACGCCTGTCGGCAGGATTATAGTATTTCAGGACTTTTCCTGTTTGAGGGGAGCCGTTCACGATAGGCGTTGCGGTCGGGAGGCTTAAATGATTAATCGCATTCAAAATATATTCAACCTCGCTTTTGTCCGTCAGATCTGACCCTATGGAATTGAGACGTATGGTTGGATACAAAACCCGAGGGAGGGGAATTTTCGGATGAGGTATGGGGGTTACTCTTTTTACTTTCTCAAGCGGATTTTCAACGATGTCTTCTATGGAGATTTTCTCATCATGAATATGGTTGACGAAGGAACTGTTAGCGCCGTTTTCAAGAAGACGACGGACGAGATAGGGAAGGAGATCCTTATACTGACCGACAGGGGCGTAAATACGGCAAAGCACACCAAAATTAGTCTCGCCGACGACTTGAGAATAGAGATCATTCCCCATGCCGTAGAGTTTTTGAAACTCAAAATCCCGGTTCTCTCCTGCCATCTCCAGAATTGTAGAAAGCGTCTGGGCATTGTGGGTTGCAAACTGACAATAGAAAACATCTCGATGGGAGAGCATGAATTGAGCGCAGACCAAATAAGACAAATCCGTTGAAGCTTTGCGTGTAAAGACGGGATAATCCTTAAGTCCGAGTTCTTGAGTTCTTTTTATTTCAGAATCCCAATACGCACCTTTGACAAGTCTTACATTGAACCTTCGTTTCGTGGCGCGAGCCAATTCCGCCAGGTAAGAGAGGACGGCCGTGGCTCTTTTTTGATAAGCTTGGACGGCAAGACCCAGGCCGTTCCATCCTTCAAGCCGGGATTCCAAAGACAGCTTTTCCAGAAGCTCAAGAGAAATCTCAAGTCGTTCGGCTTCTTCGGCATCGATCGTCACACCGACATCGAGTTCTTCGGCTTTTAAACAAAGAGCTAGAAGCGACTCATAAAGCTCTGTCAGGACTCTTTCTTTTTGGGCATAAACATATCGGGGATGAAGGGCTGAAAGCTTAATCGAGATAGTCCCTTTTTGATGATTCGGTAGACCCTGGTTTTCTTTCCCGACGGCTTCGATGGCGCCCAGGTATGCTTCAAAGTAGCGTCGCGCATCGTCCCGTGTGAAGGCTGCTTCGCCCAGCATGTCATAGGAATGAGTATATCCTTTTTTACGATCGGAAGGAGCCGCTTTGAGAGCAGTTTGAATCGTTTTACCCATGACAAATTTATTGGCCAACATTTGCATGGCTTGAAGGGCACTTTTTCGGATAAGAGGTTCGCTTGAGCGGGCTAGTAGATTCCGGAAGCGCCCATTAAAGCCTTCTCCTTTTTCCTGATCTCCTTTCAGAAAAGCTTGTGCGAGAGTAAGTCCGCGCGTTGAAAGATTCACTAAAGTTGAAGGACTTTTCCCCAAATGTTTTTCAAAATCAGCCTGGAAGAGTTTATCTTCTAAAAGAGCCTTGGCGGTGTCTTTATCGGGAATGCGTAAGAGCGCTTCCGCAAGGCACATAAGGAGAACACCTTCCTGATTTGAAAGAGGAAACTTCTGCATAAAGGCATCGGTTATGTCTGCTTCTTTTGCCTTCAACCGAGTTCGAATAACCAGCTCATGGGCCCGAGCCCGCATGCGACGCTCTTCTTCCTCCGTAAAGGGAAGGCGCTTGAGAAGCTCAGTGACAACCATCTCCTCATTTTCTCGATAAAGTTTCGAAATTTTTTCTTTAAGAGGTGCTAACAGTCCCTCCATTATCTCTCCTTATTTTTATTTTTCTCGCAAGATACTCTGATCACGTCTTCCTTTCAAGGGGCGAGGTAGAAGGACGGTTTTACTTACCTAATTCCAGTTCCTTGGCCTCCAGGCGATAAAGCTCGTCTCTTAGACGAGCGGCCTCTTCAAACTCAAGGTTACTTGCAGCGTTCAGCATTCTCTTTTCAAGGTCTGCCATATATTGCTTCAGTTTCTTTCCGCTTAGATGCGCTGTTTCCTCATCGATTTTGATTGTAAGGTGATCTCTTTCATAGACGCTTCCCAAAATATCCTTAATCGATTTTTTAATCGTCTCGGGCGTAATACCGTGAACTGCATTATAGGCCTGTTGTTTTTCTCTCCTTCGATTCGTTTCCTCCAAAGCGCTTTTAATGGACCCAGTTATTTTATCGGCGTAAAGAACGGCCCTGCCTTCTGTGTTTCTGGCCGCACGACCGATCGTTTGGAGAAGGGAAGTCTTCGAACGAAGATAACCCTCTTTGTCCGCATCTAAAATGGCAACAAGGGCACATTCCGGAATGTCGAGCCCTTCTCGGAGGAGGTTAATGCCTACGAGGACATCAAAGACACCGAGCCTCAAATCTCTAATAATTTCGATACGTTCAAGGGTATCCACATCCGAGTGAACGTACCTGGTTTTAAGGCCTGATTCATTTAGATATTCTGTGAGGGCTTCAGCCATTTTTTTGGTCAAAGTGGTGATAAGTGTTCGGAACCCTTTCTTTGCAACCTCAAGACATTCAGATATCAGGTCGTCGACCTGTCTGTTTGTGGGTCTAACAATGCAGACAGGATCGATAAGACCTGTAGGTCTGATGATT
>CAYUCY010000004.1:23416-46022 GCA_964443525.1 uncultured Thiotrichales bacterium
AAGACACCCTCTGCTTGATCCAGTTCCCAGGGGCCTGGCGTTGCCGATACAAAGATGCTCTGGGGACGCAAGGCATCCCATTCCTCAAACTTCAGAGGACGGTTATCTCTGCAAGAAGGAAGGCGAAATCCGTATTCGGAAAGCGTTCCTTTGCGGGACGCGTCCCCCTTATACATTCCGTTGAGCTGCGGAATGGAAACATGGCTTTCATCGACAATCAAAAGAGCATCTTGAGGCAGATATTCGAAGAGGGTAGGAGGCGGTTCTCCCGGATTTCTTCCGGTCAGAAATCGAGAATAATTTTCAATACCAGAGCACATGCCTGTTGCTTCCAGCATTTCAAGATCAAAGGTTGTTTTTTGCTGTAGCCTTTGAGCTTCCAGGAATTTTCCGGCTGCCTCAAGTTTTTCGAGACGGTCGTGAAGCTCAGCTTTGATTCCTTTGATCGCCTGTTGCAGGGTTGGTTTAGGCGTGACATAGTGGCTATTGGCGTAAAGTCGCACATGGTCTAGGGTTTGACTTTTCTTTCCTGTCAACGGATCGATTTCATGAATTTCCTCGATATCGTCGCCGAAGAAAGAGAGACGCCAAGCTCGATCCTCGAGATGGGAGGGGAAAACCTCAAGGGTATCTCCGCTGACGCGAAAGGTGCCGCGTGTGAGAACCAGATCGTTTCGTTTATATTGGAGCTCGACAAAGCTTTGGAGAAGGGATTTAAGCTCAACGGACTGATGTTTTTTTAGCTCGACGACCATGCTGGCGTAGGTCTCTACATCTCCGATACCGTAAATGCAGGACACGCTGGCCACGATAATAACATCACGACGCTCGAGAAGGGCACGTGTGGCAGAGTGGCGCATACGGTCGATTTGTTCGTTGATGGTGGCTTCTTTTTCAATGTAGGTATCGGATTTCGGGACATAAGCTTCCGGTTGATAATAATCATAGTATGAGACAAAATACTCAACTGCATTGTCGGGAAAAAAATCCTTCATTTCGCCGTAGAGTTGCGCCGCGAGAGTTTTGTTTGGGGCAAGGATGAGGGTTGGCCGCCCCGTCTCTTGGATGACGTGTGCCATTGTAAAGGTTTTCCCTGATCCGGTCACACCAAGAAGGACTTGATTTTTTTCGCCTTCTTTAATTCCTGACACCAAAGATTTAATCGCCTCGGGTTGATCTCCCGAAGGTTTGAAATCAGATTGGAGATGAAAAATGGAAGGCGCCATCATAAAATCATCATAAAGAAATTAGGAAGCTAAATCAAAAGCAGCTTTAATAAGACTTTTGGTGTAAGCTTCTCGAGGGGTATCGAAAATTTCAGAGGCGGTCCCCCGTTCAACGATGTGTCCATCTTTCATGACGATGACTCTATGGCTGATCGAGCGAACGACCTTGAGGTCATGACTGATAAAGAGATAAGTGAGACGATGTTCTTTTTGCAATCTTTTAAGAAGTTCAAGAATCTCAACCTGAACCGCTCGATCAAGGGCCGAGGTCGGCTCATCGAGGATGATTAGTTTTGGCTTGAGAATAAGAGCTCGTGCAATTGAAATCCGCTGTCGCTGACCGCCTGAAAATTCGTGGGGATAACGATAGCGGGTTTTAGGATCAAGGCCGACGTCTTTTAGAGTATCGACGATGAGCGCTTCCCGTTGCTCGCGACGCAAGTTTTTTTGATGCACTTCCAGACCTTCCCCTATGATCTCGGAAATCGTCATGCGAGGACTGAGAGAGCTGAAAGGATCCTGAAAAACGATTTGCAGCTCCTGTCTCAAAGAGCGCAGGTGAGATTTTTTGAGGGAATGAAGGGCGTGTGTTTCAAAAGTAACAATACCTGTTGAAGGAAGAAGTTTTAAAAGAGCGAGGGCAAGGGTTGTTTTTCCTGAGCCGCTTTCCCCGACGATCCCTAGTGTCTCCCCCTTTTTTACCTCGAAATCAGCTTCAAAGACCGCATGAACATATCCTCGAGTTCGTTGCAAAAACCCGGATTTGATCGGAAAACGAACATCGAGTTTTTCGGCCTTTAGGAGAAGAGGGGCTTCCTTTGAGATCGGTTCCGCCAAATCTTTAGGCTCCGAGGCTAAAAGCTGTTTAGTATAGGGATGGTGGGGAGTTCGGAAGAGTTCATTTGTTTTATTTTGTTCGACGATCTTGCCTTGTTCCATGACGATGACGCGATCGGCCATTTTTTGAACGATGCTCAAATCATGGGTAATCAGGATGAGACTCATCTTCATTTTTTTCTGAAGGTCTTTCAGAAGCTCCAGAATTTGAGCTTGGGTTGTGACGTCAAGGGCTGTGGTCGGCTCATCGGCGATTAGAATGTCCGGTTCACAGGCGAGTGCCATGGCGATCATGACGCGCTGCCGCTGCCCTCCTGAAAGTTCGTGAGGATACCGTTTGAGGCGGTCCTCACCATCCCGAAATCCGACGAGTGAAAGAAGTTCGAGAATTCTTGCTCGTGTTTTCTCCTTTGATAGCCCTTTATGTAGGAGGAGCACCTCGCCGATTTGTTTCTCAATTGTATGAAGCGGATTGAGGGATGTCATGGGTTCTTGAAAAATCATGGAGATTTTCCGACCTCGAATGGTATTCAAGGCTTTTTCATCCAAAGCCAGAATATCCCTTCCTTCAAAGAAAACGGATCCTGACGGGTGATGGGCGAGGGGATAAGGAAGCAGTTTGAGCAAAGAGAGAGCCGTCACCGATTTGCCCGAGCCGCTTTCTCCGACCACGGCGAGGGTCTCTTGAGGAAAAAGATCGAGCGAAATTTTCTTCACTGCTTGAAATTCGGTTACATCTCGACCGAAACTGACACTCAAGTTCTGAACCGAAAGAAGAGGGGCAGGTGTAGTCATCTTAAGGTCTTTCTGGGATCAAAGGCGTCTCTGACCGCCTCTCCGATAAAGATGAGAAGGCTGAGGAGGATCGCCACACTGAAAAAGGCCGTGATCCCGAGCCAGGGAGCATGCAAATTATTTTTTCCTTGAGACAGCATTTCACCTAAAGACGGAGATCCTACGGGAAGGCCGAAGCCCAAAAAATCAAGGGAGGTCAGGGTGGTAATTGCGCCGTTTAAAATAAAGGGAAGGTAGGTGAGAGTTGCTACCATTGCATTCGGTAAGAGATGGCGAAACATCAATTTAGGGGTGGAGACGCCCAAGGCTTTTGCGGCTCTCACGTAATCAAAGTTACGGGCACGCAAGAATTCTGCACGAACAAGCCCCACAAGAGCCATCCACGAGAAAAGAAGCATCAACCCCAAAAGCCACCAGAAATTGGGCTCCACAAGGCTACTCATAATAATGAGAAGATAAAGGACCGGAAGACCGTGCCAGATCTCGATCACTCTTTGGAAAATGAGGTCTATTTTTCCCCCGAAGTACCCTTGGACGCCTCCGGCTACAAGACCGATAACGGAGCTTGCAAGCGTCAGGATGAGCCCGAAGAGGACGGAGATGCGAAATCCATAAATGAGGCGTGCCAGAACGTCTCTTCCCTGATCATCGGTCCCGAGCCAGTTTCCAGACGTGGGGGGAGAGGGCGCAGGGGTCGGTAAATCATAATTTACCGTGGCATAGCTATACCGGAGAGGCGGCCATAGAGCCCATCCTTTTTGCTCAATAAGTTCCTGAACAAAGGGGTCTCGATAATCGGCCTCCGTCTCGAACTCTCCTCCGAAGGTACTTTCTGGATAGATTTTCAAGACGGGGAAATACCACTCTTTGTCGTAAGAAATAAAAATCGGTTTATCATTTGAGATAAATTCTGCCCCCAGCGTCATCAAAAAAAAGATGAGAAAAATCCAAAGGGACCAAAATCCTCGACGATTTGCTTTAAAGTGCTGCCATCTCTTCTTTGTCAGAGGTGAAACGTGAAAAAGCATCATCAAGCGATCCGTTTTTCAAAATCAATACGTGGATCGATCAACATATAGGTGAGGTCTCCAATCAGATGAATGACGAGCCCCATCAGCGTAAAAATAAAAAGTGTTGCAAAGACAATCGGGTAGTCGCGGGCGATTGCCGACTCAAAGCTTAAAAGCCCCATCCCGTCTAAAGAGAAAATGACCTCGATGAGAAGAGAACTTGTAAAAAAGATGGCGACAAAAGCGGATGGTACCCCTGCAATGACGATGAGCATTGCATTCCTGAAGACGTGCCCGTATAGAACGCGTTTCTCAGTTAGCCCCTTCGAGCGGGCCGTAATCACATATTGTTTATTGATTTCTTCGATAAAAGAATTTTTGGTCAGGAGCGTCAGGCTTGCAAAACCGCTGATGACAATAGCCGTTACAGGAAGAGTTATGTGCCAAAAGTAATCCAGAATCTTTTCGGGCCAACTCATAAGGTCGAAATTTTCCGAAAAAAGACCTCGTAAGGGGAAGACTTGCCAAAAACTTCCCCCTGCAAAGAGGACGACCAGGAGGATGGCAAAAAGAAAGCTGGGCACCGCATAGCCTACAACGACCACCGCACTCGTCCAAATATCAAAAGCACTCCCATCTTTAACCGCTTTTCGGATGCCGAGCGGAATCGAAATAAAATAAATTAAAAGCGTCGACCAAAGCCCGAGCGAGATAGAGACGGGCAACTTTTGTTTTATGAGTTCGGTGACGGAGATATCTCTGAAATAACTGTCTCCGAAATTGAAAGAGGCATAATTTTTGATCATCAACCAAAAACGTTCGTGGGCCGGTTTGTCGAAGCCGTACATTTTTTCAAGTTGAGCAATGAATTCTGGATCAAGTCCTCTGGCTCCTTTGTATTTGCTGGAGAGCGCATTAGACATGGTTTGATCGAAAGAATTCATGGCTGTAAAGTCCGATCCTCCTCCTGAAAAACGTTCAGTCGCACCGACCATCGTTCCCTTGATTTTGGCAATCATCTGCTCGACAGGTCCACCGGGGGCTGCTTGGATGATAACAAAGTTGATCAAAAGAATGCCGAATAAGGTCGGGAGGATGAGGGCAAGACGACGAAAAGCGTATGAGATCATCTTTGTTCGGGTTTCTCCAAATCTCGGGCCCACCAAGCATGAATGTCGATATCATAATCAGGGAGCGTTGCGGGGCGTTTAATCTTGGTCCAATAAGCAATGCGCCGTTCGCCACTATACCATGATGGAATGACATAATGACCAAAAAGAAGAATCCTGTCCAGGGCCCTTGTAAAGGTGATCATTGATTTATAGTCAGGGGCATCTATCAACTTTTCGATCAGATCATCGATGACAGGATCCTTAATCCCCATATAGTTGCGCCCTCCGGAAGCATCAGCCGCCTTTGAACCCCAAAATTCTCTTTGCTCATTGCCTGGAATAGGGCTTTGAGCAATGGTTCCTACAATCATATCGTAATCGAAGTTTTCAATACGACGAGTATATTGGGCGCTGTCAACCGTCCTCACGGAGGCTCGAATACCGAGGCGCTTGAGATTTTTGAGAAAACCCAAAATCACCCGCTCAAAATCGGGTTGAACCAAAAGAATTTCAAAAGTGAAGGGTTGGCCCGTTTTCTCATGGACCAAGACGTTGTTTTTCACATGCCATCCGGCCTTGTTGAGCAGTTTTTTAGCGTGTGCCAGGTTTTCACGAATGTTCCCCGTCCCGTCGGTCTTCGGAGGTTCATAGGCTGTTGTAAAGACAGCATCGGGGATTTTCCCACGGTATTGTTCAAGAATTTCGAGCTCCTCAGAAGAGGGGAGAGCTCGCGCAGCTAATTCAGAGTTTTCAAAATAGCTCTTTATTCTTTTATACTCGCCGAAGAACATATTTTCGTTGGTCCATTCAAAGTCAAAAGCGTATGCGAGTGCTTCTCTCACAAGCGAATCTTTAAACATTTCACGTCTCGTGTTGTAGAGGAAAGCTTGCATGCCGGCAGGATTACGGTTGGGGATTTTTTCCAAAACAACTCGTCCTTCCTTTACCGCAGGGAAATCATAGTCTTGCTTCCAGGTTTTGATGGTGGCTTCTTCCCTCATATCATAAACGCCGCTTTTAAAGGCCTCGAGGCTGACGGTTGAATCACGAAAGTACTCATAACGAATACGGTCGAAGTTATAACGCCCTCGATTGATCGGCAGATTTTCTCCCCACCAACCTTTTACCCGCTCGTAAGTGATGGATCTACCCGGTTTAAACCCTTCGATTTTGTAAGGGCCGCTGCCAAGCGGCGGCTTCAGATCTGCTTTTTCAAAGGCACCCGAACCATAATATTTTTTTGAGATGATGGGAAGCTGGCCGATAATAAGAGGAAGCTCTTTACTGCTCCCATCTGTGAAGATGAATTTAACGCGTCGTTCGTCCAGTTTTTCAACGGATTTCACATCATGATAATAGGCTCTATAAAGAGGATGTCCTTTTTCCGTGAGCGTTTTAAATGAAAAAATAACATCATCGACGGTGATCGGTGACCCGTCATGGAACGTAATATTTTCCCGCAGAGTGTAGGTGACGAAAGATCTGTCCTCGGGGACTTCGATAAACTCAGCAATATAGCCGTATTGGGAGAAAGATTCTTCTTTGGAATGCTCCATGAGGGTCGCATGGAGGGGAGAACTGTAAAGTGGTGTGAGCCCTGCAGCGGGACTTCCCTTAATGATAAAGGGGTTAAAACTATCATAGCTTCCGATGCCTGAGAGAACGAGCTCTCCTCCTTTAGGAGCACTCTTGTTGACGTAATCGTGGATCGTAAAGTCGTCTTTATACTTAGGGGATCCGTATAGTGCGATTCCTTTTCGAGGAATGGGGGATGGAGTTTCGTCTGCCGCTTTGACCACTTGCGCATTTAAGAGAAGAAGGCTCAAAAGAAAAAAGCGAGAAAATAATTTCATGCAGAAGTTTTATCCTTATTTTTGGGGAAGGGGGGGCGGATTATCATGAACTGTTCTAAGATAAGCAATCAAGTCTGCTCGATCTTGCGCCTTTCGAACGCCGGCAAAAGCCATTTTCGTGCCGGGGATGTATTGGTTGGGCTTATAAAGATATTCGTTTAAAGCCTTGTAGGACCACTCTCCACCTTTATCTTTAAAAGCTTGGGAATAATTAAAGCCAGAAACATGAGCGATTTTGGCGCCGACGGTATTCCAAAGGTTAGGCCCGATTTTATTGGGTCCTCCCTTCTCGAAGGTATGGCATTGAAGGCATTTCTTTGCGACATTTTTTCCGTTGTCGATATTGGCTGAAACCAAAAGTGGCTCAATCGACTCCAGCTTTTGTTCTTCTTGGGATGCAGATTTAGCTCCCGCCGACTCCTCGATCAGCTCCGGACCCGTATAAATGTTTTTTGCAAGGTAGGTAGGCCTGACCAGATGCCCTCCGATGATCGAACCTACCATACTGATTAGAAGAGCAATCAAAACGGCCATGATTATTTTGTTTGCTTCAAAAGACATCGCAAATCTCTTCTTTATATCCACAGGTTAACGTTATTTCGAGAGTATCAGGTGTTTCACGTTTTGGCTACTCTCTCCGTGCGAATTTTCTGCAATCAGCTCGGGAGTCTGCAAATCCCGTGTCACATGATCAAGTTGTCCCATCTCAGGGATATCATCTTGATTGACCGCGCCTTGGAGTTCCTTAAGTTTACGAGCACTCGGTAAAACCCGACTTTCAAGACTGGCTATCGTGCTGTTATAAGATCTCACGGATTGTCCTAGATGTTGACCTACCTTCGCAAAGTGTTTGCTCATGTCGGACACACGCTTATAAAGCTCTTTCCCGAGCTGAGCGATTTCTTTCGCATTTTCCGCGAGGGTTTCTTGCCGCCAACCGTAGGCGATCGCATGAAGAAGAGCGATCAGCGTGGTCGGCGTTGCCAGAATGACCTTGTTTTCGACGCCGAGTTCAATGAGGCTTGGGTCTGCCTCAAGTGCCGCATTAAAAAAGGTATCCCCCGGCAGAAAAAGAACAACGAATTCCGGGGAGTCCTGCTTTAGATTTTCCCAATAACTTTTGGAGGAGAGCAGTTGGATGTGGGTACGAATCTGCCGAGCATGATCCTTTAAATGCTTGAGGCGAATGGTTTCTTCTTTAGCCTCTAAGGACTCGAGATAAGCTGCAAGGGGGGCTTTGGCATCAACGACCAACCGCTTGCCTCCGGGTAGGCGGATAATCATGTCAGGTCGTTGTTTGGCGTCCTCGGAAGATAAAGTGGTTTGTTCTGTGAAGTCACAATGGGCATTCATCCCGCTCATCTCAACCACTCTTTTCAGCTGCATTTCTCCCCACCTGCCGCGAACGTGAGGTGTTCTGAGGGCTTTGACGAGATTCGCCGTTTCGGACCTCAGCTCTTTTTGGGCATGGATGAGATCTCCCACCTGGTGTCGCAGAATTTCGTAGGCGCTCAGGCGTGACTTCTCTAAATCTCCCAGTTTTTGATCCACCTGCGTCAGGGAAGATGTAATAGGTTTCAAGAGCTCGGAAATTGCTTTTTCGCGAGCACTTAGATCTCCCTTTGCGTTCTCTTGAAATTTCTCTAAGGTTGATTTGGCCAGGTCCAGAAAAGATCTGTTATTTCGTTCGAGAGCCTGGGCCGAAAGAGCCTGAAAGGCATTTGAAAGTTCTTCTTTTGCCTTTTGCAAAACGGATAACTTTTCTTCGTAAGCTTCTTCTTCTTTCTGAAGAGTTGCTTCGAGATGTGCGATTCTCTCGCGAGCATTTGCAAGCGCGTCGTTTAGGCGTTTGGTTTCTTCCTCTGATGTTTGAGCGGCTTCAAGAAGGGTATCTCGGACCTTAAGCTCCGCTTTCAGGTGCCATAATTCTTCTTGAAACGTGAAAGCCTGCGCTTTCATTTTTTTTCTGCTAACGAAAAAAAATGAGACAAAAATTGCCATACAAAGGAACAAGACGAGAGACAGAACGTCAGCGAAATTTTCCATTGAAGAAGTGCCTTTCTAGACAATTATGCAAAAATTGCATGAGGGTTTTAGGGAATTGCAATTCATATGGGAATAGGCTATCACAGGTCATTAGCGAATTCGAGGATAATTCTTCGAAAACCCTCATCAAAGCATTGTAAAGACTGGCAAAAAGGAGGCCGTTCATGGACAAAATGTTAATTGCACAAGCACTTTTCGGGCTTGTGGTTTTTATTCTCTTTTCCTGGCTTATTTCGGAAAATCGAAAGAAAGTAGATTTTAAATTCATCGCTATGGGCGTTGTTCTTCAAGCCTTTCTTGCTTTTTTAATTTTGCGTATTGAGATTGTAAATAAGGCCTTTCTCTGGCTTGGGGAAGGGATTAATCAGCTGAAGTGTGCGACGTGCGAGGGAACTAAATTCGTCTTCGGATATCTCGGGGGAGGCGATCTTCCTTTTCAGCTGAATGACGGGGCGAATGCTTTTATTTTCGGGTTCCAGGCCCTTCCCATTGTTATGGTTGTCAGTGCTATTGCCATGGTTCTTTTTCATTGGGGGATTCTTCCTTTTATCGTTAAAGGGCTCTCGAAAGCTCTTCAGAAGTCTATGCGAATCGGGGGCGCTTTAGGTGTTTGTGCTGCGGCTAAAATCTTTTTAGGCCAGACAGAAGCCCCTCTTTTAATCCGGCCCTATTTATCTAAGATTTCGCGAAGCGAGCTCTTCTCGGTGATGACGGCCGGAATGGCGACAACATCTGCCAGTGTTATGATGCTTTACAGTACGATTCTTGAGAAAACGATCGCAAATCCGATCAGCCACATTTTAACCGCTTCTGTCATCAGTATTCCTGCAGCTCTTGTTGTTTCTCGGATCATGATCCCTCATACGACGGAAGATACGACTGGCGAGTTGGTGTCACCTTATAAGTTTGAGGGCTCCATGGACGCGATTTCGACGGGTGCAAGCGACGGTATGAAGCTGTTTCTCAATATTATTGCAATGCTTGTCGTCGCACTTGCCCTTGTTCATCTCGTCAATATAATTTTGGGGACTTTACCGGACGTTGCAGGTCAGCCTGTTAGCTTGCAGCGGGTTCTGGGGATTATTATGGCGCCTGTGACGTGGTTGATGGGGGTTCCATGGGAAGAGGCGGCAGTCGCCGGGAAATTACTGGGGACAAAGACGATTTTAAACGAAATCGTCGCCTTTATCGGGTTATCCGAATTGCCTAAGGATACATTATCCCAACATTCGGATCTGATCATGACCTATGCGCTTTGCGGGTTTGCAAATCTTGCAAGCATCGGGATTCAAATCGGGGGGATCGGGACCATGGTGCCCGAGCGTCGAGGAGAAATTATTACGCTTGGGTTTCGAGCCATGATCGCGGGAACCATTGCCAGTTGCATGAGTGGAACGGTGGTAGGACTTCTTTCTTTCCTAGGCTAAAAAATAAAAGATAATGATAAAAAATGCCTCTCTGAAAAGGAGGGGCGTTTGTTTACGGGTGCTTACTCAAGACGCCGAAAAGAGGATCCCCCGTTCCCGCAAGCGAAGAATGTAGACGGTTTATCATGGATTCTTTTCGGCCAGAATGCAAAGCCTCAAGATCTTTTTTGAAAAGCGGAGATGGTTGCCTCTCCGTGGGAAGCGTGCAGAGGTTTCCCTGAAGCTGCGTCATACATTTCTTTTGGCACCAAGCTAGCTTTTCGGAGTCATGACATACAGAAGGCTCAGCGCAGGTGCCGCACCTTTTAAAGAGATTGGCGAAGGTCTCTTTTAGAGACGCCTCCGATGATGAAGGAGTCAAGATACCAAGCATCAATCCGGTTAAGACAATATGGATACGTGAACGCATGCCTTCGACCTCCCTGAAGACCACCTTATTTTCATTAAACCATGAATAGATTAATAATTCGTTAAAACTGAAAAATAAATTAATTGTATAAAATTTTAATAGATGAAATAATTTTCTTTTTTCTTATATAAAGAAAACATTTTTATTTTATTTTTACTTCTTTATTTCTCATTGCCTGGAGAAGGCCGTCAATGCCGCCTTTTGACTTGATGACGGACGCGTATTCGGAACGCTGCGAGATGCTCATGCTAACACCGTTAACGACGATGTCGAGAACTCTAAGCCCTTTCTGCGTCTTAAAGACTTTCCAGTCGACTTGCAGCGGGGGAGTATTATCGTGTCGGATGATCTTAGAGACAATAATGACCCCGCCGTCTCTTGATTCTCGCGCTGAGTCAACATTAAGTGTTTCATTATTATAATTATCGAATTGAGCCGCATAATTATCGACGATCGCGTCTTCGAAAAGACGTAGGTATTCCTCTTTTTGAGAATCCGTGGCTTGCCGCCAATAGCGTGCAAGGACGAACTTGCCAATGGAAGGGATGTCGAAGTTAGATTTCAGGACTCCCCTGAATTCTTGTTTTCTATCTTCCATAGGGGCCGATTTGTTAACAAGGATTTTAATAATATCGTTTCCGATTTTGGTGACGAAATCCTTATATTCCGTAAGATCCTGACCGTCATCACGATTGTTCGCCGAAGAGACCGCAGGAATCAGTGTCCATACAAGGGTAACGAGGATCCGAATAAAGTTATTTTTTTTCATCATGGATTTTACCTTCAAATTCTTCTGGCACGGGGGATTCTTCCATTTCAACGAGGCCGTTTTTAACGTTAAAGTTCCTATTTTGCGTATGCAGGGACCGCATGGCAACATAGGGGTCCGGAGAAGTGTAAATTCGATTCTCCAGGATGGAGGCATGAGTTCTGCGGGTATTAATTGCATCCAAGCCCGTTCTGGCATAAACGAGAGAGTTTTCATCATACCGGCGTGCTGCATAGTTGAAGGGATCAATGAACCAGTCAACGACGCGACCGACCAGATCTCTCGGATTCGTCGGTCCTAAGACAGGGAAGACGATATAAGGATCGGCGCCTACGCCCGCTGCGCCTAAAGTTTGCCCGAAGTCTTCCGAGTGATATTCGATTTCGAATACTTCCGAGGCGGGATCAAAGAGACCGCCGATCCCGAGTGTCGTGTTAATCAAGAAGCGGGCCATGGTATTCATGGCACGATCCCCGTTCAACTGAAGGACGTCGTTGATGAAGATAATCGGGGAACTTATATTTCTGAGCACGTTATGGACGCCGTCCTGAACGGAATCGGGAAGAACGAATTTATAGATTTCTGTAATGGGTTTGAGGAGAAATTTATCAAGAGTCCGATTAAACTCAAAAACGCTTCGGTTGAGATCCTCGAGCGGATCATCCATCTCAGCTGCGTAGTCGACAGTATCCGGGTCAACTTCAACGGCTTTTTCCGAAAGAGGCGTTCCTGCGGCGAAAAGAGGCGTGCATGTCGTACAGCTTAAGACCGCAAGGAGAATTTTGAATTTATTTTTCATTTAATTAGCCTGTTTTTTAGCATTTCATCGTGAGTATATCGAAAGAGAGTAACTAAAATCTTAACGGAATCTCGATGAGTAAGTTCTATTGTTTTTACCTATTTTGTCAAGAGGCTGAACCGAGAGAATGAGAAAGATTTGCATCTTTTCTATAACTCACATAAAATTATAAAATACGATTTAAGGTGAAGCAGCATGAAACGTCTTTTTTCTTTAATCATATGCCTTCTGCCTCTCATCTCCGAGGCGCAGTCACCTCAGGCATCTCCCCAGGTTCATGAAGCTTTTTCCTATGAAGAGGTTGCAATCGGCTCCGATAAGGCGCCCGTGACGATTATCGAATATTCTGCCTTTACTTGCGGCCATTGCGCCGAGTTTCATAAGAACGTTCTTCCGAAATTGAAAGAAAATTATATCGATAAAGGCAAAGTCCGCTTGATCTTTCGCCATTTCCCGATGGATGCTTATGCTCTTAAAATTTCGTCTGTGGTTCGTCAAATGCCCGCGAATCGTCAATGGCAAACGGTCAATGCGGTTTATGAGCGACAGGAGACCTGGATGAAGGGAGACTTTGTCAAGGAAATCGCTCACTTATGCGGGCTTCCTGAAGATCAGTGTAAAGTGTTTATGGAGAATAAAAATCATTTAAATCACTTGGCGCAGCAGCTTATTCATGCTCATAAAGTTCACAAGGTGAATGCTACACCGACTTTTTTTGTGAACGGCACCAAGATTGAATCGGCTCTCACATACGAACAATTTGATAAAATTTTGAAAGCCTTGACTTGATCTCTTCTCTTCTTTTACGCATGTTCTCAAAGGCTTTGAATGGTGAGGGGAACTTTGTGATGGATAAAAAAAATTTCCATGCGGTGGTGGATGCAATTTTCTCAGACTTTTCGGATCAAATCGAAGATCAAGTCGGTGATGTTTTGGAGGTGGAGCATCAAGGAGATCAGGTTCATATTCAAGATGAAGCAACGGGCCGAAGTTTGCTTTTGAGCAAGCAGGAGCCCCGACTGGAAATCTGGGCGGCCTCTTCTCTTTCAGGGGCGCATCATTTTTTCTTTGATCCGGTTAAAAAGCAGTGGCTTTCGACACGAGATCCGGCACTCGATTTTTTTACCTTTATCGAGAGAGAGGTCTCGGAGCTTGCACAAAAAAACCTGACATTAAACTGACTGTAAAATGACTCGATTTTTTCCTTCTTTTTATAGACAGATTTGGCCTTTGTTGAAGGTATATCGGTGGCAGGTTTGGATTTCTTTGGGAGCTCTCATTTTAGCGGCGGCCACTATTCTTTCGCTTGGATACGGCTTGAGAATTTTAGTCGATTCGGGTTTTAGAGAGGGGGAGAAAAGCCTTCTGAATCAAGGTGTTTTGGTTCTCCTCACAGCCAGCCTTTTGCTGGCGCTGGCAGCGTATGTTAGAACGTCGACGACGGCCTGGCTCGGCGAAAAAATTGCGGCCGACTTAAAGACGAAACTCTTCCGGCACTTGCTCACATTAGATCAGATCTTTTTCGAAGAGCACAAAGTCGGGGGGCTTCTCTCAAGGCTGGAGGGGGATACGGCTCTCATCCGCTCGGCTGTCAGTGCTTCTGCCGCCGTTGCCTTTAGGAGTGTTTTGCAAGCCCTCGGGGCTGTGACGCTTCTGATTATGAGCAGTCCGAAACTGTCTCTTTTTGTGGGAGCCGTCATTCCGCTGGTCATTTCGCCCATCGCAATTTTAGGCAAGCGCGTCAAAACCTATTCTCGAGAGACTCAAAACCGACAGGCTCACATGAGCGGATTGAGTGACGAGGTTTTGAGCGCTATGTCTACCGTTCAGGTCTTTCGGTCGGAGGAGCGCTTTTTTGCCCGATATCTGGGCGCTATGGATGCATATTTCGAGATTATCGGCAGGCGTATTCGTGCACGCTCTTGTTTGATTGCCCTTGTGATCGGCCTTAGCTTTTCAGCCATCAGTTTTGTCTTATGGATGGGAGGAAGAGACGTTTTAGCGGGCGATCTTTCGGCAGGGGAACTTTCCAAGTTTATTTTCTATGCGGTCATTGCGGCCGGCTCGCTCAATAATCTTGGTGATGTCCTGGGAGAGTTGAACCAGGCAAGTGGTGCCCTCGACCATATTTATGAACTTCTTTATATTGTCCCCCAGATACGAGATGCGGACATTCCTGTCCTTCCTGAGATTTCAGGGGAGCAGATCCTTTCCTTTCAGCATGTGACCTTCTATTATCCGAGCCGCCCTGAAATACCTGCCTTGAGAGAGATCTCTTTTCGAATTCGACCGGGGGAAAAAATCGCCCTTGTGGGGCCCTCGGGTGCAGGAAAATCAACGATTTTTCACCTTCTCCTAAGATTTTATGAGGCCCAGTCGGGGCACATTTATGTCGGAGAAACCGAAATAAGGGATTTATCCCTCGATGGCCTGCGACGTCAATTTGCCTATGTCCCTCAAAATCCCGTTATTTTTAACGCGACTTTACGGGAAAATTTAACGTTGGGCGAGACTTATAAGGAAAAAAGGGTGCTCAAGGCATGTCGCCAAGCTCAGCTGCTGCCTTTTATAGAAACCTTATCAGCGGGATTTGAAACGCCGCTCGGGGAAAAGGGGGTTCGACTTTCAGGTGGGCAAAGACAACGCTTGGCTATCGCAAGGGCGCTCCTTTTGAATGCGCCCGTTCTTTTGTTGGATGAAGCGACCTCAGCCCTTGATGCGGAAAGTGAATATGAAGTGCAAAAAGCTCTTGATGAGGCTATGAAAGGAAAAACAACTCTCATTATTGCTCATCGTTTGTCAACAATCCTTAAGTCGGATCGGATTCTGGTCCTTGATCGGGGTCGGATGGTCGAGGAAGGGGATCATGAAACTCTTTTGAAAGCAAAGGGTCTCTATGCGGCTCTCGCTGAAAAACAGCTTTTGATCTAGAGGAAATGATTACTTTTTGAACAGGTTCTTGAAAAATCCCGAAAAGCCGCTTTTTTTTGGTGGGTCAAGATTTACGCTAGCACCGCATTTTTGGGGATCGATTTTAACTTTTCCTTTCGAGAGGGTAATCACATGTTGAGCAATGGCTTTAAAGGGTTGGGTACAAAAAGAGGAAAGGGCGCGAAGCTCCTCGGATACCTGAACATCGAGTGCTTTGAGGTCAGTCGGTGAATTTTTAGAGGACGGCCAATCCATGATTATTTTTTTTGTTTTTGTTTGGGCTTTTCCAGCATTAATTTTCATGTGTGCTATGTAAGAAAAGTAATCTTCTCTTGAAGGAATCTCGGCCTTTTTTGTCGTCGGAAATAATCCCTCCTGTCGATCAATTAAACCGACGAGACATTTACAAATACCAACCTGCTTTTCCACTTCGGCCGTCAACTCTTTTTTTCTTTGCTCTAGGGAGACTTCTGCCTGAGACGATGATGCGGAAGATATTACAAGCAGCGTCGTAAGAGCGAGCGATTTTCTACAATTATTCAAAACCATAAAGTGCCTACCTTCCTTTACTGTAAAAAAGCTCAGATGCTTTTATAACTTAATGACCGAGCTGCTTCATGAGTTGTCTTTCTTTTTCGCTGAACTGGCTAGGGTCTTTTTTATATTTTTGTATAATATCTTCCTGTACTTCTTCTTGTGTCTTTCCTTTAGACGCTCCTCGAGCGCACATCCCCTTAGGATCCATTTTATGGGAGCAGTTTTTGATACACCACTCGAATTTTTTTTGATCTCCGCAGATGTCTTGTTTGTCGCAGACACCTGTGCAGTGTTTGAACCCCCTCTTTAAAAACTCTAAGCTAAGCGCGTTGGCATTTTGACCGAACGCTGTGAGAGCTAAGACAGAAATAGCAGCAGAGAATAAGTATTTTCTAACCATGGACCCCCTCCTTTTAAGATTTCTTTACCTACCATTTTGATCTTATATGAAATTTCTTAACGATTCGTTAAAAAAGGAAATGTTTCTTTTTCTATCGCCGAGATTTTTCTTGAAAGCTTCTTTTTTACCCTTAAATGCCTTACACTTTTTTCAAAAGGGAGGATCGCATTATGCGTGAGAATCATTATCTCGGTCTCTCGAATGAGGGATTTCACAGGGTTTATTATACGGAATGGGGAGAGTCCCAAGGCAGGAACACGATTATTTGCGTTCATGGCCTTACGCGAAATGCGCGTGATTTTGATTTTCTCGCTAAAAACCTCCAGGATCGCTATCGGGTTGTCTGTCCCGATATCGTGGGGCGGGGAAAAAGCGGTCGTTTTCTCAATCCTGAAAATTATACGACCGAGCAATATTTTGCAGACATTACGCCCCTGATTGCTCGACTTGGAGTTGAGGAAGTAGGTTGGGTCGGCACATCTATGGGAGGAGTCATGGGAATGATGCTCGCCTCTCAACGAAACACGCCGATCAAGGCTCTTGTCATTAATGATGTGGGACCTGAACTTCCTTTGGAAGTCGTGACTCGTATCGGAGTCTATGCAAGTATCAAGATGACCTTTCAAAATAGGGAAGAGGCAGAGTCATTTCTGAGGATGATCTACGAGCCCTTCGGGATTGATTCCGAGGAGCAATGGGATCATGTTATAACGCATTCGATTTTGAAAGAACCGGATGAGACCTATACGCTCTCTTACGATCCCCAAGTTGCAGGGAAACTCATCAATGCTAATCCGGAAGAGCTTGTATGCTGGGATTGCTGGGAGAAGATCCGATGCCCCGTTCTTCTTCTCCACGGAGCTGAGTCGGATATCTTAACGGATGAGGTTGTAGCAAGAATGAGAGAAACAGGGCCGCCTCTCGATTACATTAAAATTTCGGGAGTGGGACATGCGCCGACTCTCATGAATGAGAAGCAAATCGGGTTTGTTCGCTCTTGGTTGGAAAATCATTTTTGACAGAAAAAGTTTTTTCGACATCCTTGAGATTCCCCTCGATTCAGCCTATGATAAGGCCTGTTGAGATGAGCCGAAAAGCACAAGTGTGGCAAAGACCGAATTAAATCAAAGTGTTGCATCAAATGTGGAGCCTTTCCCCCTGATCAGGGAGATGAGGACGGCACCTCATAATTATGAAGCGGAGCAAGCCTTACTGGGAGCTCTTCTGCATAATAACAGCGCTTATGAAAAGATCTCCGAATTCTTGCGTCCCGATCATTTTGCGGATTCAGTGAACGGCCGAATCTTTGCAGCAATTGAACGCCTGATCGAACGGGGGCAGGTGGCAGACCCGATTACCCTTAAAGATTATTTTGAGCAGGACCAATCTCTGAAAGAAATCGGTGGCGTTGATTATCTCGCTCATTTGGCGACGTCGGTTGTCTCCGTCCTGAATATTAAGCATTACGGTGAATTGATTTATGATCTTCACCTGCGGCGGCATTTGATCTCCTTAGGCGAAGACGTTGTTAATCAAGCCTATGAACCGACCGTTGAATCTTCAGCGACAGAGCAAATAGAGACTGCCGAGCAAAGACTCTTCGACCTGGCATCAACAGGGTATGCCGAGCGAAGCTTTACTTCCTTTTCGGGAGCTTTAACAGAGTCCATAAAAATGGCGGAAGTGGCTTTTCAAAGAGATAGTCATATCGTTGGGACTACAACCGGATTGACGGATTTAGATAAGCTATTAGGAGGACTCCATCCTTCAGATCTCTTAATTTTAGCGGGTCGTCCCTCCATGGGTAAAACGGCCTTGGCAACCAACGTCGCTTTTAATGCTGCAAAGGCAGCTCTGAAAAAACAGGCGGCAGGGGCAACCGTGGCGTTCTTTTCTCTTGAGATGTCCTCCGAGCAGTTAGCAACGCGTCTTTTGGCCCAGGAAGCCGGCGTCTCCTCGGATCATATTCGCCGCGGGGCCATTACGAAAGAAGATTTTCCGAAATTTACAAAGGTTGCCCGAGAGCTTGCAGGCCTCCCCCTTTATATCGACGACACGCCGGCTTTAACGGTCTCTGCCCTCAGAACCCGCGCACGTCGTTTGAAGAGAAAGCAGGGGCTTGACTGTGTTATCATTGATTATTTGCAATTAATTCAGGGAAATGATCCGAGGGGTTCCGATAACCGTGTCCAGGAATTGTCTCAAATCACGCGTTCGCTCAAGGCTTTGGCGAAAGAGTTGAATGTTCCCGTTTTGGCGCTTTCTCAGCTTTCGCGTCAGGTTGAACAAAGAGAAGACAAAAGACCTCAACTGGCAGACTTACGAGAATCGGGCTCGATCGAGCAGGATGCCGACGTGGTTATGTTCGTCTATCGCGAGGAATACTATGAGTCTCGTAAAATGCCGCCGGAGGGTACGGATAAATTTTCCGAATGGCAGGATCGGATGAACAAAATTGCGAATGTTGCAGAGATTATTGTTGCAAAACAGCGCCACGGCCCCATCAGTACCGTTAAATGTTTCTTTGACGGGAAGTTTACTAAGTTCTCCGACCTGATTGACGAATCGAGGTTTCCCGATGGCCGCCGTTAGAGCCTTTGCTCCTCTTTTTGAAGATCAAGAGATCCGTATTCCGTCCCATGTGACAGCCTGTCTTACGATTGACTTAGGTGCTATTCGAGAAAACTATCGAACGCTTCAAAGCAATGTAGCGCCAAGCACGCAAGTGGCGGGTGTGGTGAAAGCAAATGCTTACGGTCTTGGCATGAAAGAAGTTGCAACTGCCCTTTATCTGGAGGGATGCCGTACTTTCTTCGTGGCGGATCCTGAAGAAGGTCTCGCCTTAAGAGAGCTCTTCAAGGATGTTCGAATCTTTGTTTTTCACGGAGTTTTGGCGGGTGCCGAGTCTCTTTTTGAAGAGGCGAAGCTGAGCCCCGTTCTAAACGATTTGGATCAGATCAGAAGATGGTCTCTCTGGGGGCAGACTCACGGCGGAAGACGATCGGCTATCCTTCACTTCGACACGGGCATGACCCGAAATGGTCTCGGCAAAAAAGAAACTATTGAGCTTCTCCGACATCCTGAATGGCTAAAAGGGATTGAACTTTCAATGATCTTGAGCCATTTGGCGTCGAGTGACGAGTCTCGCTCCCCGCAAAATGAAAAGCAGCTTGCGGCATTTAAGTCTATCGTCCGTCATTTCTCAGGTATTCCTTGCTCTCTCTCTAATTCTTGCGGCATTGCCTTGGGCGCGGCATATCACTTTGATTGGGTTCGTCCGGGGCTAGCACTTTATGGGTGTACCTCGGCCCCGACTTCATTTTCTCTGAAGCCCGCTCTTTCTCTTCAGGCTCGTATTATTCAAATTCATGAGGTAGAGCCAGGGCAAAGTGTGGGGTATAATGGGACTTATCGAGCACCTAAAAAAGGACGGTTGGCGACCATCGGAGTCGGGTACGCGGACGGGCTTTTCAGAAGGTTGAGTAATAGGGGAGTTTTGAGAATAGAGGCAAGCGTCCTTCCGATCGTGGGACGGATTTCTATGGATTATACGGTGGTGGACGTCAGTTCCCTCCCTGAGTCTCGTTGTTGCATCGGCGACTGGGTGACTGTCTTTGAAGGAGCAGAGGATCTCATAAGGCTTGCACAAGAGGGGGAGACAATCCCCTATGAGCTTTTGACGCGTTTAGGGGATCGTTGTTACCGTCGATATGAAAGATGAGGTAGTATGGTTTTATCCTTCGTAAATAAAATCGGGAGCTTGTTTCTGACGTTTTTGGCGGCTTCGGGAAGGCTTGTCCTTTTTGCAATCCAAGCTGTTGTCTCGGGGATTCGTCCGCCTTATTATCCGCGTCAAATTTTGAGGCAATTCATTGATTTAGGCTATTATTCTCTTCCAGTGGTAGGTCTGACCGCTCTTTTTACAGGAATGGTTCTGGCGCTTCAAAGTTATACGGGTTTTTCTCGATTTTCGGCAGAGGGAGCCGTTGCAACGGTGGTTGTTCTCTCTGTTACGAGAGAACTGGCCCCCGTATTGGCGGGGTTGATGGTCGCGGGGCGAATTGGGGCAGCCATGGCGGCTGAGATCGGTACCATGAGAGTCACGGAGCAAATCGATGCTCTGACGACCTTATCGACGAATCCGATGAAATATTTGGTTGCCCCTCGCGTCTTGGCAGGAATTTTGATGCTGCCGTGTCTTGTTTTGGTCGCCGATATTATCGGAATTTTCGGCGGATATCTGGTTTCAATCTATAAACTTAATTTTAATGCAGGGAATTATCTCCATCAAACATTTGAGTATTTAGAGGCGATAGACGTTATTTCGGGCCTTGTGAAGGCTTCAGTGTTCGGATTTTTCGTGGCTCTTCTTGGATGTTATCATGGATATCATTCGAGAGGAGGAGCTCAAGGCGTCGGGACGGCAACAACCAATGCGGTCGTCTCCGCCTCGATTTTAATTTTAATTTTCAATTATGTGCTTACAGCACTTTTCTTTAGCGAGGGATAATGACAGCGGAGCCAGTTATTCAAATCAAGGACCTGGCAAAAGCCTTTGGAGCGAAAAAAGTTCTTCAGGGGCTTGATTTGCAAGTTAAAGAAGGAGAGTCCGTCGTCGTGATCGGAGGATCGGGGACGGGGAAGTCCGTGATGCTGAAGTGTATTTTAGGGCTCCTTGAAGCAGATGGAGGCTCGATCCGCCTTGATGGTATTGAACTTATCGGTGCTTCGCGCAAAACTTATGAGGAGGCGCGCGACAAAATCAGCATGTTGTTTCAAGGCTCTGCTCTTTTTGATAGCCTTCCTGTATGGGAGAATATCTCCTTCGCGTTGCTTCAAAAGGGTCTCGTCAGTCGGAAGGAAGGAAAAGAACTTGCTGTTAAACTTTTGGGACAAGTGGGATTGCCACCTGAGGCAGCGGATCTTTCGCCGTCCGAGCTTTCAGGTGGTATGCAGCGCCGCGTGGCTCTAGCTCGAGCCCTTGCTTCAAAACCTCGGATCATCTTTTTTGATGAACCCACCGCGGGGCTTGATCCCATCATTTCAGGAGTGATTTCGGAGTTGATTCGGAAATGCGTGAAAGATCTAGGGGTTACCGCTATTACAATTACACATGATATGAAATGTGCTGCTCATGTGGGAGATCGGATTGCGATGCTTTATGATGGAAAAATCGTGTGGCAGGGAACACCGGATGAGATGAAAAACAGCACGAATCCTTATATCAAGCAATTTGTTCACGGAGAGAGTGAAGGTCCGATTAGACTTCAGGTCAGGGCATAAGAAACCGCTTTGAAAGGACTTTAGGGAATGGCAAAATCATCAGCACTTTATGTCTGTCAACAATGCGGGGCCAGTCAGCTTAAATGGTCCGGAAAATGTATTAGTTGCGACAGCTGGAATAGTCTTGTTGAAGAGGTAAAGGAAAACAGCCCCTTTGCGAAGGGGAAAAAGGGTTCGTCGGGGAGGACCCTTCAGCTCTCGACCCTTTTGTCAACCGACCCGTCACCGCCGAGACTTTTAACCGGCATTGCGGAATTTGACCGGGTTTGTGGCGGTGGGCTTGTTCCGGGTTCCGTTCTTTTAGTGGGAGGAGACCCTGGTATCGGTAAATCGACACTGCTTCTTCAAGTGGCTGCGCGGTTGAGTCAGGAACAATCCTGCCTTTATATCTCGGGAGAGGAGGGAGCAGAGCAAATTCGTCTTCGGGCAAGTCGCCTCGGGGTAGTGGACGTACCTCTTTCTCTAGCTGCCTCCACGTATGTAGAAGACATCAAGGAGACACTGAACGTAGGAGTTCTTCCAAAACTTGTGATCATAGATTCGATTCAGACGATGTATTTAAATGCGATCGAATCCGTCCCGGGCTCCGTCAGTCAAATCCGGGCTGCGACTCATGAGTTTGTTCAACTGGCTAAGAAAAAAAACGTGATTATTATTCTCGTGGGTCATGTGACCAAGGAAGGAGTTATTGCAGGACCGCGGGTTTTGGAACATATGGTTGATACGGTTCTCTATTTTGAGGGAGAAAGGGGACACCAATTTCGAATTTTAAGGTCCGTTAAAAACCGCTTCGGCGCGACCGATGAGATCGGTGTTTTCGAGATGACACATTTAGGGCTTCAAGAAGTCTCAAATCCTTCTTCTTTATTTTTGTCCGAACGATCGGAAGAAGTCAGTGGTTCTTCCGTTTTTGCAGGGATCGAAGGGACGAGACCCATTCTTGTTGAAATTCAGGCTTTGGCAGCCCCTACGACCTTCGGGACGCCCCGGCGGGCTGTGATCGGATGGGATCAGGGAAGGCTGGCCATGGTTCTGGCTGTCCTTGAAACCAGATGCGGCCTTTCACTGGGCCCTAAAGATATTTACCTGAATGTGGCGGGCGGCCTTAAAATTACGGAACCTGCCGGGGACCTTTCCGTTGCGGCTTCTCTCATCTCAGCTCTCTCTAACAC
>CAYUCY010000005.1:0-1136 GCA_964443525.1 uncultured Thiotrichales bacterium
GTGTTTTTACAGGTCACCGCTTCAGTATGTAAATTTACGCTAACTCTCCTTTAAGCTTGTGGCGCAGTAAGGAAAGACATTCATGAGTAACGGCATGGATAAGAAGACTGGCTCGCCATAAGATAAAACTGTTTCTGGGATCGTAAGATCCGGTCATTTTAAAGTCAACGGGGTAGGGGATGATATCAAATCCTGCCTTTTTAAAAAGTCCGACAGCCCGCGGCATATGAAGGGCTGAGGTGACGAGCGCATATTTATCTCCTTTAAGGGGCTTTAAAAGCTCGGCACAAAATTCAGCATTTTCCTTTGTATTCCGGGATTTATCCTCAAAAAGGAAACGATCGAGAGGAAAGCTGAGCTCGATCATATATTCTTTAAAAAGACGGGCTTCCCGAAAGTTGGGTGTCGTGGCTTCGCCTCCGCCGGAGTAAATAATTTTAACGTTGGGGTACTTATGGATGAGCGGAAGACTATCAAGAATTCGGCCTGCTGCATAATTATAAGAAGGTTTTCCTCTGGCTTGGGAGACGACGACGTCATGACTTCCCCCGAGTATGATAATGCCTTTAATATCATTCGGGAGCGCCTCGATTTCCGGATACATCTTTTCAAGATGGATGGCGACCCATTGTGCCGTGGGTACGATCACGAGGAGAAAAGTGAATATTGTCAGAAGTGTTAAGAATTTTTCTTTCAGCTTCTTTGCTCTTAGGAGATGCAGAGTTAACAGGGCTAAAATCAGTAAATACCAGAATTCATGCAGGAGATAAAAAATGATTTGGGAAAGGGACGTCATTAAACTTCTCTCATCTATTTTTTGGCAACTATAAGGAGATTCAATTCAAGGTGCAAGGTATCGATTTTTGAAGAGAGATTTTCTTGACGGGTTCTTTAAGTCTCTGTATCAAAGAAAGGTCTTGGATGGGTGGCCGAGTGGTTGAAGGCACCGGTCTTGAAAACCGGCAAGGGTGAAAGCTCTTCGTGGGTTCGAATCCCACCCCATCCGCCACTTCCAACGGTATAGGTTTACTTTTTTCGGAAACGCCGAAAAAATTTCAAATTCCTCGTTGCAAATCGCCGGCGGGGGCGTTATAAAGTTTTCATTCTCATGCGGGGGGTTAGCTCAGCGGGAGAGC
>CAYUCY010000005.1:1146-19754 GCA_964443525.1 uncultured Thiotrichales bacterium
CCCCCCACCATTCCATTTTATTGCTTAACAGCCTACTCTTTTTCCTCTTTAATAAAAAAGGGCCCCAGGTAGCCTTTTTATCAGGGATTGAGTTATGCTTTTAAAACTGAATCATATTGCCATCGCCGTTCCGTCTCTTGAAGAAAGTAGAGCTCTTTATTGCGATGTTTTTAAAGTCCCCGTGAGCCAACCTCGAACACTTAAAGATCACGGTATTCGACTTTCTTTCGTGACGCTTCAAAATACAGTAATTGAACTTATGGAACCTTTGGATGAAAGCTCTCCGCTTGCTAATTTTCTAAAGCGGCAAAAGACGGGAGGAATTCATCATCTCTGCTTTGAAGTTGAAGATATGGAGGCCTCTCTGAGAAACCTTAAAGAAACAGGTCTAAGAGTTTTGGGGGATGGGATGCCAAAGACAGGGGCTCACGGGAAACCTGTTATTTTCCTGCACCCGAAGGATTGTTTAGGAGTTTTAATCGAGCTTGAGCAAAAGTAGAAAATCTTTCGATTTTTAAGTCACTGATTCTTCCTTCAAATTTCAGAAAAGTCATGGCATACTAAGAAAAATGAAAGGTAAGGGGGGTCGGTTGGAAGACGCATCGTTTCTCAAAGATGCACTCATTATCTTGATTGCCGCTGTTGCGGTCGTCTCTCTTTTTAGGGGAATCAATATCAGCCCGATTTTGGGGTATCTGTTGGCGGGTGCGTTAATCGGGCCGCACGGCTTTCTTTTTATCGAAGAAGTCGAAGGAACGGTCGTCTTGGGTAAACTGGGTGTTGTATTCCTCCTCTTTACCATCGGCTTGAAGATGCCGCTTCAACGTCTTCAGGTCTTAAGGCGATATGTCTTCGGTCTCGGATTTGCTCAGGTTCTGGTGACGGGGACTCTATTTGCTTCAATCGCCTACTCCCTCGGGCTTTCTTTAGAGGCTTCGATCTTAGCAGGGAGTGGTCTTGCGCTCTCATCAACTGCAGTCGGTGTTCAACTTTTATCAGAGCGCGGCGAGATCGCAATGCGGTTCGGCCGTGTCTCTTTCGCCATTCTCCTCTTTCAGGATTTAGCGGTCGTCGTTTTATTAATGTTGCTTTCGACATTTAAGGGGGAGGGGACACCTATTTTTGAGCTTTTAGGGGTCGCAACATTAAAAGCAGCAATTGTTCTCTTTTTCATCATCATCGTCGGCCGTGTCTTATTAAAGCCTTTTTATCGGGGGATCAGCGCTATCGGCAGTCAGGAGCTTTTCGTTACCGTTAATTTGCTGGTGATTTTGATTACGAGTTTTGCAACAGCTGCAGCGGGTCTTTCAATGGAGCTCGGTGCTTTTTTGGCCGGGATTTTATTGTCCGAAACTGAATATCGTCATCAGGTAGAAGCGGACATTCAACCTTTTTATGGGCTCTTGATCGGTCTTTTCTTTATGACTGTCGGCATGACGCTTGATTATACGATGATTCTGGATAAATTTATGCTTATTCTAGGACTTCTTTTCGGGATGATGGTCGTAAAGTCGACTCTTCTCTTTATCCTTGCCCGTGTCTTTCAGATTCCGCTCATCTCGGCTCTTCGAGTCGGCCTTCTTTTGGCATCGGGAGGTGAATTCGTTTTTGTTCTCTTTGTTCCGGCGGTTGAAGCAAATATTATCCCGCCGGAGATCAGTAATCTCCTCATTACCATCGTGGCTCTTTCCATGGGATTTACCCCTTTCTTGGCAATGCTTGGGAAGTGGTTAGATGACTGTTTCGTAGAACGCCAGGAAGACAAATATCTGGAAGGATCGATGGAAGAGGTCTCCGACCTACGTAATCACGTGATTATTGCCGGATTCGGTCGGGTCGGGCGCATGGTTGCAAAAATGCTGACCGATCGAATGATCCCCTATGTTGCTATCGATAATAATATGGATGCTGTTACGAAAGGTAGAGCTGAAGGCATTCCCGTCTTCTACGGGGATGTGAGGCGACCTGAAGTGATGCGTGTCTTGGGAGCCCAGAAGGCAGCAGCGGCTGTGGTGAGCCTTAATATGCCGAAAGCGTGTGTCAGAACGGCTATGATGCTTCGAAAGCAATTTCCGAATGTCCTGGTCGCCGTTAGAATGCGAGATGACGGTTATTATGAGAAACTGACGCAAGCAGGGGCTATTGTCGTGATGCCTGAAAACCTTGAACCGAGCCTTCAATTAGCTGCAAAAGTTTTAAATGCGGTCGGCACTCCCCATGATGAGGTGCAGCAAGTCATTGAAACATTCCGTCGTGCCTATTCCAATGATCCGACTCTAGACTCTTTTTCGGGGGGACGGGATGAGGCCGACGAGGATGAGGAAGTTCATCCTAAAAAAGCCGAGGCTTAAGTTTTCAGGGCTCCAAAATGGTTCTAAATTTGCTATAAGAGGAAATATCGATCTGAAAGAGGCATTTATGAAAAAATCACTTTCCTCTCTAGCTGTGCTAGCGCTTACCTTTGCATTGACGATCTCGTTAACGAGTTGTCAGGCAGCGCCTAAAGCACCTCCCAAAAAAGAGAAAGATTCTCTTTCGTCTCGTGAAGCGGCCATTTTCTATGCATACGTGGCGGATCGCGTTAAGCGTGAGTATGTAGAGCCCGTTGATGCCGACAAGCTTTTGGAGGGAGCGCTAAACGGTATGCTCGGATCCCTCGACCCTCATTCCAGTTATTTGCCACCAAAAAAATATCAAGAGGTTAAGTCGCACGCGGATGGTAAATATGGCGGTTTGGGGATGGAGATTTATGTCCAAGACACGGGCATTCTCGTCGTTTCCGCTTTGGATGATACACCTGCTGCAGAGGCCGGAATTCAACCGGGTGACCTAATTGTTGCTGTTGATAACACCCCAGTCTTCGGCTTTACGCCCGTTCAAGCACAAGAAGCTCTTCGGGGTGAGCCGGGCTCCGATATCACTCTTATCGTGCGTCACAAGGATAATACGACCGAAGAAAAAAAGTTAAAACGGGCGATCATTAAAGTCAAACCTGTTAAATGGCGCCTTGAAGGGGATGCGGGCTATATTCGTATTTCTACCTTTAGTAAGGGCGTCGGCCAGGACGTAAAAAAGGCGATGGATGACCTTCGCAGCAAATCGGGAAATAAACTGAAGGGCTTTGTGATTGACGTTCGAAATAATGCCGGAGGTCTCTTAGAAGAGGCTTATGAAGTGACCGATATTTTTTTGGACGAGCTCGATGTCGTCTCTATCCGGGGACGAGACTCAACCAAAGATATTTATTTTACGGCAACTAAGGGGGACTACGCACAAGGTCTTCCCCTTGTCGTCCTTGTCAATAGCGGCTCTGCTTCGGCCTCTGAAATTTTGGCGGGAGCTATTCAAGATCATAAAAGGGGCCTTGTGGTCGGTACAAAGACGTTCGGCAAGGGATCGGTCCAAACGGTTGTTCCCATGACAAACGGGGGAGCCATTAAATTGACGACCGCTATTTACTATACGCCGAAGGGGCGATCCATCCAAAAGGAGGGCATCGTTCCGGATGTGAAGGTTGAACAAGTAATGGACGCAAAAAGCATAGAAGATCAAAACATGCTGAGAGAGGCTAATTTAAGCAAGGCGCTTGAGAATGGGAAGAAAAAAGAAACGGCACCTGCTTCAGAATCAGGGGAGACACCTCCTTCCTTGAAATCGGAGATTTTGAAGGAGCTTCCCGACTATCAGCTCAAGCAAGCTTTGGCAGTCTTAAAAGTCATGTCTCTTTACGAGAAGCGCGGAGGAAAGAATGGCGGCGCAGGAGCCCGATCCTAAACCCGAAGATGCAGGAAAAGCCATTGACTCGAAAGACGATTTCGGGCATAGAAACCTTTCCGACCAAATGCCGCCGAGTTCCAATCATGAGAAGTCTGTAAATCTTATCTCTAAAATCCTTCAGTGGGTGAGAGAAAAGAGATCTGCCGTATCACTTTTTTTAAAACCTGCTTTTGTGAGGGCGGGTCTTTTCACTTTTCTGATTGTTGTTATAAGCAGTGCACTCTTAGAGCGCTACACCCGGAAAAATCCCGCCCCTTCCTTTTTCGGCACCTTGATCAGTAGCACACCTACATCTTCTCCGCCCGAGGAAACCGTTTTGCCCAGTGTCTGTGAAGAAACAGAAGTGGAACAAAATGGCGATTCGCCTCAAATGCTTCATCTTGCAGGAAGCTCGGTCCCGACTCAAATTCCTGAGGTGCCCTCTATTGCTATTGTTTTAACAGAGCTTGGCTTGATGCCTTCACTGACCGAAAAAATTCTTCACCTGCCGCCCCCGTTAACGCTCGCTCTTTTACCTTATGAGGCAGGTCTTCAAAAAACCATTGATGCCTTGGTTGAAAGGCAACATGAAGTTTTGCTCATGATTCCGATGGAGCCTCTTTTTTACCCTGAGGACGATCCGGGGCCGAGAACGTTGCTTTCGGGACTCTCTGCCAGAGAGAATATCGAACGTCTGAGGTCTCACCTGAAGGGTCTGACAGGGTATAAAGGGCTTATGAATTATATGGGCTCTCGTTTTACGGTTTCCGAAAGAGATTATGAGCCCATCCTTCAAGAGATGAGATCTCTTTGCGAGTATTTCTTTGACGGTAACAGTGCACCCAAATGTCTGACGGAAGAATTAGCCGAAAAGGTTCGACTCCCTTATGCTTCAACCAAAATTTCTTTGGATCATTCACTCTCCTCTGAGGCCGCGCGGAAGTCTCTCAAAACCTTAGAAGAGACAGCTATTAAAAACGGCTATGCTATTGCTTATTCTAAAGCCTATTCTTTTATTTTAGAAGAACTTGCCGCATGGTTGCCGACCTTGTCCGAGAAGAACATTCGCCTTGTTCCGCTTTCGGAACTTCTGACCAGACCAGCTTCCCGAGAAGGTTCTGAGAAAAATGAAATGGACCTCCAACCACGGAAAGAGTTTTAAGGGATGAAAAAAACGTATAACGAGACACGTCCTTATCGTCCTTGTGTGGGTGTTATTTTACTCAATGAAAATAATCACGTTTTTGTAGGCAGTCGAATCGATTTCATCTCAGATGCCTGGCAAATGCCCCAAGGAGGAATCGATCCCGGAGAGATACCTCTTGAGGCGGCCCAACGCGAACTCTTTGAGGAAATCGGCACGAATAAAGTAAAATTTATTGCCGAGTATCCTGAATGGCTCACCTACGAGCTTCCGGTTGATCTTGTCGGAAAATTGTGGGGGGCTAAATATCGAGGCCAAAAGCAAAAATGGTTCGTCTTTCGTTTTATGGGACGCGATCAGGATATTAATCTTCAGACGGCTCATCCGGAATTCAGGGATTGGAGGTGGATTCGGGTGGCAGACCTTCCCTCGGTTGCCATTGATTTTAAAAAGGACATCTACGTAAAACTCGTCAACTTCCTCATTCAAATCCTATAGCTTGATCCTCTCAAAAAAATCGTCCGAATAAATGAGGCAGACTCATCTCGATCTCGATGTATTTTTCTCATCTTTCAAAAAATGTTAAATCTAAAATATTCTGATTCTATTTAAAACTACTTATAATTAACTACATATTAATAATTTATATTTGATCATCTATTAATAAGTATTTGATATGATTTTAGAGATTGGCGATTACACACTATTTTTAAAAGAGGGAGACTGACATGAAACTCGATACATCCAAGGAAACCTATTTCTTGCAACGGTTATTGAAAGCGGCTTATTGGTTTCTGTTCAGAGTTCTTTTGCTTCAGAAGTTAAAAAAAGTCGGGAGCTTGGAGCTTAAATTTGAACCGGATTATAATAACCCAGATGTGAGGGTCCAAATAGAGCAGCAAATTAAATTAATTGGACAAGTAATAAATCTTAAGGCCCTTGTTAATGCAATGGAACTCATGTCACCTCGTGAAATACAAAGAACCTGATTTCTCGATCACTTGACACGGATAAACGATCATCTCTGCCACGAGAAGGGGGATGAAAAATTTTCTTCAAATGCTCCGTATCTCACTAAGCCTCTAATTTCTTGCATTTGTCTGTTTTCCGGATAAGATATGTCACCATCTTAATGTAAGGAAAATTATCCATGCCCAAAAAGGCGCTTATTCCCCGTCGGGTTCTCTTCGGAAATCCTGATCACTCTCAAGTAAGACTCAGTCCGAACGGCATCTATCTTTCCTATATGGCGCCTTATGAAGGAGTGATGAACGTTTATATTAGAAAAACCTCAGCGCCCGAGACAGCGGAGCCCGTAACCTTTGACAAGGGGCGCGGGATTCAGGCATACGGATGGCTCCACAATAATGAGGATTTGATTTATATTCAGGACAAGGACGGGGACGAAAACTGGCGCTTATACCGTCTGCACGTGCCGTCAAAGGAAGTCACCTGCTTAACGCCCTTTGATGGGGTTCAGGCAAGGATCGAAATGGCTAGTCGGTTTTTTCCGGATGAAGTCATTGTCGCTTTGAACCGGCGTCGGGAAGACCTCCATGACCTTTATCGTCTGAATGTTAAGACGGGAGAGATGACACTTCTTTATGAGAATGAAGGATATATCGACTTTACGTTTGATGATCAGTTTACGCTCAGATTTGCCATGCGACCCACGCCTGAAGGCGGGTTTGTGATTGACCAAAGGAGCGATGGTCAGTTTACCTCCTTTATGGAAATTTCCCCCGATGATGCGTTGACCACCTCAATTCTCGGCTTTACAAAGGACAGGCGCTCTCTTTATCTTGCAGATTCTCGAGGGCGTAACACGTCCGCCCTCATGAAATATTCAATAGAGAATCAATCTCTTGAGGAAATCGCTTCAGATCCGAAGGCTGATCTATCAGATGTTTTGATCCATCCGACGGAAAAGACGGTAGAGGCTTTTGCCTCCACCTATGATAGACGTAGGCGGACGTTTTTTGATGAAAAAATAAAAGCAGAATTGGATTTTCTTTCGACCCTTGAAAAAGGAGACGTGGAAATCGTGATGCGAACCACGGCCGATGATAAGTGGATTATAGCATATATCCTCGATGATGGTCCTCTCAAATACTACCTTTATGATCGAGCTTTGAAGAAGGTACAGTTTCTTTTTGCTAATAAAAAATCCCTTCTCGACTACGCTTTAAGGCCGATGACGCCCGTTGTGATTCGGGCAAGAGACGACCTTGATCTTGTTTGTTACTTGACTACGCCCGAAGGAAGGAAAGCGCCAGGGCCTCTCGTCCTGTTGGTCCACGGTGGCCCGCAGGCTAGAGATGCTTGGGGGTATGACGGCCTGCATCAGTGGTTGGCAAATAGGGGCTATACCGTTCTTTCGGTGAACTATCGAGGTTCAACAGGTTTCGGGAAAGATTTCATCAATGCAGGGAATGGCGAATGGGCAGGTAAAATGCACAACGATTTAATCGATGCTGTCATGTGGGCTGTTCGCGAAAAAATCGCTGATCCTGACAAAGTTGCTATTATGGGGGGGAGCTACGGCGGGTATGCAACTCTTGTGGGTCTCACAATGACACCCGATGTTTTTGCCTGCGGTGTTGATATTGTAGGGCCGAGCAACCTTTTGACTCTTATGGAGACGATTCCTCCTTATTGGAAGCCTCTTCTCGACTCGCTTATCCGTCGAATCGGAGGAAATCCCGAAACGGAAGAGGGAAGAGCATTCCTTAAGAAACGTTCTCCCTTGACGTACGCGGACAAGATCACAAAATCCCTTCTCATCGGCCAGGGGGCTAATGACCCGCGCGTCAAGAAGGCTGAATCCGATCAAATCGTCGAGGCGATGCAAGAAAAAGGCATTCCCGTGACATATGTGAATTATCCGGAGGAAGGTCACGGCTTTGTACGTCCTGAGAATAGGCTATCTTTCTTTGCTATTACCGAGCAATTTTTGGCGCGTCATTTAGGAGGGGCTTACGAGCCGATTACATCGGATTTGGAAGGAGCCGTCTTTGAAATCCTTTCAGGAGCGGAACTTCTCGACTTGCCGAAAGAACGCCATGATCATAAACATCAGGCTCATGCCCATTGTTCTCATTGCGGAGGACATTAATCTTACAAATGATCCAAAATAAAGTTTAAATTCTGACGGGCCTCATCTAACATGAAAGAAAAAAGAGAGGGACCTCTATGCGTGTCAGCTTTTTTTTCTGCGGCCTTTTAGCCTTTGGTTTGAAAGCATTTGCCTTTGATTGTCCTACTTTATCTCCTTCAGACTTTGAGAGGGTGACGCCTTCTCACATTCTCCAGGCGGGAGGTAAAGATTGGCATCTTCGGTATTTGAGCAAAGTGCATCACGGTTCTATTGGTGGGAGTATCCTTTTTGTGGCAGCTCTCAAAGACATCCGAAAGGCAAATCAGATTGAGCTTCTCGAAAAAATGGATGGGAAGGGTTGCCGTTATCTGGTCAAAAATCCAAAAATTGAAGAAGAAATCGAGATTATCATGTATCAGTTGGGATCATGAGAACTGAGCTGTATGAGGAAAAGATTGCATTGGAGCCCTGAAAAATTATATTAATGGTTTATTTTAACGATAAGAGAGTAAACTGTTATGTCGCCAGATGCCTATTTAACAAGCCTTATGAAACGAGGGGTTGATTTTTTGGGGAGTCGTTATCCTGTGATGGGGGGCGCAATGACATGGGTATCGGAAAGACATCTTGTTTCCGCTATCTCGAATGCTGGAGGGTTCGGGGTAATTGCTTGCGGTGCCATGACACCTGATCTTTTGAGAACTGAAATTCAGGAAACGAGAAAGAAAACTTCTTATTCTTTCGGTGTTAACCTGATCACTTTGCACCCGATGCTTCTTACCCTTATCGATGTCTGCATTGGGGAAGGGGTGACGCACGTTATTCTTGCAGGAGGGCTCCCTCCTAAAGAAGCAATCGAAAAGCTGAAGTCGGTCGGCATTAAAGTCATTTGCTTTGCACCTGCGTTGGCGTTGGCAAAGAGACTTATTCGCCAAGGAGTGGATGCCCTCGTCATTGAAGGGCATGAGGCAGGAGGGCACATCGGCCCCGTCTCAACAAGTGTTTTAGCGCAGGAGATCCTCCCTCATATTTCGGAAGTTCCCGTCTTTGTTGCGGGCGGTATCGGTCGAGGGGAAGCCATGCTTCAATATCTTGAGATGGGAGCTGCAGGTGTTCAACTGGGGACCCGTTTTGTGTGTGCAGAGGAATGCCAGGCACACCCACGATTTAAAGAAACTTTCGTGCGCTCGGCAGCCAGGGATGCTGTCGTTTCATTTCAAATTGATACTGGATTTACGGTGATTACGGTCAGAGCCATTGCCAACGAAGGGACGAAAAAATTCATGGATTATCAACGCCAGATGATCGAAGCCGTTGATCGAGGTGAATTAGAGTTGAGGGAAGCACAACTTAAAGTCGAACACTTTTGGGCGGGTGCCTTGAGGCGAGCTGTTGTAGAGGGGGACGTTGAGACGGGTTCCGTGATGGCAGGGCAGAGTGTCGGGATGGTTGAGAAAATTCAACCCTGTCAGGAGATTATTGACGAACTTCTTTCTCAAGCAACTGAGATCTTGAATCGAAGAACGCCTTCTGTGAAACTGTGTGCATAATTTTGGGGATTGTGCAACGGGGGAGGCTGAAATCGCGACCCAAACTCATTCATATCGGCTTTTGAGACGCCTTAGAGAGGTTATGGGCGGAGCGGACATCAGCGACCAGGAAAAGCTTGATACAATCGTCTCGATCATCGCTAAAGAGTTCGGTACGGATGTCTGTTCAATTTACCTGCTGCGTACGGTTGAAACATTAGAACTCTTTGCAACGCACGGTCTCAACCGTCAAGTCGTTCACAAGATCAGATTAAAGGTCGGAGAAGGCGTCGTCGGAGATGTGGCCGTCAATGGCCGCCCTTTGATTCTCTCCGACGTTAAGCGGCATCCTTCTTTCAAGTATTTTCCAGAGGCTGACGAAGATCACCTGAATGCTTTTGCCGGAATTCCAATTTCCCGCGGAGGAAGGATATTGGGGACCCTTACCGTCCAAAACATTGACAAACGCCTTTATAAGAATGAAGAAGTTGAAACGCTTCAGACCATTGCTATGGTGCTGGCGGAAGCCGTCGTGGCTTCGGGAATCTTGAAACCGGATGAAATTCAGACCCTTTCAGGGGCTGAGACCTATAGCCTTAAATTTAAGGGAATTACTCTAAACCCTGGGCTTATTCATGGAAAAGCCCTCCTTCATCATCCTTCACAGCCGAATCTGCAAATGGTGGCCGAAAACCCTCAGATCGAACAAGAGCGCTTTGAAACGGCTCTCATCAAGCTGAGGGAAACTCTCATACATATGATTGCAGATCATCCTGCAAAAGATCAGGAGGAAAGAGATCTCCTTAAAACTTACGAACTTTATACCCAAGACAAAGGTTGGATTCGTAAGATATCTCAGGCTATCCAATCAGGATTTACTGCCGAAGGTGCCGTCCAAAAAACGCTCAAGGACTTGCAGCTTCAGATCGCGAAGTTAGATGACTTTTATTTAAGAGAAAGGTTGTGGGATTTTGAAGACCTGAGTAAGCGCCTCTTAACACACCTTTCGGGAGAAAAAGAGGAAAGCTTAACTCCTTTCCGTGATTCAATGATTCTTGTTGCGAGATCCTTGGGACCCGCTGAGTTGCTTGATTACAAGTCTCGGAACGTAAAGGCTTTACTCTTAGAGGAGACTGTGCATACGGCTCATGTGGCCATTATTGCACGTTCCCTCAATATCCCGGTGATTACAAAGCTTCCAAACATTTTAAATTTGATTGCCCCTGATGATGAGGTGATCGTGGACGGGAATACGGGCGAGGTGATTGTTAAGCCGCCGCCGAGCGCCCTTCATCACTTCGAGAGGAAACAAGCTGCTTTTGAAGAGAAGCTTTCTCGGTCCATCCTTTTAAAAGATCTGCCTTCAAGGACTTTAGACGGGATTGACATCGACTTGAAAATAAATGCAGGGGTTCCTCTTGATTTAAAAAGCCTTGAAGAGGTTTGTGCGGAAGGAGTGGGTCTCTATCGAACCGAAATTCCTTTCATGCTTGAGAAAAAGTTGCCAGACATTGAAACGCAGACAAAAATTTATCGAGAAATTTACGCGCTTGCCAAAGGAAAGCCGATTCTGTTTCGGACTCTTGATATCGGAGGAGATAAGCTTCTTCCTTATTTAAATGCCGTTAAAAACGAGAATCCCGTCCTCGGATGGCGCGCAATTCGGATTGGTCTTGATCGTCCGATGTTTATTAGACAACAATTGAGAGCCTTAGGTAAGGCTGCTGAAGGTCGTCCCCTTTATGTTATGTTTCCGATGATCTCGGATGTTTCGGAGTTTCTCGCTGCCCGCCGAATCGTAGAGTTGGAATTGGAGAAGTCTCGCCAATACGTAGATTTAAAGCTCGGAGCCATGATTGAGGTTCCGTCAATCATCTGGTCATTGGATCAACTTTTACCTCATGTGGATTTTCTTTCGGTCGGAAGCAACGACTTGTTTCAGTTTTTTTATGCGGTAGACCGCGCGAATCCTGTCGTTTTCGAGAAGTACGATCCCCTTTCTCCCGCATTCCTTCATATGCTATCTTATATTGTTGATCGATCTAATATTTATAAGATCCCCGTGACTTTATGCGGAGAGATGGCGGGGTCACCTCTTGAGGCCATGGCTCTTATTGCTCTCGGGTATCGACACTTATCGATGGGAGCGGCCTCAATAGGTGCTGTAAAATCGATGATTCGAAGTCTCAATTCTAAAAAGATCAGCCTATTTGTCCAAAAACTTTTGAGATCTTCGAAAAAAAGTATTCGCTATGATTTGCACCAATATGCTGTTGATCATCAGATTAATATTTAATGACTTGATTTTATTTTTTTCATTTTCTAAGATGACTTCTAACATTGAGTGAGTGGGGGTTATGGCGGTCCCGAAAGCAAAAAATACGAACGACTTATATTTCGAAGAAAAAGAAGAGTTCGAATCTTCTGCAGGAGAAGGGCTCTCTTTAGTTCAAAGCCACGATCACGGTGGTTCCGTTGCACGGCTTCTCATGGATACGCGCCAGAGTAAAAATTACAGCATTAAACAGGTTGCCGACAAACTCCGCATTAGTGCTCGATATCTTGAAGCAATTGAAACAGCGAATACGAATGAACTTCCCGAACGTGTTTATGCCTTAGGGTTTATTAGGTCTTATGCACGGTTCCTGAACTTGAACGGCGATGAAGTTCTCGAAAGATATAAGGAAGAAATTCTTTTAGAAGCTCCGGAAGTTTCCTATTTTAATTTTAATCAGCAAATTCCCGCAACGCATCCCACAAAGAAGATTTTATGGCTTTCGATTCCGGCGGCTCTCATTCTGGCAGGAGGTTTGTGGTGGATGCTTCATAGAGGCGAAAATGTCCCGGAGATGACTCCGATTCCGCCTCAGCTGATTGAAGAGATGAAAGATCAAGACCCTTCACAGGACGAACAAAAATCTGATACAATGTCGACTGTTGAATCCGGCGAATCGCATAGCATCAGTCCCCAAGGTGACTCGGCATCTCCTGGATTGCCTCAGTCTAAAGTTTTTGAATCGGCCCCATCTCCTAGCCTTCAAGTCCAGGATCTTCAGTCAACGCAACCGGCTATCGCAGATAGTAGGGTCCCTGCCTCTTTCGGGCCGATTTTCTTAAGCTTTTCGGAGAGAAGCTGGGTTGAGATCAAAGATGCAAACGGGGTTGTTATGATCAGTCGGCTTTTCAACCCGGGAGATTCTTTCGAAGTCCCTCAAAAAGAGGGGTTAACATTGACGACAGGGAATGCGGGCGGCATTCTGGTTTCGGTCTCCGGAAGATCCGAAAAAGTTCTCGGCAAAAAAGGCATCGTCATAAAGCAACTTTCTCTAGACGAAAAGCCTTTCCTCTCTTATCTTGACACCCATTAGGGAACAGTTCTTTCAAGGAGACTCTCCGTGCTGCAACCGGTTCGCGGAACACATGATCTTTTACCTGAAGAGTGTTTGAGACAAAGAAGACTCAAGGATCTGGCACGTGCTATCTGTTCGACCTACGGTTATGATGAAATTGCAACGCCTATCTTTGAGTTCACGAGTGTCTTTCACAGGTTAGGAGAGACCTCCGATATCGTGAGCAAAGAGACATACACCTTCAAAGATAGAGGAGGGGAAGAATTAACCCTTCGTCCTGAGGGTACTGCCCCCGTGGTAAGGGCTTTAATTTCGAACGGTTTAACCCAACAGGTTCCCCTTAAGCTTTTTTACGAAGGGCCGATGTTTCGATATGATCGACCCCAGAAGGGGAGATACCGGCAATTTGAACAAATCGGCGTAGAATTTTTGGGCGTTGCTTCTCCCCTCGCAGATGTTGAGACCATTGCGATGGCTGCTCATATTCTCGATGTGCTCAACCTTGAAAAAATCGTTCTTGAGATTAATACGCTCGGTGATTACGAAAGCAGAGACCGCTATCGGGATATTCTCGTGAAATACTTCAGCGGGTATAAAGAGAAGCTCTCAGAGGACAGCCGGGCGCGTCTCGAGAGAAATCCTCTTCGGATTCTAGATTCCAAAGATCGGGGAGATCGAGAGCTGATTAAAGAGGCGCCCGCTTACGAAGATTCCTTGAATCAGCCTTCAAAGGATTTTTTTGCACGCGTTCTCGAAGGACTCGATCTCCTGAACATTTCCTACAAGGTTAATAATCGTCTTGTACGAGGGCTTGACTATTACTGTCATACGACTTTTGAATTTATCTCCCATACTCTCGGGGCTCAGGGAACGGTTTTAGCAGGCGGGCGTTATGATAATCTCGTCAAGCAAATGGGGGGACCCGATGTTCCCGGAATCGGGTGGGCGGCAGGTGTTGAGCGGATAAGCCTCTTAAGTCCTCTGACTTTTTCACGGGAGAAGATCATCGCTTTGGTTCCACTCGGGGAAGAGGCTGAGCAATCTGCTATGAAGCTCGCCCAATCCCTCAGGCGAGAAGGGATCCGACTCGACATGGCTTTTTCGGGAAATATGAGCAAGCGATTAAAAAGAGCTGATAAAATTGGTGCTTCAATGGCTCTTATTCTCGGTGAAGACGAAATGAAGGAAAAGTCGATTCTTGTTCGGGACCTTGCCTCGGGTGCTCAGGAAAAAGTATCTTTCGATATGGTAGCTACTCTTTTAAAAACGAAATTAAAATAATTTGGACCCTTTTATGAGTTTTGAAACAAAATTAGATCAGGTTTTAAACCGTTTTTATGAATTACGCGAGAAATTGACGGAGGGCGTTTCCGATCCTCAGCAGTTTGCCAAGATCTCCAAAGAATATTCTGATCTTGAAGATGTGGCGGGTGCGATCAGCGCTTATAAAGATGCGAGACGGGAAATTCAAGGGCTTGAACAAATTCTGAAAGATCCAGCCGTGGACACGGAAATGAAATCCATGGCGGAGTTGGAGTTGGAAGACTACAAAAATAAAATTCCGGATTTGGAGCATGACATTAAAATTCTGCTCCTCCCTAAAGATGCAGATGATGATAAGAACGCTATCTTGGAAGTGCGTGCGGGCACAGGAGGGGAAGAGGCTGCTCTTTTTGCGGGAGACCTTTTAAGGATGTACGAACGCTATGCTGCAGAACGAGGCTGGAAGTTTGAGTTGATGCACGTCTCGGACACGGGTCTCGGGGGCATCAAGGATGCAAGCGCGACGATTTCGGGCAAGGGTGTATTCTCGCGCCTCAAGTTTGAATCAGGGGTTCATCGGGTTCAACGTGTGCCCGAGACAGAGGCGGGGGGGCGTATCCATACCAGTGCAGCCACTGTCGCTGTTCTTCCAGAAGTGGAAGAAGTTGACATCCATATCGAAGAAAAAGATCTGCGTATCGACGTTTATCGATCCAGCGGAGCGGGGGGGCAGCATGTCAATACGACGGACTCCGCCGTGCGTATCACACACCTTCCGACAGGTCTCGTGGTGGCCCAGCAAGATGAGCGGTCCCAGCATAAGAATAAGGCAAAGGCGATGAAGATTTTGAGAGCGCGTCTTTATGATCTAGAGCGGCAACGGCGGGAAGCCGAGCATGCGGCGGCTCGAAAAAGCCAGGTGGGATCGGGAGACCGATCGGAGCGGATCAGGACCTATAACTTCCCCCAAGGACGTGTCACGGACCACAGGATCGGCCTTACTCTTTATAAACTTGATCAAGTCTTGCAAGGAGTTGCTTTAGATGAGCTCATTGACGCCTTGATTAAGGAAGATCAGGCAAGTCGTCTTGCGGCCGTTTCTTAAGAGAGGTTTCTCTTAGGATAAGTTCTCCCTAGGGTCGCCTCATGAAAAACAAAAAGACCTGCTTTCTCAATGCTTTGATACGGACAAACGCTCATCTCCGCAAAGGCGGGGTCCAGTCAACATCACTTGAAAGAAGCGATTTCCCTAGACTGCCGCTTTCGTGGCCATGGCTCGGTTGGGGTGTGGGAAGGATATTTCCTTTTTATAGGGTGAGCTTGAAAGCATCCCTTGGGAGTGACTTTCTAAAATTTTAGGCATATAGTTTAAGAAAAAGGAGGCTGGTTTAAAATGCATACCCTTATTTCTTTTGTCAGGTTTGAGGTATGAATAAGAGCGGCTTCATGAAAAAGAACCACGCCTTCCACAGCCACCATTCGAATCACACGCTCCAAGACCATCACAAGCATATGATTGCTGATTTTAAAAGACGCCTTTGGGTATGCCTTGCCCTGACAGCGCCAGTTCTTTTGGTGTCTCCAGATGTGCTTAATTTTTTGAGGATTCATTATGATCTTTTGCATGAGGTGAGAGTTCTCTGGCCTCTTTCGACCTTTATTTACTTTTACGGAGGCATGCCTTTCATAAAAGGACTTGTAACGGAAGTCCGAGCATTAAAGCCGGGAATGATGACACTTATCGGTTTGGCGCTGAGTACGGCCTATATTTATTCGACAGCTGTTGCCTTCGGTCTACCGGGGAAGCTCTTTTTTTGGGAACTGGTTACGCTGATCGACATTATGCTGCTCGGTCACTGGATCGAGATGAAATCCGTGATAGGAGCATCGGACGCGCTCGGATCCTTGCTTCAGCTCTTACCTTATGAAGCTCATCTTGTGAAAGATGGATATGACAAACCCGTTCATATAAGTCTTCTTAAGCCCGGAGACATCATCACTATTCGCCCGGGAGAAAAGGTCCCCGTGGATGGAGAAATCATCGAGGGACAATCGGATTTGAATGAGGCTTTCTTGACGGGGGAATCCAGGCTGATTTCCAAAAAAATCGGGGATAGAGTCATTGCAGGATCGCTGAATGCGGATGGATCACTCACTGTCAAAGTCCTTAAGACGGGGGAGGAGACCTATCTTTCTCGCGTCATCGACCTTGTAAGACAAGCCCAAGCCTCTCGCTCGACGATTCAGGATCTTGCAAACAGAGCCGCAGGGTGGTTGACCTATAGTGCGATCGGCATCGGAGGAGGGGCCTTTGCCTTTTGGCTTTCACAGGGCCAAAGCCTCTCTTTTTCTCTCGAGCGTCTTGTCACAGTCATGATCATCACGTGCCCTCACGCTTTGGGGTTGGCTGTTCCTCTTGTCATCGCCGTTAGCAGCTCGATCGCAGCCCACAACGGATTCTTGATTCGCAATCGAAGCGCCTTTGAACGAGTACGTCAGCTTAAGAAAATTATTTTTGATAAAACGGGAACGTTGACAACAGGAACTTTTTCCGTGAATTCCATCCAAAGTTTTAGTTCTCTTTCAGAAGAGGAGATTTTAAAAATCGCGGCTTCCATCGAAATGCATTCGGAACATCTCCTTGCAAAAGCCATTGTGGAAGCTTCAAAGAAAAAAGGGCTCAAATTGTCGGCTGTTTTGTCCTTTCAGAACGATCCGGGGCGAGGCGCTAGTGCCCTTCTTGATGAGAAAAAATATATTGTCGGACGATTGACGAAGGAGATGATCAAACGCTTACCAAAAGAAAAAACCAGAACTCTTGAAGAGAGTAGAGGCGACAGTATCGTGGTCGTTTCCGAAGGGGCTGATGTGCTCGGTGTTATTTTGTTGAACGATCAGATTCGCTCATCGGCAGGTGAGGTCGTTGCCGGACTTAGGTCGCTCGGGATCGAATCGATCATGCTCACAGGGGATCGAAAGGACGTGGCTGAGCGTGTTGCAGCAAGCCTTGGGATCCGGGAGGTCTACGCCGAAGTTTTACCCGATCAGAAAGCGAGCATTGTTGAAGCTTTGAGAAAAAAGAGAGTTAAAGTGGCGATGGTTGGTGACGGCATCAATGATGCGCCCGCTCTTCTCAAAGCGGATATCGGCATTGCGATTGGTGCGGGTGTGGATGTCGCCATTGAATCAGCTGACATTGTTCTGGTGAAAAGCGATCCGATCAATGTTTTGGATATTCTTCGTCTTTCCCGCAAGACTTATCGAAAGATGATTGAAAACCTGATTCTTGCGACGGGCTATAACATTATTGCGATTCCGCTGGCGGCAGGGGCGGGTATTCCTTTCGGGATTATGCTTTCACCGGCTGTAGGTGCCGTCTTGATGACGCTCAGTACGATTTTAGTTGCATTTAATGCCTTGAGACTGCGACGTCAAAGCTCTAACGCGTAATTTGAGCTTTTACGCCGATCTGAAGAGGATAATTTTTGATACCATGTCCGATCACCTCTCCCTTAAAAACGGGGAAGTTTTGTTTTTGTGCAAACTCAAGAAGGGCTTGGTTGATTAAAATTCCCTCCCCCGTCTGTTCTTTTTGAAAACTGAACTGACCAAAGACGACGGCATTTACGCTTTTAAAGATCTCTGCTTGGGTAAAGTGTTCCAAAAAATTGGAGATCCGATAGGCTCTCTCATCCACATCTTCAAAGAAAAGGATCGATTTGTCGTATGACGGCTGCCAGAAGGTTCCAAGCGAATATTGAAGAACCGACAGGTTCCCGCCTCCCAAGGGACCCTCGACCTTCTTTGTCTTTTCAGCATAGGCGTTAAGCGGGATAAGATTCGGGAGCATTGTTTGCGTCCACCTTCCGAAGAGCAAATCCTCAATAGACGCCTTCGAGGTTTCATCGATTCTGTGTTCGACGATTTGAGCCAGCATAGGCCCGTGTATCGGCTTCCAGCCCCATTTTTGAGAGAAATAAGCGAGCAAGGCCGTCACGTCACTGAATCCTATCAAAAGTTTATTTTTATGTGAGGATCTTTCGGAAAGTGCAGGGAGAAGGCGGGTTGTTCCATAACCGCCGTAAAGCGCCCAGATTGCTTTAACCGACTCATCTTCGATGGCATTCAAGAGATCGTTGAGACGCTCCGAATCGGGCGCCGAATAGAGTGAATGTTCCCGGATAGTGCAAGGTTTATTCTTCAGACCTAGAGAAGACAAATAATCCTGAGCCGGCCTTACACTCTTCGTATTTTTCAGCGATCCCGGTGCGAGGAGTGCTACCGTATCTCCCTTTTTAAGAGGGCTGTCTAATTGAAAGGACTGGGTTAACTTAAACATGGAGTTTCAAGCAAAAGATTTATCTCTTTGAAATATATCATGAAATTATTGAAAACTCACTAAAAAGGTCGAAGGAGGCATTTGTCCAGCCTTTTATTAAAACTTGAGATATGAAGCGCTTTAAGTTAAG
>CAYUCY010000005.1:19764-45616 GCA_964443525.1 uncultured Thiotrichales bacterium
ATTCAGGACCAGTTGTAACGCTTAGGTATTTAGAAAAATTTATGATGTCTTTTTCTAAATATGTTGCAAATGTGCACTAGATTATTCTAAGTGTGTGTGGTGGTGGAGCCCTGCGTTGACAGGCTCTTGCCGTTAAGATTAACTAGGAACTGTCCATTAATAAAAGGGGGAAGTTATGCAAAAGTATATGCTCATTGGTGTTTCAACATTAGTACTCGCAGGATGTCATTGTTTGACACATCCCGATTCCAACTGGGATCGAAACTGTAAGCGCAACTTTTCGACAACGGAACGTGAGCTTGCCGCTTGCAAGGAAAAGGTTGAATCGAAAGACTATTTTAACGATGCAGGAACGATCAACGTCGATCCTGAAAATACCCAGAGAACCGATTATGAGTACGTTGGAAAGCGCCGTGCAACCGACGACAGATAATCCCTTCTTGATTTAGAGACACTCTATAAAAAAGGCCCTTTAAAAGGGCCTTTTTTATGGAAGAATTTCTTTAAAAGGAAGGAAAGGCTCTTGAGAGACGAGACCAATGGATCGATCCACCCCACGCAACGTGTAGCTTTACGGTTTTTCAGAAAGTTTATTTGAGATTTCTTCGATATGTATTTGGTGCTTGAGAAGGTTTTTTGTAATCAGATCGAGCTTTGAGTTGATGTATCTTACTTCCATCTCTGATTTCAGGTTAATTTTATAGTCCAATTCGGCCTGACGACGATCGCGGTCGGCAGCTCGGTTTTGGCTCATCAGAATGACGGGCGCCTGTATCGCTGCAAGACAAGAAAGAATCAAGTTCAGAAGGATGTAGGGATAGGGATCAAATGGATTACTCAGGATAAAGGTTGCATTGATGAGCATCCACGCAAAAAGAACAAGCAAAAACATGGCTATAAAAAACCAGCTGCCTGCGAAGGCTGTGATTTTATCGGCCAGACGCTGTCCCAGGGTGAGTTCCTTTCCCAACACTCGGTAGGATTCACTTGAAAGAAAGGATCGATCCCTGAATTTTTTTAAAACCGCATGCTCAAGATGGCTGAGCTCCCCGAGTTCCTCTGCAAATAGAGATTCGATTAATTTGTTTTGTGTTTTTTTGATGTCTTCAAAACAAACGTAGCCCCCGGCACATTGGGACTCGACTTCTTTTTCAATCAACCTTTTTAAAGGAGTTGTCAAAAGATCAAAGGGGGTTAGGTAAAGTGGCTCAAAAGGTTGTTGGCAAAGACAACAAATCTTGCGTTCCTTTCGAGCCATTCCCATATCCTTAAGCCGCTTTCAAAATGTTGCGGAGAACATAGTGTAAAATGCCGCCGTTGTTGAAGTATTCAACTTCATCAAGCGTATCAATGCGACATTTAAGCGGAATGCTTTCCTTCGTTCCGTCGAGGCGGGTAATCGTGCATTGAAAGGTCATTTTCGGTTTCAGATCACCCTCAAATCCTTCGATATCAAACAGCTCGGTTCCGTTCAATTTGAGGGTGATCCGATCAATGCCTTTTGTAAACTCTAAAGGCAACACCCCCATACCGACCAGATTCGATCGGTGGATGCGCTCGAAGCTTTCTGCAATCACGGCTTTAACGCCGAGCAGACGCGTACCTTTTGCGGCCCAGTCTCGGCTGGATCCTGTTCCGTATTCACGACCCGCAATGATGACAAGAGGTGTACCTTCTCCTTTGTATTTCATGGCCGCATCGTAAATGGACATTTCTCTGCCATCGGGCATATGCCTTGTCATCCCGCCCGTTGTCTCCGACGCCATTTCATTTCTGAGCCTGATGTTGGCAAAGGTGCCTCGCATCATAACTTCATGATTCCCGCGTCGAGATCCGTAAGAGTTAAAGTCTATGACATCAACGTGATTATTCATAAGATAGCTTCCTGCGGGACTGTCTTTCTTGATGGAGCCGGCAGGTGAAATATGATCCGTTGTAATACTATCGCCTAGAATTGCAAGCGGTCTTGCGCCTTTGAGGGGTTTTCTTGCTTGGGAAGAAGGTGATATTCCCTCGAAGAAGGGAGGGTTCTTGACGTAAGTGCTGTCCTTTTGCCAGGCATAAGTCAAACCTGATTTGTCTCCGGCCAAGGATTGCCAGTATTCGTCACCTTTGAAGACTTCCGCATATCGACTTCTGAACATCTCCGGGGTAACACAACTTTCAATCGTTCGGCGAATTTCTTGGTTGCTGGGCCAGACATCTTTGAGGTAGACGGGATTTCCGCCTTTGCCAGTTCCGAGGGGATCTTTCATTATATCAATTCTCATAGAGCCGGCTAGTGCATAAGCAACTACCAACATGGGGCTGGCAAGGTAACTTAACTTAACTTGAGGGTGGATACGTCCCTCAAAGTTTCTGTTGCCGGAAAGAACGCTTGCTACAGCCATGTCATGATTTTCAATTGCTTGTGCGATCTCGGGCAAGAGAGGACCAGAGTTCCCGATACACGTCGTGCAGCCATATCCCACGAGATTAAACCCGAGTGCATCCAAGTCTTTTTGGAGTCCTGCCTTTGCCAAATAATCGGTTACGACTTGAGAGCCCGGAGCAAGAGATGTTTTAACCCATGGCTTGACCTCAAGTCCAAGCTCATTGGCTCGCTTTGCGATCAAGCCTGCGCCAATCATAACGCTGGGGTTAGAGGTGTTGGTACAACTTGTGATGGCTGCAATAATAACGTGGCCGTTTTCAAGATTGAAAGAGGTACCGTTCAGAGTGACGGGCACTTTCAAATCAAGTTTTCCTTTTTCATGGAGAATCGACTTTTGAGCGGAATCAGCGGCTCCTGATAATAAAACTTTATCTTGTGGGCGTTTAGGACCGGCAATGGTGGGTTGGAGATCTCCCAAATCCAAATGAAGAGTTTCAGTATAGACAAGATCTTTCATGCCGTCGAATCTCCAGAGACCTTGCTCTTTTGCATACGCCTCAACGAGGGCAATTCTCTCCGAATCCCGTCCCGTCAAGGAGAGATAGCGGAGCGTCTCTTGATCGATCGGGAAAAAGCCGCAGGTGGCACCATATTCCGGAGCCATATTGGAAATTGTAGCTCGATCCGCAAGCGAGAGAGAGCCGAGACCATCTCCGTAGAATTCAACAAACTTTCCGACGACGCCCTGGAGCCTTAACATCTGAGTGATAGTCAAAACAAGATCTGTGGCTGTTGCCCCTTCGGGGAGTTTTCCCGAGAGCTTAAAGCCGATGACTTCTGGAATGACCATAGAGATGGGCTGACCGAGCATGGCTGCTTCCGCCTCGATTCCTCCCACACCCCATCCGAGAATGGCGAGACCGTTGATCATCGTCGTGTGGCTATCGGTTCCAACCAGGGTATCAGGGTAGGCGTATGTTTTTCCTCCTTCTTCGGAACTCCAAATTGTCTGACCCAAATACTCAAGATTTACCTGATGACAGATTCCCGTTCCGGGGGGTACAACCCGGAAGTTATTAAAGGCGGTTTGCCCCCATCTGAGAAATGCATAACGCTCCCGATTCCGTTCATATTCTTTTTCTACGTTGATTTTAAAGGCCGAAGGTTTGGCATATTCATCCACCATAACCGAGTGATCGATGATCAGATCAACGGGAGCAAGAGGATTAATAGACTTCGCATCGCCGCCTAAGGCTGTGACGGCCTCTCGCATGGCTGCCAGATCCACAACGGCGGGAACACCCGTAAAATCCTGCATAAGAACACGTGCCGGTTGGAAAGCGATTTCTCTGTCCGATTTGCGAGCTTTAACCCAGTCTGCCATGGCTTGAATATCATCGACTTTTACCGTACGTGCATTTTCAAAGCGCAGTAGATTTTCAAGGAGAATTTTTAAGGTGAAGGGGAGATGCTCGAGGTCTTTATATTTCTCTTGAGCTTTTTTAAGACTGAAGTATTCATAGGATTTGGATCCAACATTAAGAGTTTGTCTCGTTTTTAAAGTATCAATTCCAATACGTGACACGGCGTATACTCCCTCGTTTTTAATTTTTTACAAATTTTACCATATTTATATAATCTTGGATAGGGCAATTCCCAGGTTGCCTAGGGAGAGGAGAGGGACGCGAAGGCGGCACTATTCATCCCTTCTTAATCTTTTTATGGCAAGATTCTCAAAGATAGCTTATAAATATGCTAAGAGAAAAATCACTTAATTAACGATAGAGGAGGGTCTGTATGAACTTAATAAATTTAAGCGGTAAAGGGGTAGAGGTTTCAGAAGCGTTTAGAGCTCACGTGGAACAAAGCCTGAAAGAACTTTTTGACAGACATCAGATGGATCCTCTCGAATCAGCCGTGGTGATTCATAAAGAACGGTTTCAATTTGTTTGTGACATTACCTCCCATCTCAGCAAAAGAATCGTCTTGAGGTCCCAAGGGTATGGAACGGACGGTTATACAAGTTTTGACGATTCCCTTGTAACACTCACCAACCGTCTGCGTCGCCATAAAAAGCGACTTCAAGATCATCAGAAACACCATGATATTCATTTGCCGCTTGAAGTTGCCTCCACTTATGTTTTGGAGAGCTCGGAAGAGGTGAATGGATCGGAGGAAAAAGAGGGAGCTCCTGCCATCATCGCGGAAACCCAAACCGAGATACCTTCTCTTTCCGTTGCGGATGCCGTGATGCATCTGGATTTAAGCAATGAAAACGCTTTTGTGTTCAGAAACACGAAGAGCGGTGATTTAAGCTTTCTTTATCGCCGTCCCGATGGGAATATCGGGTGGATCGACTTGAACAGTTTAAAATCTTAAGAGAAAAATGAAGGCCGCATCGTCATGGCTTTTAAAAAGTCGGTAACTTGATTGAGAGATAAGGGAACGCGGATCCTATCAGGGCTAAAGGCACAGGCCTTAACAAAAAGCCGGATATATGACTGCAGTCTAGACACTGTTAGCTAATTAATAATTTATTCCTCTTTGTGGTAGAGGCGGCATTGCTAATATCTGCTTTAGCTGCTCACGTGCTTTTGCTATCCGAGCTAGTCCCCTTGCCTGCTCTAGCTGCTTGCACGCGTTCAATAGACGTATCCTTTCAGCCATCTCTGGTGCCATGATTCCTGTATTCTGACCCCCTTTTATAGCCGACAAGGTCTCTTCATGAAGATCTCGCGGTATTTCCGGGCGGTCTTTATTTACGGGCGTCGACAACTTTTTTCCATCTGGTGAAGCCACACTTGCAGAAAGATTTCCTACATCGCTTGCAAGAAAAGCACCCAAGACAAAGCTTGAGAGCAGAATTTTAGATACCTTCATTTTTATCCTCCTTTTGCTGTCAACGATGCACACAAAGCACTCACTTTCTATCTTATGACAAGAGACTTAAAAAAGTGTTAAGGATGGATTTGAGGGAGAGGATCTCTACGTTTCCTCTTGTTCCATATATTTTAGTTTGCGTACAACCCCTTAGGCAAGTGAGCGAAAAACAGCTTAACAAAGTCGAGCTAACCACTTCACAAGAGCTGCGTCCGTTGGCGACTCGCGCGAATTTACTCAAAAAGGCAAAGAAGAGCAGGAAATTCCCGAAACCTGCGAGCATCTTATCAAAAACGCAATTTTCTGCTGGAACTATCTATATCTGTCGCAAAAACTGGCTCGCATAAAAGAAAAGGAGACCCAAAGGGAATGCTTCTATCCGCCATAGCTAGCCATTCTGGCATATGATGGGACCATACGAACCTCCTTAGGCGAATATGATTTTTCTGATGATAAAGTCAAAGATTCCGTCGGAATTGTTCCTCCAGAATAACGCCTTCATTAAAAATAAAATGAATTATGTATTTTATTCTTCATTAACCATTTATTATTTTTTTTTGTTTAAAATATTACATAAGAGATGATCTTTAATTTTATTAATATTAAATTCTATTTTTCTGAATCAGAAAAGAAGGGAGAAGAAATGAAAAATAAAAAAATCATACCTCATACAGCATCCGTAATTGCCTTATTGGCGGGCCAGATAAGTCAAGTTATGGCGAGCAACGTAGTTGACTTAAGAGATTTTGAGGATCAGCCCCGTTATTCCGTTGATGGGAAAAAGTATTTTGCTAGTAAGACGAATCCGAATGTTTTTTATTACTACGATGAAACAAAGAAGGATTATATTGCCGTCGGCAAAATCGGATATGAGTCAGTCAACCCGGAAGAGCAAGCTCGTTTGAAAGCTGAAATTGACGATCTTGAAAAAAAACATGCAATATATTTAAAAAGGATATCAGATTCTGAAGATCTCTTGGCACGGAATAAAGAGAAGGCAAGGGTGCAACTTCAAGCAATGAGTGCTGATGAGGAGCTCCTTGAAATTGCTCAGGATAAAGCCTGCCTGTTGAATACGTTCTCCGCAGAAGATGTTACAATGTATGCAAACCTTTCCGCAGCCGTTTATTCCGAGCATTATGATCAGTCAGCCATAAAGGCAGGGAAGAAAGACTCACGTTTAGACCGCGAGATCTCAGATCTTGAACAGCATCGAAGCTTGCTCCTTCAAGCCAAGGAGAGCCTCCGAAACTTTCTGAAGGAAGGGTTGAGAGGCAAAAATCCCGAGAAGAAAGAAAAAGAGCTATTAAGAGCTTTGAATAAGCTTGGCATTCACCTCGAGAAAGGTATCGATCTTACCAAAGATGGCGATATCTCTGATGCTCAAGCGATTATTTCCAAAATTGACGGAGCTATAGAAACGACAGACAAGGAGCTTCGTGCAAAAAGACAAGTTCAAGAAGGTCAAAATCCGGAACACTTAGAACAAGTGAAAAGAGCGTTGAACCTCAGTGCCTACGGCGGTCGTTTCAATGTCGAGCATATCTTGTACCGTAACAACGGAGAATTCTCGGGTGTCATTCTTTATGACAGGGAGAATCAAGAACTCACTTTTGTGGTGGCGGGCTCAAAGTCTTGGAGAGATTGGGCCTGGAACTTTGCCGGATGGAACGGCAAGGCAAACCCTCTGCATGGCAATTTGCATGGACTTCACATCCATACAGGCTTCCTCAGCCATTTTGAAGCGGTTCAGGATTCTTATATTGCCTTTATTCGCCCCTGGATGGAAAAATGGATAGAGGAAAACAAGGGGAAGAAGCTTTCCATCCGTGGAACCGGGCACAGTCTTGGCGGCGCTCTCGCAGAGCTTTTTACGCTCTCTGCGGTTGAAACAGCTAAAAGGGCGGGTGTCGAGCTGAAAAGTCAAGGAACTATCACCTTTGGAGCGCCTAACGTGTTCCACGGGAATGACTTGGACGGCATTATCAAAGCTATGGGAGGGAAAGGAAACTTCCTTCGTATTCAAGATCAGTACGACCCCGTTCCTCATGCTGCTTTCTGGAGAGATTCCCCAGGCGTCGTCATCCGAGGCAATGCAGGGCTCTTCAGAGATGAGGCAGGCGTTATGCAGTTGCCTGTGCGCTTGAATCCGCACAGCTCCGGTGACTATGCGCATTTTGCGGATATCGTTTTCAAGGCTTACCAAACGAAACTTACAGCAGTGAAGAAGACCGTTGACAATTCTTCCACTCTCGAAAAGGAGCTAGAGGAATCACAGGATGGATTAGCCTCTGTCATGATGAGTATCCATAGCAAAACGGCTGCGCTTGCTAACGTTGAACAACGCAGAGAGTATCGCCAGAGCAAACTAATCGATCTCGAGAAACAGAAGACTCAAATCGAGCAAGAAGCTCTTACGGTGGCCGGCCAATTGCGAACTGCTAAAATTAGCGAAATTGAATCTCTAAAGAGACTTCTAGAGATCTTAGCGACACGCCGTGAGACCGCAAAGCAGCAGATCGAAGACTTACAAAAGGAAGAAGACACGTACCAGGAGGAGCTTGAAAAATATCGGCGGAATCTTGAAATTGAAAGACAAAAACTCCTAGAGGGGTCTTTGCTAAAGTCAATCATGTCAGGATCTAGTCTACCTGGTCTCCAATAACGCCGTGGAAAAAGGTCGATAAAAGTCATCGCAATCGAGTGATTCGCACGAACACCTCTTTAGGCGGATACAGATAGGCTTTGAAAATTAAACAGTCTCTCTTGGAAGAAGACAAAAGAGTTTTTTCTCAAGGGCTTTGAAGACTTCAAGACTTGTCGGTAAATGCTGGAATAGGTTCGCTTGATCAAGTGTAATCCAGGCAATCTCCGGATGTTCCTGAGGTTGAATCTCGCCTTCCCATTGAGTACACAAGAATGTCGGCATGATAAGGTGAAAACCCTGACATTCATAAGAATATTCAACTTCAAGGAGCGGGGTAAAAGACGTCGCATGGGTTTTGATTTTTAATTCCTCCTCAAGCTCTCGACTAAGCGCTTGAGCTGCCGACTCTCCTTTCTCAACCTTACCACCGGGAAATTCCCAAAATCCGGGGAAAGACTTATGATCAGGCCTTTTTGCAATCAAGATTTGTCCCTTTTGATTGATAAGGACGGCAGCTGTGACATAGAGGTGAGGAAGCACTTTTTTCTCTTTTTATTACTGAAAGTTATTAATGAAAGTTCGTTACCATACCACCGGGAAGATTCAAAATGAAAGCCTGTCTTTTAACCAAATTTGCGCCGATTGCCTCAGCTCCTCTCATCACGCATCACGCGAGAGTTGGTGGTTCCGCAACCGCAGGTGGGAGAAGCGCTTATTCAGGTCTCAGCTTGTGGAATTTACCGAACCAATCTTCATGTGGTTGAAGGAGAAGTACCAGATACGCCTCTTCCGATGGTGCTGGGTCATTAGGTTGTAGGGACGGTCGAAAGACTAGATGTTTAGTCCCGTGGTGTGGTGGGATGGATTTACCTTAAAGCGTTCGGATACTTTCCTCAAGCTTATCCTTTTAATCAACCTAGCTCAGAATTGCAACATGAACCTCAGCTGTAGCGACCCGATTTCATAAACGCATCGACCTGCAATCGAAGCATTTTTGGGACAGATCCAGGCTATTTCTTGGTCGCTAATGAAAGCCGCCACCCATGGAACTCATAGAACTTTCCTATTTTGATAGAAAGAGGAACGATCCACGAGGCTTGTACCGTAGTATTATGGTCCAGCTCATGTGAGATTCTTATACATGAGATGCTCGTAAAAAAATAGCTTTGATTATCCAAGCTCCTTTGAACTTTTATGCCAGTTTATTATCCAAGAACATGCTATCATTTTAACAATAACTATGCGTAACAGGGCTGACAGCATGAACCCTTATCAATGCCTTAGAGGAGCTATTACTTTTGTTTTCCTCTTAACGAGCCCTTTTCTCTGTGCAAAAACGACGGAATATTCTCTTGTGGTCGAGAGAAAACAGGTGACGATTCTTGAAAATCCTCTTGAGAAAATTACGATCAACGACACCATCCCTGGACCGACCCTTCGATTTACGGAAGGGGATGAGGCTTTGATTCATGTCACAAATAAATTAGAAGAGCACACCTCGATTCACTGGCACGGCTTTCTTCTTCCGAGTGAGATGGACGGCGTGCCGGGATTTAATGGATTCAGTGGGATCAATCCAGGCGAGACTTTCACCTACCGGTTTCCAATCAGGCAGAGCGGCACTTATTGGTATCATGCACACAGCGGCACGCAGGAGCAAGACGGGCACTACGGATCGATTATTATTGATCCGAAGGAGTCGGAGCCGATTCGCTTCGACAGAGAGTACGTTATTCTTTTATCGGATTTTACGGAGGAAGAAAGCGCTTCCATTATGGCTAACCTGAAAAAGGAATCCCATTATTATAACTATGCTCAGCGGACGATCGGAGATTTTTTCGACGACGTTGCAAAGCAGGGATTTTCAAAGGCATGGAAAAACATGTCGGACTGGGCTTGGATGCGCATGTCGCCAAGCGATTTAACGGATGTTAGCGGGTACACTTTTCTTGTCAACGGGAAATCTCCCGAACAGAATTGGACGGGCCTTTTCAAGGCTGGCGAGCGGATTCGTTTGAGATTTATTAATGCTTCTGCTATGTCAACCTATGACGTACGAATTCCGGGCCTTAAGATGACGGTCGTTCAGGCCGACGGACAGAACGTTGAGCCCGTTGAGGTCGACGAATTTCGGTTCTTTATTGCTGAAACTTACGATGCCATCGTGACGCCTGCTGAGGAGAAACCCTACACCATTATCGCCGAATCCATTGATCGAACCGGCTTTGCTCTGGGCACCCTTGCTCCCCGTGAAGGCATGAGAGGAGAGCTTCCCGAGCATCGCCCCAGGGCTTTACTGACGATGGCGGATATGGGACACGGGATGGATCATGGTAGTCATGAGATGAAGATGTCGGAGGATGCTCAGGTCGACCATCATTCGGACCATATGACCCACGACGACATGAAAAGCGGGTGGGCGCAAGCAAGTACACCACCCGGTCATCGAGCGCTCAAATACTCCGATTTAAAATTTGCAGAAGATCAAAAAGATACGCGCCCACCAGAGCGGGAGATCCTGATCACCTTGGGTGGGAATATGGAACGCTTTATCTGGACCATCAACGGTAAAAAATTTGAAGAATCTGGATTTGAACCCATTCGAGTCACTTATGGGGAGCGTGTTCGGTTAAAGTTCGTCAATGAGACGATGATGGCCCATCCCATGCACTTACACGGGATGTTTGTCCAGCCTGAAAACGGCCAATCTCAAGAGAAACTTCCCAACAAGCACACGATGAATATTCCTCCGGGGCAGTCCTATTCGGTTTTGTTGACCGCCGATGAGCCGGGAGAATGGGCCTTCCATTGCCATATGTTGTTTCATATGGATGCGGGGATGATGACGAAATTGATCGTCTCCCCTTTTGATCCTTCAAAAAAAGGTTCTCCTGCGACAAAGGCAGAGTCTGTGAGAGCTGTGACGAAATATCAGGAGCATGGAGAACATCACCATGTCTATTGAGCGTTTCGTAGTGTTCTTTTTTCTTGCAATCTTTTTCTATCAAACGCTCTTAGCATCCGAGACACATCTCCACGGACATAAAATTTTTCATGCTTTTTGGCTGGAGCTGGAGTCCGGAGACGGAAAGAAAGGATCTGTTTTTTCCTGGGACTTTGATGGTTGGGTTGGGGGAGATGATCATAAGCTCTGGCTGAAGAGCGAAGGAGGGTATAAGAAGAATGAACTGGAGGAAGCTGAGTTCTGGACTCTTTATAGTCGGAATGTAGCAACTTTCTGGGATTTTCAAGTAGGGGTCCGTCAAGATATGAAGCCTCGCTCCGTCACTTATATGGTGCTTGGTTTTGAAGGCCTCGCTCCCTACTTTTTGGAGACTCAAGCTCATCTTTTTGTAAGCAAAGACAGTCATGTGAGCGCACGATTGAAACAGGGTGTTCTTGTTCTGATCACCCAAAAACTGGGCACTAAGCCCTATTATGAAATAAATGCCTTTGCTCAGGACGTCTCAAAGCTCTATATCGGGCGGGGTTTCTCAAGTGGTGAAATCGGTTTGCAGCTCCATTATGAAATTACGCGCGAAGTTACACCTTACATAGACTTTCATTATGAACGTAAGTTCGGCAATACGGCCTCCCTTTCCAGGCGAAGCGGGAAGGGGATCGATGACCGCATTTTCTCCATTGGATTAAAACTGATGTTTTAACTGCGCTAAGCGAGGTCTTATAAAATTAATAAAGGTTCTCACATTAGATGAGAGGTGTTTTCTGCTTGGATAAATTGCATATATGTTAGGAAAAGATAATTTGTAGTCTGATAAAATTTCAATAAGTCTCCCTTCCTGAACATAAGGGGAGGCTATAACTTTATTGATTGCAGCAAAACCAAGTCCGCTTAAAGCTGCCTCACAAAGATAGCCCATGCTATTGACGCGCAGCCGTCCTGCCGGCTTAACTTCAATTTTGCCTTCAATACTATGCTGGAAACGCCATATATTTGCTTGGGAAATACCAAATTGTATACATTCCGTTAAAGGTAAGTCAGACGGAGTCTTAGGGATGGATCGATTCTTTAAGTAAGCAGAGCTTGCGTAAACGCCACCTTCTAATTCCAGTAGCTTGACGGCAACAAGGGAAGAATCTGGAAGATGTCCGATCCGGATGGCTAAATCAAACCCTTCTTCCACTATATCTACCATACGATTGGCAAGTTCTAGTTCAACTATGATCTCTGGATAAGACTTCAGAAACTCCATAAAGGCTTCCTTCATGAAGAAAAGGCCGAGTTCATAAGGAATTGTAACGCGGAGATGGCCTCTTGGTTTTGTATGTAAGCCTTTTATCAAATCTTCCGCATCTTGTAGATGATCAAGGACAATAACACACTTTTCATAATAGGCTTGACCAATCGGGGTAAGGCTTAATTGACGAGTTGTGCGATTCAATAATTTTACACCAAGACGCTCTTCTAATTGAAAGATGCGACGACTAACAGTTGATTTCGGCATTCTCAAAAGTTTAGCAGCATTGGTGAAACTTTTTTGATCAACTACTTTTGCGAAAATCTGAATATCATCGAAGGTCATTTAATTATTCCATTTATTAAACAGTGAATCTTAAAGTTAAGTATAGTCCATTTTATGAAACTATCCTATCTTTTTATCATGACATAAGGTCATGAAAACGAAGCCAGAGTGGGTTCTTAAATTTAATAAAAGGAGACACCTAAAATGTTACAATTTGGAAAAATTGATGGAGAAGCTCTAAAGCATCTCATCGATACAAAATCAGTGAGTTCAATTCTAGATGCAAGAAACAAACAATGGGACGACAAGAGGCGGATCCCGGGTGGCATATTATTGCCTTTTGATTCCTCTTCTGAAGATATTTTACAAGCTGTTCCTGATAAATCGGTACTGATAGTCGTCTATTGTGGTTCTCAGGAGTGTCCTTTAGGGAAAAAGCTTGTAGGGAGAATGCTCTCGGATGGTTACTTACATATCCTTGAATATTCGGGCGGCATAAAAGAATGGGCTGATACGCTGAACTTTCCAATCGAAAAGGAAGAATACTTATGAATTTGCAATGCAATTTGAACTGCAAACCAGCTGCGGAGAGTTATCTAGAATATGCTGTTGCTCCAGATAATTATTCAACAATTCGTGGAGTTGAACCGTTCCTTGCGAGTCGCATTCCCGGATTTGTGGATTTTGGGATTAATGGGGATACACTGGTTGATGCACTGCGAAGAGTGGGACCGCAAAATACACCAGGAACATCTGGTTGGGCTGAGTTTTTTCTTGAATATGGACATCAGGCAATGAAGCTTGCTGAAGATTCTGAAAAAAACTCTGATTCCAGGCAGGCAGAAAGAGTATTTCTAGAAGCTTCCTTTTGGTACTTCTTTGCTCGCTTTCCCCATATTTTTAATGAAAGTGCTTCTAAAGCCTATCAACTCCATACGAAAGCTTATCTACGCTCCTTAAAGCACTCAAAATATCCGTATGAGGTCGTAGATATCACCTTACATGATAAAAAAGGACGAGTTTTTTTGCGACTCCCAAATACCAGACAAGCCAAATTTCCTGTTGTCATAATTTCTGGTGGAATTGATATTTGGAAAAGTGACCTGGAAGTTCATAGCTTAAGTGAAAAATTTTTGAGTGATGGGATAGCAACCCTCCTGATCGATATACCTGGAACGGGAGAAACTCCTCTTTATGCTTCCGAATCAGCTGACAGCTGGTACATTGCAGCCTTGGAGACGCTTAAATCACATCCTAAAATAGTGAATTCTAGAATCGCCTTCTATGGATTAAGCTTTGGAGGATATTGGGCCACTAAACTTGCTTTTGTTGCACCCTGGCTTTCAGGTGTTGTTAATTTGGGTGGCCCTATTCATCTGACATTCCAGTCAGAAACCTTGAAGAATCTTCCTCAAGGGATCAAAAGTAGTCTCGCACGAATACTTAATTCTGATCCTGTACCTCAGGCTGGTGAAATGATGGATCAATTGCAACGCTTTTCTTTGTATCGCCAGGGACATCTCTCAACAGGAAAGCATGCGCCTATACTTAATATAAACGGGGAAAAGGACGAGCTTGTTCCGATAGAAGAAATGGAATTTATAAGAAAACAGGGTGTAAAAGCGGATACTCTCATCTTTGCAGACGATCGCCACGTTGCCAGCAGGAATTGGCGTTTACATGAGAAATTCGCTTCAAGTTGGCTCGCAAAGAAATTAATTTCCTAACTTATCTTCGTATAAATCCACGGGACTAACTCCGTGGATTACTCATTTCAATGTTCCAAATTTCTGTTAATCCCAGTGAGAAAAACTTGACATTTTGAAAAAAATGCAATATGTATTTTAATGGTAAATTGAGGTATGTGAATGATCAAAGATTTATTTTTAACTTTTCTTTTTGTTATTTCTTTTAATCAAATTGGGCATACTTGCCTTTCTAAAGAGCTTGGGCCATTTAGTGTAACGCAGGAGTGGGTTGATTCGGTCGTTACCTCTTCTCTTTTGTCTTCCTACGATCAGATAAACAAAAACTGGACTTACGCAAAATCGACGGAATTGGTTAAAGCGGATGCACCTTCATGGAAGGCAAACTCAACATCAACAAATAATAATAAAGAGATAACTTTTCTTGCGTGGGATCAGGAAACTGAACCCTCACTTTCTAAAGCAGTCCGTGACGTTTTGGCCTCAACGACGCGTGCTGAATGTGCCAATGCCTCTAAAATTTCAAAAATAAGGATTTTCGACGATCTTTTAGGAGACGGGCTTTTTAGCGATCTGGTTGTTCAGATTTCAAAACAATCAAAATCACCTTTTCAATTTATGCACACTCTTTCATGGTGCTTCCAGACACCATGTGATTTGAGTTTTAAAGGTGTCTATGCTTTACCTTTTATAAATATTACCGAATATAGCCATTTTAAGCCCCAGGGCGATGCACAAAACCACAATGTTTTTAAGCTTGCGGACGGACGTTTCGTTGGATTTGATCCTGTTTTTTTTAACGTGCCCAGAACATATGACGAACTCGAACGACATATGTATGATGTTTTTATCAGTGCTGATCATATATCGGATGAGAAGGTAGCCTTACACAAAATGTTCTGCTCCCAATTAACCTTTGAGAAATTTCAAGTGACGAGACGACAAGATCAGAGTCAGATTCCAGCTTATCGTTTTGATGTGGATAAAATCGAACTGTTTATACAGACCGGGAAATTATCTTAAAGAAGAAACTGCTAGTACCCTTACATTTTTGCGACAAGGAGTTGGCGCCATCGTTGAATCCTGATATGATGCAGTCATAAAAAGAGATCATAATGGGATTTAATGGCGGCATTCGCTTTTTATCTTTTTTCTGTGCTTTTGCTCGGCTCTGCTGCTGCCGTTGTTTTTTCTCGAAATCCGGTTCATTCCGTTCTTTTTTTGATCTTTGCCTTTTTTAATGCGGCCGCTCTTTTTATTCTTTTAGGAGCCGAATTTCTCGCCATGCTTCTTGTGATCGTGTATGTTGGCGCTGTTGCCGTTCTTTTCCTTTTTGTCGTCATGATGCTCGATGTGAAACCTGAAGAGAGGCGCAAAATTCCCTTTAAGTCCCGTCTTCAGATGTCCTTAATTTCATTTTTTGAATTGGGTAAGATTTTTACGGTTTTTGTTATTTTTTCCTTATCGGGGATTTTTTTGCTCTATGCCGCTCAACAAACGTGGCCCGTGCTGCTCCAAGATCTTTGGAAGCAATATGCTCTTCTCGGTATGGTTTTGTTTTTAAGTTATGCCTTCAGTCGCAAAGTCTATTCGAAATCTCTTTTGAAGGCGACTTTTGACTTTTTGAGTACCCTCCCATTAGCAGCCTTTTTGGGGATGATTCTTCTGGTTGAAATGGTCTTTCTGGCTTTCGGTTGGAGACATTTGGAGTTTTCGGAGACTTACATTCAAGCCCCCATTCCTCCTGAAGACCTGATTCCGAATACACAAGCTCTTGGCAAGATTCTTTATACGGAGTATATTTACTTATTCCAAGGTGCCGGTCTCATTTTACTCGTCGCGATGATTGGTGCTATCGTTCTGACGCATCGGAAGAGGGAAGGCGTCAAACGACAGAACATTTCCGAGCAACTTGCCCGTCGGAAGGAAGAGACCATCACTCTTGTCAAGGCTCCCATCGGTCGAGGAATCGAGTAATGGAAATTGGACTAACACATTACCTGGTTGTCTCAGCCCTCCTTTTTAGTTTGGGGCTCTTCGGGATTTTTCGGGGACGTCGTCATGTGATTACGTTGCTTATGTCCCTTGAGTTACTTCTTCTATCGGTCAATATCAATCTGGTTGCCTTTTCTGCGTATTTGGGAGATTTAATCGGGCAGATTTTCACCATGTTTGTGTTGACCGTCGCAGCAGCTGAGGCTGCTATCGGGCTTGCGATTCTCGTCGTCTTTCATCGCAATCGGGGCACAATCGCCATTAGTGACATCAGTGAGATGAAAGGGTAGGGGCATGAGAGGATTTGCGCCCTTAATAACTGTTTTTGCACCGCTTTTAGGATTCCTCTTAGCAGGTCTTTTGGGTCGATATTTCAGGCCCTTGTTAAGTCATTTAGTCACTTGCTCACTGATGTTTATTTCCATGATTTGCGGGTGGTATCTCTTTGTTAAGGTGGGACTCGGCGATCAAAATCTTTTTTTTCCTCTTTTTACTTTTATTGATGTGGGGGCGTTTCACGTAAACTGGGTTATTGCAGTGAACCCCTTGATCTCTGTCATGATCGCGGTGGTTACGACCGTATCCTTCCTCGTGCATGTTTATTCCATCGGGTATATGAGTCATGATGATTCTCAGCAGCGCTTTACGGCTTATTTGAGTCTTTTTACTTTTATGATGTTGATGTTGGTTACCGGGGACAACCTGATTCAACTCTTTTTCGGTTGGGAAGGGGTCGGTTTGTGTTCTTATCTCCTGATTGGATTTTGGTATACAAGACCTTCTGCAAATGCGGCAGCCATCAAGGCCTTTATCGTTAACAGAATCGGCGATTTGGGTTTGGTTCTGGGGCTCGGAGCCTTATTTTATCTTTTCAATACGCTTGAGATCGACTCGATTTTGGCTTTAGCGCATAAGCGGGCCACGATAACTTTCTCAATTGCAGGTCTTGAGATCGGAGCTCTCGAGGCTGCATGTCTTCTTCTTTTTATTGGTGCTATGGGAAAATCGGCCCAGTTGGGGCTTCATACGTGGCTGCCGGATGCCATGGAAGGTCCGACACCTGTCTCTGCTTTGATCCACGCAGCAACCATGGTTACAGCCGGTGTCTTTTTGATTGCAAGATTGTCTCCGCTCTACGAGCTTGCTCCCCTTGCCCGTGACGTTGTAACGGTCGTGGGAGCGACCACAGCTGTTTTTGCAGGTACCATTGCTTTGACCCAATTTGACATCAAGCGTGTCATTGCGTACTCGACCTGTAGTCAGTTGGGATACATGTTTTTAGCAGCAGGGCTTTCTGCTTATGGAGCCTCCATCTTTCATTTGACGACCCATGCGTTTTTTAAGGCTCTTCTCTTTTTAGGTGCTGGATCCGTCATCCATGCTTTATCGGACGAGCAGGACATGCGACAAATGGGGGGGATTTGGAAGACTATTTTAGTTACCTACAGCATAATGGTCATCGGGAGCGTTGCTTTGATGGGATTGCCTCCTTTTGCAGGATTTTACTCAAAAGATCTTATTTTAGAATCCGCTTTTGAAACCCATACAACCCTCGGCGAATACGCTTATCTCATGGGGCTTCTGGGTGCCGTTCTCACGGCTTTTTATTCGGGAAGACTTCTTTTCCTTACTTTTCACGGAAAGCCGAGGGCAAATGAAAAGGTCATGAGCCATCTCCATGAATCAGGGCTTGTTATGCTCATTCCACTTTTGATTCTCGCAATTGGGGCCGTCTTCTCGGGCATTTTAGGGGAAAACTATTTTACGTCGGAAGATTTCTGGGGAGGGTCGATCGCATTTGTTGAAGCGGCTGCTGAGCATGTGCCTCTTATTATTAAAGGTCTTCCACTTTTAGCGGCATTAGGAGGCCTCGGGCTTGCTTTTTATGCCTATCGTGTTCATCCGTCTCTTCCGGGAAAGATTTCTCGGGCGACAAAGGGGCTTTATCAGGTGCTCTACAATAAGTGGTATTTTGACGAGATTTATGATTTTTTTGTCGTCGTGCCTGCTCTTTGGCTGGGAGAACGTTTTTGGAAGGTGGGGGACGGAGCCATCATCGACGGTTTAGGGCCCGATGGTATTACCGAGAAAACTTTGAGGCTCTCTTCTCGTTCAAGCTTGCTTCAATCGGGTCTCTTAAACCAATATGCAACGGCAATGATTCTCAGTATCGGTCTTGTCATGGGATGGCTTCTTTTTAGGAATTAGGACGTAGAATGCTTAACTTACCGATTCTTTCTATTCTGACTTTCCTCCCCTTAGTCGGGGTTGTTGTTTTAATGGTCACTCCCGACGAAATTCCAGGAAAACCTCGAAACGTAAGGGCTGTCGCTCTTTTAACGAGCCTTGTAACCTTTCTTCTCTCTCTCATCTTGATTTATGAGTTTGACCCTTCTAATACCGACTATCAATTCATCGAACACATTAAATGGATCCCGGCTCTCAACAGCTATTATCATCTCGGTGTTGACGGGATTTCGGTTCTTTTAGTCCTCTTGTCGACATTTCTTACGCCTCTTGCCATTCTCTCCAGTTGGAATTCCGTTCATTTCCGCGTTAGGGAATATATGATGGTCTTCCTACTCCTTGAGACAATGATGATTGGTACCTTTTGTGCACTTGACTTCGTTCTCTTTTATCTCTTTTTCGAGGGGGTTTTAATCCCCATGTATTTGATTATAGGTATTTGGGGAGGACAAAGGCGCATTTACTCCGCTTTTAAGTTCTTTCTCTATACGTTGCTGGGGTCCGTTTTAATGCTCGTTGCAATCCTTGTGATCTATCAACAAACTGGATCGACGGCGATTGAAATAGCGCAAGGTCACACGTTCGACACTTCTCTCCAGAAATGGTTGTGGCTTGCCTTTTTTGTATCTTTTGCAGTTAAGGTTCCCATGTGGCCGGTACACACCTGGTTGCCTGACGCTCACGTGGAGGCTCCTACAGCAGGTTCCGTTATTTTGGCAGCGATTCTTTTAAAGATGGGAGGATACGGCTTTTTAAGATTTTCACTGCCTCTTTTCCCGGAGGCTTCTCAGTCCTTTGCACCTTTTGTCTTTACCCTCAGCATTATTGCCGTCGTTTATACCTCTTTGGTAGCTCTTGCGCAGAAAGACATGAAGAAATTAATTGCCTACTCCTCCGTTGCACACATGGGAATCGTTACTTTTGGTGCTTTTTCCTTTTCTCTTTACGGAATTCAGGGATCGCTCTTTCAAATGCTGAGCCACGGGTTGGTTTCGGGAGCTCTTTTCTTGTGCGTAGGAGTTCTCTACGATCGCCTCCACACACGTGAAATTGATGCTTACGGTGGTGTGGTACACAAGATGCCGATGTTCGCTTTTCTTTATTCTGTCTTTACGCTTGCTTCCATCGGTCTGCCGGGGACGACGGGGTTTGTAGGAGAGATCCTCGTTCTCATTTCGGCCTTTAAGATCAGCGGTTGGACGGCCTTTGGGCTCGGCACGGGGATGATCTTAGGGGCTGCCTATGCTCTTTGGCTTTATCGTCGTATTGTTTTCGGGATGGTGGCAAATACTTCCATCGCTGCTTTTAAGGATTTAAATTGGATTGAAAAAGGGGTTTTGATTCCCATTGCAATGACGGTTCTTTTTTTTGGTATCTACCCGAAACCGCTTTTGAACGTCAGCGAGCCGGCAATACAAAAAATTTTATCCCTTTATCAACCAGCAAATAAATCAAATCATCTTTTATAGGTTAGGGAGCGGATCAATTCATGCTTAAAGATTTATACGGCGATCTTTTGACGGCTTCTCCCGAGATTCTCTTGGCGCTTGGAGGAATGTTTCTTTTAATGGTTGGCGTTTTCTCAAAGCAGAAGCCCTTCAAAATGACTTCTTACGGATCTATGGGACTTTTGGTTCTTGTTCTGGTTCTGCTGATCGGAGCCGAAGCTCCTACCGAAATTATCTTCAGCGGTCTCTTCCGCAGTTCACCTTTTACGATATTTTCAAAGATTACAGTGGCATTCACCATGCTAATCATTCTCTTTATGACTCAGGCTCATTATAAAAAAGATAACATTCGGCTTTTCGAATCTCCCATCTTGTTGATTTTTGCCACATTGGGGATGTTTCTTTTAATCTCGGCCTATGATCTGATCTCGCTTTTTATCGCTCTTGAGCTTCAAAGTCTTTGCATTTATGTTCTGGTTACTAGTCGAAAAGATAACTCATTGTCTTCGGAAGCCGGCCTTAAGTACTTTATTTTAGGAGCTCTTGCAACGGCTCTCTACCTTTACGGTGCTTCCCTTGTTTACGGATATACGGGAACAACCGAGTTTCAAGCCTTGATGGTCGCCTTTGCTCAGGGAAGTGACTCTCATCCCGCGCTTTTGGTCGGAATCGTTCTTATTTTGGGAAGCTTTGCCTTTAAACTTTCTCTTGTTCCTTTCCATATGTGGACGCCCGACGTTTATGAGGGAAGTCCGACCCCGATTACGGTTATTTTGGCATCGGCTCCCAAGGTGGCTGCTTTTTCCTTGATCCTTCAAGTTCTTCATCAACTCTTTGCGTCCTTCTTTGCGGTTTGGAGTCATTTGCTAATCGGTCTTTCGGTTTTATCCATGTCTTTGGGGGCTCTTACAGCTCTGTTTCAAACAAACATAAAACGTCTTCTAGCGTATTCAACGATTACCCACATGGGGTATGCAGTATTGGGGCTCTTAAATTATCTACAGGAAGGAGTCGAAAGTGTCCTCTTGTATCTTTTGATTTATGTGGTTATGACGATTGGTGTTTTTGCATGTCTGTTAAATCTCCGCCGCCAGGGAAAATCCATCGAAGATATTTATGAACTCGCAGGTCTTTCTCAAGACCAACCCTTTATGGCGGCCTCTCTTGCCATTTTTATGTTTTCATTGGCAGGAATTCCGCCTCTTGCAGGTTTTTTTGCAAAATTAAACATCTTTATGGCCGCGGTCAAAGCGGGGTATACAGCCCTTGCCGTTGTCGGCGTGGTAGCCAGTGTCATAGCGGCAGCTTACTATTTGAGAATCATCAAAATCATTTATTTTGATGAAAACCCAAACACAACGGGGGTTGAATTCATTGACAAAAATCGAGTAGGAGCCACGCATTTGGTGATGGGGTTGTCCGCTCTTTCTCTCATCTTTTATGCGGTTATGCCATCCGTTTTGGGATCTTCGATTTCAATGGCGGCGAAGTCGCTTCTCGGACATCTTTGATGATTATGGAGTCTCAGATCGATTCCTGGCGTCTCTTCCAATATGAGGCAGTCACGAGCACCATGGACGAGGCTTTAAATTATCTTAAAAGCGCCGAGCCCTTTACTGAGAGCGGCGTCATTTTTCAAGCTGCTATGCAGAAAGCGGGACGGGGCAGGTATGATCGTGCTTGGAGTTCACCTGTTGGAAATCTCTATGCAAGCTTTGTGTTCCCTATCTCAAACGCTCAATTGTCGATTGCGGCTCAACTCTCTTTTGTGGGATCTCTTTCACTTGCAGACGCACTGTTGCGTTTTTTAGCTCCCTCTCTAAAACCTCAGCTTAAATGGCCGAATGACGTTCTCCTGAAGGGGAAAAAAATAGCCGGGTTCTTACTTGAGTCACATACATTCTCCCATAGAGTCGATCCTTTCATTATCATGGGGATGGGGGTTAATATCCTCTCATCTCCTCGAGACGTGCGATATCCCGCGTCTTCTCTGAATGAGGAGATGGGCCTTGCACCCTCACCGCAGGAAATACTGGCGACATTTCTCGCCTATTTCGACCGGCACCTCGATCTTTGGCGTTCAGGAGGATTTGAAGAGATTCGACAGAGATGGCTTGAGTATGCTTTTCTCTTGAATCAAAGCGTTTCTTTCGCACCCGCAGTCAATTCCGAGAAAATGGTTGAAGGCCTGTTTTTGGGTTTGGATCTGAGAGGACAACTCCTTCTTAAAAATAAAGAGGGAAAGATCGCATCTTATTGGGCGGGTGATCTTTTCCCGGGTCTTCAGAAATAGAAAATACCTTTTTCGCCTTTCTCTAAAATTTTCGATATTTCTCTTTACATCCCGGGATAAAGTTGTCTAGGGTTTGGTGTGAGGCTTGAACGATAAAAATAAGTCTGGGTAGAAATGATAAATATAAAGACAAGATCCAAAATAAAGTTGGACGCAATGGATGCAGCCGTTATCCTTAGAAATGATGGTTCGATAGAAGCTTCCCTTCCTGAAATTGAAGAAGGCCCCATTCCCGATAATGTTTTGGTTGCCTCAGCCGTTATGTTTTTCTTAAGCCGACCAGATCTTTGCGATTCTATTTTTAAGGAATTCGTCAGAGAATGTCAGAAGAACGAGTCGCCCGCTAACGTTATTCACCTCAAAGATATTATCGGGAAGTGAAGATCGCTTCGGGCATCAAAAGAGAAAAATTATGAAATATGGCCTCTTTTTTTCTTGTCTTTTAGTATGATTAAGATAATAGCTTACGCAATGTCGGTTGCTTGATTTACTGCGTTACCAAGTATCAGAATTCCTCTCCTCCTTAAATAAGGCAAGTATCATGTTTAGAATTTTATTTACACTTTTTGTGGTTTCATTCAGTTGGAATCTTTTAGCGTCGCATACACTCTGTTTAAAAATTGACTTAGAAATCTTACATGGGTACGGGGTTAAAGTTCCCTCCTTAAATGCCCTTATAGACTTAAACCAGTCTTGCGGATTGAACTTAGAAGCCGTAAAAGAAAGAGAATCTATAGGGCGAAGCTATGACATCAGATCGTTGACTCAAAGTGATCCAGCTGTAAACATTCTTAATTTACAGGCTTTGAAAAAAATATTAGACGGAGAATCCGCTGTCATTCATGAAGAAAACAAGAAATTGAAAAAAATATTTCAAAAGATGGACGAAATCAAAAGCGAATCTTCTTCCGACTCTCAAGAGCTGAATAAAGAAGGGACTCAACATCTAGAAATGTTGCTTGAAATCTATAATGGGATTATGAATCGAAAAACAGCACGAACAGGACTGAAAAGTCCGATGTTTATTAAGGGCGAAATTGAAAAGCTTAAAGCAGAAATCTTAAAAGTTCTTGCCCCCTTTGGCCTCACAAAAGAGCATCTTGATAACCTCCCTTACTAGAAATCATTTTCTCGGGGGCAGCGAAAAGGAAATCTTTGAGCTTAGTTTCTGCTGTGTGCTTGAAGAGCATTCCAAATGAGAGCATCCTGTCCGTAATGGTCTGGCATGAAATAATCAAGCCCATCATCTCCTGTCCAGGCAGTAAAATAAGTGATGTGGACAGTCACGGTCTCTTTCAAATCAACATTTTCTGTTTTGGTTCCGGAGATCCTTTGACTAATTCTATCCGCTGACCACTCAGGATCATTAAAGACGAAAACAGCCAGATCAATTGGTTCTTTCACACGAATACAGCCCGAGCTCAAATCGCGATGAGCCTTTTCAAAAAGATGTTTGTCGGGTGTGTCATGCAAATAGACGTCGAAGGGAGTTTTGATACTGAAACGGATTTTTCCCAAAGCATTGTGAGAACCAGGACTCTGGACAAGACGATATGGAAAAGATCCGCCGTTGACAGCGTCCCAGTCGACATCATCAAGGCTAATGCGATTTCCATTTGAATCATAAATCGAATAACCCTTGCGAGATAGATAGGAGTGGTCCCTTCTAAGCAGGGGAAGCTTGTCTTTTACGGCTATACTTTTTGGAACATGCCAAGCCGGATTGAAGCGGATAGAATAAATAGCACTGGTGAAAACAGGGGTTTTTCTGTAAGCACGTCCCGTAATGACGGGCATTTCCAGAACCTTCTTACCCTTCTCATAGGCTTTCAGAAAAAATCCTGAGATATTTACCAGGATATAACGATCTGCAGGTTTATGGGGAAGCCAGCGCCAGCGTTCCATAGAAATAATGATTTGTTTAATTCGATCTTCAACAGGCGTATTGAGAGCCTTCAATGTAGTAGGGCCTACAACACCATCTTGTTCAAGGGCATGACGCTTTTGAAACTGCTTGAGTGCGAATTCTACTGTTTCGTCAAAAAGAGGGGAAAGCGCGATATCTTTCAAATCGCCAAAGATAATGAGCTGTTCTCTCAAGACTCGGACTGCCTCTCCCAACATCCCTTTTTCCAACTTCTTTTTCTTGTCGGCAAGCGCGAGGTTAGTCGGCCAGCCGCCGTTTTTTTGAATTTCTCTATATTCCCGGAGAAGGATTTTTAGCCTTTGGTAATCATCTTGAAGAAAAGTCAGGTTCATGAGCCAGTCGGACGGATGGGACGAGGATAACCCTTCAAAAAGAATGGCGTCCGCATCCACATGGTCGTTTTTAATATAGAGAAGTTTCGTAATATTTTGAGGGGTGAGGCGTTCTCCTGCAAGATCGTCAATGAAGTTCAAGAGGGCTTTGCGGGGCGACAGTTAGAGTTGAAATAGTTTATGGACTTCCTCCGGAAGATTTTGGTTTTCTTCAAAAGCCAAAACCGCTTCCTGGTAATCCTTCGGTTCCAGCCCTTCCTCGGACGCGGCCTTTAAGCGGGAAAAAGCTGCTTTGGCATAAGGACGCCAAGAACCGCTCTCTTCATCGATCCAAAGGGGTTTGAAGTTTGTTCGAGCATAAAGACGAACAAGCTGCCTTTCTTTTTCGGGAAGGTACTTCTCTTTAGAAACTAATTTTTCAAAGCGTTCGGATAAGAGAGCCTGTAGTTTTGAGGAAGAGTTTGCAGAAAAGGGAAATAAAAAAATGAGGATGGAGGTTAAGATGCAGATAAACGTCGTTTTTATTCTCATTTCTCAGACTCTCCCTTTCTTGACGAAGAGAGAGGCTAAGCCTTATCATCTCCGTCCGCCGATAATTTTACTTAAGTGTTTCAAGGGATATGTTAGCGACTGATCATTTGAAGATAAGATATGTTGTACACCGTCGAGGGTCCCTTTACAAATGATAATGGGGGCTTTCAAATTTGCTGTCAATGAAAGCTTCTGATCTTTCATGTTGAATGTGACGACGACAAAAACTTCCAGATCGCCTTCTTTCCATCCGAACTCCTTTGTAACTTCTTCTCCGACATGCAGCGCATAAATCGAATCGTTCAATTCGGACGCATGAAGGATGGCGAGACGAAGGGACGGTTCTTGCGTTGAAATCATCAGCTTTAAGGGAGCATAGGCCGGTTTTGGGAAGTCCATCAAAATAAAATGCGTAAATTCATGAAAACCCAAGAGCCCTTGCGTAAAAGAAACCCCGAAAGAGTATTGTTCTGTTTGAAGGGGAGAGTTTTCATTCTTAATAAAAACGGGGGGGAAGTTCATAATTCCACCGATACTGAGCTGTTCCATTTTTTTCTCCTTTATACTGCTCTTAAAGTAAATAAACCTTTAACGTGATAACAATTGAGTCAAGGTGTCCGTACTGAAAGTCTTGTGCATGGCGATCATACTCATGGATTGCTGGTTTAGGAGCTGAACAAGCTTAACGTAGGTTTCCCGAGGATCGACTTCCATGATTTCCGAGTCCTGCTGAGACAGGAAATTGTTCAGGTCTTCGAGGCTTTCCTTTTTCTGCTTAAGAGCCTTTTGAGCTGTCAGAATTCTTTCTTGAATTGCAACCAGATCATTATGTGCCGAGTCTGATTGATCCTGTCCTTCCCTTAGGACGGTCATATTCGTTGAGCTCGGATTTGATTCTGGGGTTCGCGTTGCAGCAATTTTAAGGGCGTGAATCATACGATTAAATCCGGGCTCATTTGCAGTCACACCATATGTAACGGATAGGCCG
>CAYUCY010000006.1:0-24761 GCA_964443525.1 uncultured Thiotrichales bacterium
GTTCTGGACCGCCCTCCTTTAACGGTTCCACCATCCATCGGTCTTCGTCCTCCTCTCGAAAAAGGAGAAGATACTTCTTCCTATCCCCATGATCCCAAAAATGAGGCTCGAAAGGCTCTTTTTAAAAAAGAATCTCGTCCTCATACCCGCAGCGAACGTTCTCAAATCGAGAGGATGCTATTGGAACAGGCTCATTCTGAAGAAACAGACAGCGGTATTCGCAGGATCGTGAACGAAGAAGCAAAGGTTAAAAACGGCTACAATGAATTTGTCCAAGATCTCCTTTTCTGGCAAAAGAAAAAAAAGAAAGGGGATGTCATTAATCCCTTGGAAGAAAACAAGAAATACAATAATAAAGGGTTGCCTGGAAAAGAGGATTAAATCTCGATTTTCTTGCTAAACGAAAGGACTCGCTCGCGTATGAAACGTCTTATCATTCTCTTGAATGTCTTGCTTTCTTTGATTCTAGCACCGGCTTCGGCGGGCGTTTTCGACCCGAAGACTTTCACATTGTCCAACGGGCTTCAAGGTATTGTCATTGAGAATCATCGTGCTCCCCTTGTAACCCATATGGTTTGGTATAAGGTAGGCGCCATCGATGATCCTCAGCTTAAATCTGGCCTCGCCCACTTTTTAGAACACCTCATGTTTAAGGGAACCCCGGATTCTCCCGCGGGTCGAATGCTCAAAGAAGTTGAACGAATCGGAGGAAGCTTAAACGCAGCCACCTCACAAGATTTCACCTACTATTATCAAACGGTCCCGGCCGATAAGCTGGAACTCGTGATGTCTCTTGAAGCAGGGCGCATGAAAGATCTACAAATTAACGATACCTATGTAGGGCCTGAAAAGAATGTTGTTTTGGAAGAACGTCGCATGAGGATTGAAAATAATCCTCTCGGCCAATTTGTTGAAGCGCTCCACTCAAACTTTTATCGCCACCACCCGAAAAGAATTCCAACTATCGGATGGGAACATGAGATCAGAACCTATACGGCGGAAGATGCCCAGAATTTTTATAACACCTGGTATACACCCAACAATGCGGTTCTTGTTGTGGCAGGGGATACGACCGTAGAAGAGGTCAAAAAGCTCGCTGAAAAATACTATGGCGAGATTCCCATAAAAACTCATCCGAGCCCCGTCGAAATTAAAGAACCCTCCTCTCAACCGATCCAAGCATGTATTAAGGTGCTCACGCCGTACATCGACCACCCTTTTTTGGCGCGCCTTTATCCGTGCCCAACCTTCAGAGATCATAGCGGTAAGTACGTCAATGCCCTTGAGACTCTGAATCACATTTTGGGACAATCCAAAACAGGGCTTCTCTATAAAGAATTTGTTGAAAAGAGACGCCTTGCAGCAGGTGTCTCGATCGAGCATGAAAGTTTTACCAGAGGTCCCTCCACCTTTACGGTGATTGCTCAGCCGACCCCGGGAACTTCCCTAAGTACGCTTGAAAAGGAGCTTTTTTCTTTTATTGAAGATTTAAAGAAAAAGGGAATCTCGCCTGAGGAAATTGCAAAAGCAAAACAACGCATGCTGGTTACCCTTGCCTACACGAAAGATCATGTTTTAAACGGAGCAACGACCCTTGCCGAGCCCGTTATTGTAGGAGGCTCAATTCGAGATGTCGAAGAATGGCCCGAGCGTCTTAAAGCCGTCACCCCGGAACTCGTCAATGAAGCTTTTAGGCTTGTTTTTGATTCCACGTATTTTGTCACAGGTCACCTTCTCCCTGAAAAGCCTGATGCTCCGGCTCAGAAAGGAACAAAATAATGAAGCGTTTTTTCACTTTTCTATTCCTCTTCTCTCTGACTTTCCATCCTTTAAATCTCCATGCGATCGTAAAGATCGAAGAGACCGTCAGCAAAAAAGGAATCAAAGCTTGGTTTGTTGAGGACAAAAACACAGACGTTATCGCCATCAACGGCAGTTTTCGCGCAGGATCAGCTTATGACCCTCCCGGGAAGGAAGGCATCGTTGCCATATTGACCCGATTGATTGATGAAGGTGCAGGCGACTATGATGATCAAATCCTTCATGAAAAAATGCAAGACCTAGGCATTTCCATCGGATTTTCGGCCACCCAAGATCGCCTTCTTTTCTCTCTTAAGACCACAAGAGAGCATAAAGATGAAGCGTTCAAGATGCTGAAATGGATGTTGACCAGGCCCCGGTGGACCGAAGAGATCTTTCGAAGTCAGCAACAAAGACACCTGGTTACGGTTGCAAACAAGGAAAAAAGTGCAGGTTTTATAGCTCAGCAAACCTTTCTTGAAGTGATGTTTAAAGGTCATCCTTATGCTAGACGCGTTGACGGTTCTTTAAAATCCGTCGCCTCCATTAAATCCGATGATATAAAAGCTTTTCAGAAGAAAGCTCTGACCCGGGATGGCCTCCTGGTAGGTGTTTGCGGTCACTTAAGTGGAGAAGAAGCAGCGGAGATGTTGGATGACGTCTTCGGTGACCTTCCTTTCAAATCTCCTTTTCCTCCTCTCTCGAAGCCTGAACTTCCTCAAAAAGGCATCATAAAACATGTAGAAGCCCCTTACCCCCAAAGCACAGCTATTTTCGGACAAAAAGGGATTCCCCACTCGGATGACCGTTTTATCATGCTTGCCCTCATCAATCACATTTTCGGGGAAAGCTCCGTCTCACGGCTCATGACAGAAGTCAGAGAGAAACGAGGACTCGTCTACAGTATTTCCGTAGGGCTGGATTTCTTTACCATGCAACCCCTTTTCAGTGGGTCATTAGGAAGCGAAAACGCAAGTGTCATGAATGCGATCGAGTTAGTCAAAGCCGAATGGGAAAAGCTTCAAAAGCATGGCCTCACGCAAGAGGAGCTTGAAGAAGCAAAAAGTCATGTTCTGGGTGCCTACACGATGAATTTCGTCTCTTCCCCGAATATTGCGTCTTTGGCTCATCTCTATCAACTTTATGAGATGCCTCGGAATTACATTCAAATTCGTGAAGAGAAAATTAAAGCAGTAACCTTGCCCATGATCAACGACTTTGCAAAGTCCTTTTTTACCCCCGAAACCCTCGTTTTTGTTGTTGTCGGTAAAGAGACGCCGCACGTGAAATAAGAACTCAGGAGACCTCGATGAACCTTAAATTAGCCTCTACTTTTCTTCTTCTTTCCGCTCCCCTTTGGGGCGCCTCTGAAATGCCTAAAGCTCTGGGAACGTTCGGGGCCTGGAAAGCCTATGAAATGGGCAAGGGAAAGGAAAAAACCTGTTACATGGTGGGGGTCCCTGAAAAAAGCGAAGGAAAATATTCAAAAAGAGGTTCTGTTTACGCAATGATTACTCACCGCCCGGGCCTTCAAAGCTTCGATGTTTTCAGCTTTCATGCAGGCTATCCTTTTGGTGACGGACAGGAAGTTCTTCTTCATTTGAGTGGAAAAGAAAAAAAGGATGTAACGCTCTTCACCCAACAAGATGTGGCCTGGGGCCGAACCTTGGAGGATGATAAGACAATTGCAACTTATCTAACCCGTAAATGCGATAAATTGATTGTCGACGGAAAATCAGCCAAGGGAACACCAACCAAAGATATTTTTTCTCTGGCAGGATCCATGAAGGCTTATCAAGCCATCTGCAAAGCCTGTGGTGTTAAAGGGTAAGAACGGGGACGTCTTATCGCTATCCGATCAATTCACCTTTGATCCCAAGCTCAGGTAACTCAAGAAATTCATCCATGATAGTTAGCATGATCTTGACCGATTCAGGGCTTTCGCTTTTCTGATTGTTATTATAATAAGTACAATTTTTCATTACGATGGGCCCGTATTTTGGTCCTGGTTGCGGTTCTGCCTTGAATCCTTCAGAAGCCAATGCTTTTTGCACACCAAATGTCTCATAAATATATAATGTATTGTTACGAAATTGTATTATAATAAAATTGAATTTTACCTCTATTCATGATTTTTAAATAAACTCAAGAGACCCCCTGAAGGGCGCGTTTTGTCTTTTCCCGAGCATCTTTCATTTCCTCAAGGCGTGTGCGATTTTTTGCAACGATCTCCTCGGGAGCTCGAGATATAAACTCTTCATTGGAGAGTTTTTTCTCAAGCCCTTTAATTTCTCCTTCCAACTCTTGAAGGAATTTTTGAAGACGCTGTCTTTCGGCCTCCAGATCAATCACATCCCCCAAAGGTAACCAAAAAGAAGCCCCTTTAAGAACAACCTGGGCGGCCCCTTGAAGAGACGGGGTCTCCTCGAGATCGATTCCGTCAAGACGCGCCAGCCGTTTAATAATCGGACCAAAAGCCTCTAAGCGATTTCGAACACTCTCATCGACCTCTTTCACTTTCAAGGATACCCAAGCCCCTGGCGGCACGTTCAAATCCGAGCGCACACCTCTGACCGTCGTAATGAGCTGAATGACCCATTCCATGTCCGTCTTAACGTCCTTATCCACGACTCTTGATACTTCCTGTCCCTGAAACGGCCAACGACCGTTCATGATAAGACCGGCTCTTCCTCCCGCCAGATGCTGCCAAAGCTCTTCCGTCATAAAGGGCATGAAAGGATGCAGAAGATGACACAGTTCGCCTAAAACCCAGGCTGCGGTGGCTCTTGTTTCAAATTTTATGCTGTCAACATCGGATGTTAAAAGAGGTTTTGCAAACTCAACATACCAATCGCAGAAGCGAGCCCAAATCCCCTGATAAATGAGGGAGGCGGCCTCGTCAAACCGATAAGCCTCAAGAGCTTCTTCCATGGCTTGGGATAGCTCGGCAAGAGCACCTATTATCCACTTGTTTACAGGATTTTTAACCGCCAGGGGATCAAAGTCTTCTACATAAACACAACCGTTGAGCTCGCAAAAACGGGCCGCATTCCAGAGCTTGGTTGCGAAGTTTCGGTAGCCCTCCACGATCGAACCCGAAAAGTTAATGTCGCGCCCCGGTGCCGAAAGAGCCGCTAACGTAAAACGCAACGCATCTGCCCCGTACTTGTCGGTCATCACAAGAGGATCAATTACGTTCCCTTTGGTTTTCGACATTTTCTGGCCTTTCTCATCCCTCACAAGGGCGTGAAGGTAGACCGTCTCAAAAGGAACGTCCTTCATAAAATAAAGACCCATCATCATCATACGTGCAACCCAGAAAAACAGGATGTCCGTTCCCGTCACAAGCACGGAAGTCGGGTAATAACGGGCAAGCTCAGGCGTCTCCTCCGGCCATCCGAGCGTTGAAAAAGGCCAGAGAGCAGATGAAAACCAAGTATCGAGGACGTCAAGATCCCGTCTCAAGGTTACGTCATGCCCGTAATGGACCTTTGCCTGGGCAAGGGCTTCTTCTTCGGCCATTGCAACGAAAAGATGCTGATCGGGGCCATACCACGCCGGGATCTGATGCCCCCACCAGAGTTGGCGAGAGATACACCAAGGTTGAATATGGGTAAGCCAGTGATCATAAACTGCCTTGTGATGTTCGGGAAACAAACGCGTTCGACCGTCTTCAACAACCTCGAGAGCTTCCTTTGCCAACACAGCCGCATCCACAAACCATTGATCCGTCAGAAGAGGCTCCAACACAACGCCGGACCGCTCGCCGTAAGGAATCATGTGGACGGTTTCCTCTACCCTTTCAAGCAGATCCAAAGCCTCCATTGCTTCAATAACTTTTTTTCGCGCCTCAAATCGATCCAACCCTTGAAAGGCGGGCGGCGCATTTTCATTCATCCGCGCATCCTGATCAATAACCGAAATACGCTCAAGCTTGTGACGATTCCCGACCTCAAAATCGTTAAAGTCATGGGCAGGCGTAATCTTGACAGCACCGGTTCCCTTTTCGGGATCGGAATACGTGTCAGCTACGATCGGAATGCGTCTTTCTATGAAAGGCAAAAGAACATGCTGACCGATCAAGTGTTGATAACGCTCGTCCTCGGGGTGAACGGCAACGGCGGTATCGCCGAACATAGTTTCGGGACGTGTCGTTGCAATCGTGATATAGTCATTTTCTTTGCCGGCAATGGGGTATTTAAAATACCAGAGCTTGCCCTTGGTCTCTTCATTCTTAACTTCCAGATCGGAGACGGCTGTTTGAAGCTTCGGATCCCAGTTTACCAGTCTCTTGTCCCGATAAATTAGCCCCTTATGATAAAGGTCCACAAAAACTTTTCTAACCGCAAGACTTAAGCCTTCATCCAAGGTAAAGCGCGCGCGGCCCCAATCAGCAGATACACCTAGTCTTCTTTGCTGGGTAACAATTGTGCCACCCGATTTTTCTTTCCAAGCCCAGATATGCTCAAGAAATTTTTCCCGACCGATCTCTTGCCGTCTCACCCCTTGTTTTTCTAACTCCCGTTCCACAACCATTTGAGTTGCGATGCCTGCATGATCCGTCCCCGGTTGATACAGAACGTCATATCCTTGCATTCTTTTATAGCGACATAAAATATCTTGAATCGTATACGTCAAGGCATGTCCCATATGAAGGCTTCCCGTCACATTGGGAGGCGGCATCATAAGGGCAAAAGGCTTTCGGTCCTGATGTCGACCTGCTTCAAAAACACCTGCTTTTTCCCATGCCTCATAGTGTTTATCTTCGATATCTTTCGGTGTATAAGTTTTCTCTAGCATTTTTAAGTCAAAAATCCTGTGATAATGACTCAAAAAGTAGCTCGAGTTCAAGGCAAGTGTAAAGGGAAAAAGACGTTCTTCAACCGAGGAAGAAAATCCGGACAAGGCGGGCTCCTCCCAGGAAAACAAAAATGGACCCGATAACAGAGACAAGAGCATAAAAAAGCGCCCATCCCCAAAGACCCCGCTCCTGTAACAAGACGAACTCAAAGGAAAAAGCAGAAAATGTTGTAAATCCACCCAACAGGCCCGTCGTCAAAAAACTTTGCCAGTGTTCGCCGGGTTGCCATTTAAGAGCAAAGGCTTCGGTCAAAACTCCCATCAGAAAACAACCCGTCAAGTTAATGACTAAAATCGCGAGGGGGACCCCGTCTCCCAACGTCACACTCAAGAATCGCGCCAAAACGGCTCTCAGAGTCGCACCGCATGCACCGCCCGCAGCAATCATGAGAAGGGTTTGCATCCGGAAAAGACTACTTCTCGCCGCTTTGTTTGAGCATCTTTTCAATCTGCTCGGTGACAATCCATTTAACGAGGGAAGGCAGGTGCATATCGAGCCACTCTTTCAACATCGGTTTTAGAAGTTCCCGCATCAGCCCTTCAACGGTATGCTCGCCGATCTTGCCCGGATTCTGAAAGACCTCCTTTTGAACCAGTTTTCTAGTAATCTCGGACAAGTCTGCAAGGGCTTCCGATGACTCCTTTATCGTTTCTTCCGACAATAAACTCTCAATCTCTTGGGAAGAATCGGCTTGTGCAACCTCTGTTTCTTCCGTCACGATCTCGGCGTTTTCACCTTCTTCGAAAACTTCTGATGTTTTTTTCTCAGAGGAGATCGATATTTCTTCCGTCACTACCTCTTCTAAGATTTCTTCAACAGACTCTATTGCCTCAACTGCAGACACTTTAATAGGATCTTGAAGCTTCTGTTTTGCGGCTGTCATACCCGTCTCCTTTTGGCTGCCATCCCCTTGATCCACAATGGTTCCATCTTCCTTAATTTCTCGGGTGAGAGTCAAAACTTCCTCTTCTTTTCCGCTTTTCTGAACTGTATTAAAAGAGGAAGACTTGAAGGAAGATGCTTCGGCTTTAGAGGCAGCCGGCGTTTTTTCATCCTCTATATCCTCCTCGATGATCTGACGGATGGAGGACAAAATGTCCTCCATTTCCTTTTCATTTCGAGCCTTCAACCCCTCAGGAGCGGTAGATGGTTCCGCCGTCATTGTTCAATCTCTCCTTTACCTACATCGGGGTTGTCTCCCCACCCTGCAAGTTTGTAGCGGATGGAATCCGCATATTTTCCGACATTATAGGAGTCAACGGGAAGCTTAAGTGTCATGGGGTTTAAAAGTCCTAAAACTTGTAACACTTCGTATCCTGCCACCAAAAAATCCCGTTGTGCTCTGACCAGATTCACACGCGTTTGCACAAGCTGAGCTTCTGCATCAAGAACATCTTGGAAGGTCCGCTCTCCGACGAAGGCCTCTTGCTTCGTTCCCTCAAGCCGCAGTTCGGCGGCTTTCATTTGATCATTAAACTGTTTGATTCTCTCTCGTGCTGCAACAAGAGCCTGCCAACGGGAAACTGCCGCTTCCGCCGCCGTCCTCCTTGCATTCACAATTTCATATTTTCTTTGAGCTGCAACTTGTTTTGTTCTCCTGATATCGGACCACTCACGTCCCTGCTGATACAAAGGGATTCTGAGCTGAATCTGGCCGCTCACGTTGTTCTGGCGAACACCTCTGCTTGCTTTGCTCAGAGAACGCTCGGCGGAACCGATCAAATCTATCTTGGGTCCTAACTCGGCAAGAGCAGCACTTTCTTCGGATTGAGCCGAAAGCTCTGCATACTTAGCAGCCCGCACCGACGGGTTAGATTCGACGGCTTGCATTTTAAAAGCACCAGCGCTCTCGGGAAGACCCTTAAAGAAACTTGCCTCCGTAGGCAAAGGAAGCTCGGAAGGATCCTCGCCGATAACCTTTTTATAAGTTTCTTTCGCTGTCTTTAGTTGGGCTTCCGCATTTAACGTTTCAGCTCTGCTGTCCGTATATTTGACCTCCGCCTCGGCCACTTGCGTTGCTCCGAAGTCGCCAGCTTCAGCGCGCGCACGAGCCTGATCAAGCTGCCCCTTAAAGGCTTTCTCGGACGCTCTCCTCAAATCGAGGGTTGCCTGACTCAACCACAAATCAAGATAAGCCTTAACTGCATTGATTAAGATTCCCTGGGCATCGTTCAAGAGAGACATTTCTCCAGAAAGAACCGCATTTTCAGCCGCATTTGTCGATGCCACGGTTTTTCCCGATTCAAAAATATTTTGGCGGATCTCCACTCCACCCGTCGTCCCTAAAAGAGAAGACTTAGAGTTATCAATTTGAGGGGTGAGAATGGTAGGTGCTTGCACTTTTCCTTGCTGCGTCGTTCGTGAATAGGTTCGATTGGCAGTCAGGGCTGCAGAGGGAAGCCAGTTTGCAAAGGCTCGAGAGATCGCCTCAGCTCTGGAGTACTGTTCTTTTGCTTTGGCCCGAAGCTCAGGGTTGGTCCCGTAAGCAAGGGTAAGAGCCTTTAAGAAAGGATGAGTCTCTTCCATGGATAACGGGATGCTTTCCGATAAGACTTTGAGGTCTTGCTCTTCCCCTCCTTCTTCCGCGAAGGGTGCTTGATCCATTTCCTCAACGGGATGCATAGGAGCAGCAGGCTTATAAAACTTGGCAGACAAAGGCTCTCGACCCTTGGATGCCGCCTCGAGGGAAGCTGCCAAAACGATCAATGAAGAGCAAAACGAATAAAATAACTTACGGTTCATTGATTAAACTCTCTTCCTATATGCGGTACGGTATTCTCAATCATTTGCGACCACGCATCAATCCCGCCGCTTAAACTAAAAACGTTTTCAAATCCCATCAATTTCAAGAAGCAGCATGCGCGAAGGCTGCGACTCCCCTTATGACACAAAACGATTATTTTTAGTTTCTTGTCAAGTTTGTTGAGATTGTCGGATAAATCTTCAAGAGGAATGTGGCGATGAGGATACAAGGCAGCCAATTCAATCTCCCATCCCTCACGAACATCCAGAAGGAGGTGCGGCTGCCCCTTCTCACGCAACGCTTGGTAATCCTGAGGAGTAATTTCATAGCTCTCAAAGACGGAAGGTTCCGAATCTAAAAACAAAAACCCTCCTTCTCCTCAAAATCCGGCAGAAGAGGGCAAGCCGCCTCAAACAACGTCCGCGTACTAATATTCTTCCCCGATCGTATCATCAGGACGCCCCTTGAAAAGGTATCATTCACCCGCTGAAGCGTCAGAAGGCGGCCGCCTTCTTTAAGCTGCGACAAAAGAACGCTTGGAATGTGCTTAACACACCCCTCGATTAAAACGACATCGTAGGGCCCCTCGGGAGACCAGCCCTCCGTCAAAGGGCCATTGATCGGCCGAACCCCGTAACATTCAAATTGTTGAACGTTTTTCTTCACCTCAAGGAATAAGTCCTTATCAGACTCAAGAGCTACAATGGTCCTCGCGAGAAAACTGAGGAATATCGCCGAATATCCGGACCCACATCCAATGTCGAGCACATGATCCTTTTCCTTGATACGAGCCGATTGAACAAGGGAAGCGAAGACGGCGGGCGGTAAAAGAAAACGGGACCGGAGCCGGTTTAGAAAAACGGCATCATCTCTGTATGCAAACGGCTTTTGATCTTCGGGAACGAACTTCTCTCGCGACAATTTCCTCAGAACGTCAATCAAACGGGGATCGACGATTTTGTTCGGCAGAACCTGTCCGAAGATCATTTTATGACGCATAGAAGAAAAGTTATACATATCGTCCAAAAAACTGTTTTTATTAAAATAACATACATACTATCGCCTTCAAAGAGGGGGGGCAAAAAATGTTCCTATACTTTTATTCATTTTTAGTTGACCAGCCAGAGATTCTCCCTGTAATAAAACAATAATTTACGAATCATAGCTAAGGAAATTGCATGATTATTGTCTTTGGGTCTTTGAATGTAGATATCGTTCTGCCTGTCGCTTCAATGCCAAGACCCGGAGACACTGTTTTATGCAAGGAATATCAAATCCTTCCGGGCGGTAAAGGCGCCAACCAGGCAGTTGCAGCTGCGAAAGCGGGTTCTAAGGTTAAAATGTTCGGAAGCGTCGGAAAAGATGAATTTTCCTCAATCCTCCGAGCATCTCTCGAGAAGAATGATGTCGACGTGACGGCTCTTCAAGCTGTCGAAATGCCAACAGGTTGCGCAACTATCTGCGTTGATGAGGGTGGCGAGAACATGATCACGGTTGCAAGCGGCGCAAATCTCAACGCAATGGAATCCTCGGTTCTCGACGCCCACTTAACGCCGGAGATGACACTTGTCCTTCAAATGGAAGTTCCTCCCGAGCAAAACTGGGCTTTAATCCGACGAGCCCATGAAAAAGGAACACGCATCATCCTGAATCTTGCCCCCGCTCAAGCCATTCCTGAAGAGATCCTGCAAAAGCTTTCGTTTCTTGTCCTCAATCAAATCGAAGCGACAATGCTTGCTCTTCATTTAGGCTTTGATGTTATCTCACCGACAATTGCGGCCAGACGCATTGCAGCCAAATACGGCGTTACGACGATTGTAACACTCGGTGCCGAAGGAGCCTTTGCATGCAATACGCTTGAATCCTGGTCCGTCTCGGCGATGTCTATTAAAGCCGTCGATACAACGGCCGCGGGAGACGCGTTCGTCGGAGTCTTCGCAGCCTCTCTCGATAAGGGATATCCGATTGACCAAGCATTGAGAAGAGCAGCTGTAGCAAGCGGCCTTACCTGTCTTAACGTAGGAGCGCAACCGAGCCTCCCCACCACAAAGCAAATCGACGAAGCCTTAAGCAAAGTCCCGACCCCGCGACGCGCCATTTGAATTTAAGATCAAAAAATCTTATTGCAATTCCTTGAAACTCGGAGAGATAATTCCTATCTCATTATTAACTTCAACCCTTCATTGGAGAAATACGTTTAATGCCGGCCCGTGATATTATGCTGGCTGTTTTGGTCGCAGCCCTTTGGGGAACCAATTTTGCCGCGATCAAGATAAGCTATGAATGCTTTACCCCTTTTCTTCAGCTAGCCGTACGCTTTACGATGGCGGCCCTGCCCGTCTTGTTTCTGGTTAAGCCGCCGCGTACAGTTTCTGACTGGCGTGCCAGCTTCAAAATTGCCCTCTTTGTTTGGATTACCCAACTTTCTTTTTTAAGCTTGGGACTTTATATCGGAATGCCCGCTGGTTTGACTTCTCTTCTCATGCAAACACAGACGATTTTTACATTGCTAATCTCCGTCGGATTCTACGGATACAGACCCCGGATCACAGAACTTTTAGGCCTTACGATTGCTTTTGCTGGACTGAGTGCTGTTTGCCTTTCCCTTACCTCCCATGTAAGCTTTTCAGGGATCGCGCTTGTTTTTGCAGCTTCTTTTTCCGTCAGCCTCGGGAATTTTATCTTTAAGAAAGAAAAGCCGGAGGCATCTCCTCTGACCCTCGTTTCCTGGAGTTGCATTTTCCCGCCGCTTCCCATGTTTGCTGCCTCCCTGATTTTCGAAGGATGGCCGTCTATCTGCCTTTCTTGCGGAAATCTTACGGCAAAAACCTGTCTGGCAATTTTATATACGGCGGCGCTTTCAACCCTTGTTGCAACGACGGCTTATATGACCCTTCTGAAAAGACACGACCCCGCAAAGGTTACTCCCTTCGCTCTTCTCATTCCTGTTTTCGGTCTTTTAAGCGGCTACGTCCTTTTTGACGAATCTCTCTCATCCACTCAAATAATCGCTTGCGCTCTCGTTTTGGCGGGACTTACTCTCAATCAATACAAAAGTCGAACTAAAGAGAAGGGCGCGCCCCAACCTCAAAATATGATACCTTCCCAACAAGAGACGACATAATGCGATGGACTCTGCTGGCCGTAGGAAAATTGAAAAGAGGTCCCTTGACGGACTTGGCCCGGAATTATGTGCAAAAACTTCAAAGCCCCCTTGTTCTCGATGAATTCGATATCAAAGCCCAACCGAGCATCGATCTTCAAATTCAAAGGGAAGGAGAAGAACTCCTCAAACGAGCCCCAAAAGACGCCTACGTGATCGCTCTGGATGAAAGAGGAAATAGTCTCAGCAGCCGAGACCTCTCAAAGCGAATGGAGGCATTAAAACACCATACTTCTGAGGTCTGTTTCATCATCGGAGGCGCGGCGGGGCTCAGTGAGGCTGTAAGAAATCGGGCGGATCTGATTTTAAGTTTCGGCAAAGCGACCTGGCCCCACCAACTCGTTCGCATCATGTTGCTTGAGCAACTTTATCGGGCCCAACAAATTTCTCTCGGTCATCCTTATCACCGAGATTAAGCGCTTTTCTTGATCTTTTTAGAAAAATAAGTTCGTGCATAGTCAAGATCCTCAAGCGTATTCACTTCCCAAGGCAGACCTTCTACAATCCGAACATCAATTCGAAGACCTAACTCAAGGGCTCGAAGCTGCTCGAGTCTTTCAGCTTCCTCTGCACATGTCGGTGTCGCACTGATGAATTTTTTTAAAGCGTTGCGCCGGTAGGCATAAAGACCCAGATGATGATAAAAAGAGGGGGCTCCGTTAGGAATCGGGGATCTACTGAAATAAAGAGCACGACGGATAACATCGCCGTCTTTCCCTGTTAAAGAAATCTTTGCAACATTAGGGTTAGCAATTTTTTCTGCATCCGTAATGGGCACGGCAAGGGTTGCGACATCCACAGATAAATTTGAAAGAGGCTCAATAGAGGCACGCACATGGAACGGATCGGCGCCCGGCATATCTCCCTGTAAATTGATGAGAATGTCAAATTCTCCGGCTTGATCGAAAATTGCAGCAGCAGCATAGACCCGATCCGATCCGGAAGGCAATGCGGGGTCTGTTAAAATAGCTTGTCCCCCGAAATCCGAAACAGCCTCGGCAATCAAAGGGTCATCACAAGCGACCACAACGGGTCCTAGATCTGCCTCAAGCCCTCGCTCCAAAACATGAACAATCATCGGCTTGCCGCAAATATCCACTAAAGGCTTTTGAGGCAGCCTTTGGGATTGCATCCTGGCAGGAATAATGATCAAAGGGGTCATAAACTTCATCCTTTTGAGGAATTCGCTCCTGCTTTCTTACCACGATATTTCCCTAAGTCGCAACAAGAACAGAAACACGGGCTAATTAAAGAGGCCTGAAACTTGAATAAAACGGTCTAAAACTTTTAGAGCCGATATCTGCTGTAGATGAAAGAATGAGGATCTAAATAAAACCGGCCACGATCGAATACTCAATCGCGGAAACATCCTTTTCTTCTTTGATAAAAAAAAGCATAGGAGCAATCCATTTGCCTTATTTTTTAACAAAAACATCAAATATGAAATTTGAAAAATAAAGCTTTAATATTAAAATTTATATATAACAAAGCCTTATTTGTCAGAATAATATTTATCCCTGATGGGCTTGATTTTTTTTGTCTCAACAAGATGTTTAAGGGTTTCATCGATCGCCTTTAAGAGAAACGCTGCATCTATATCACCTTCACGATAGGTCTTTCGGATTCCGATGAAGTACTTTTTCCCATCCACATAAGGGGGCTCTAAAACATGAACCTTTGAGGCGATATTGTCAGACTTGATCATTTGCTCGAGTGCCTGTCGCAGCATGACAATACTTTTTACCCGATCCCCCAGCATTTTTTGAAAGTTAGCCCGATCATTGACGGCACCGTCATCGACCTTAATCCCTTTTTCCTTCTTTAGGTCGGCGGTAACGGAATAGCCTTGTGGAGATCCAACAGGCAAAAGAGGGGAAGAGAAAACTTTCTTGGTAGACCATTTAACCTTCTTCGGATCCTCCATTGTTGCAACAATGTACTCTACAGTATCAAGAGGTTCCTTCGGGTAGAGAAGATACCGAGCCCGATCTTCATTATACGACACCGCAAAGACACCATCTAAGTGTCCGTCCTCGACCATTTTTAAACATCTTTTCCAAGGAATACTTTGAATTTCCACGTTTAAATCTACTCTCTTGAATATTTCGTGTGTGATATCTACGTGAATGCCCGAGATTTTCCCTGAGTCTTTCTCGACAATCGTAAACGGCGGCCAATCGACGGTACAAAGCTTAATAGTCTGCTTTGCCATAAGATCAAAGGTATAGATCAAAAAAAAAGCATTCAAAAAGATAAGATATTTTCTCATACAGCCACCCTTGAGATTTTTTTCATCTTATTTTATTAATCATGCTAGATCATGCTAACATTATATATTAATAGAAAAAATATTTATTTCATGTCTCAGGCTCCTCTTCTCAAAAATACAGCCGTTCAGGCTCTCTTCAAAACATTGGCGGAAAAAAACCCACACCCTCAAGGAGAGCTTTACTATACAAATCCTTATACGCTCTTGGTAGCCGTTGTTTTGTCGGCTCGTGCCACGGACAAGGGTGTCAATAAAGCGACGAAGCCTCTTTTTGAAAAGGTCTCTACCCCTCAAGATATGCTCGCTTTTGGTCTTGAGAATTTGAAAGAATCCGTTAAGACCATCGGCCTTTTTAATGCTAAGGCCGAAAACATTATTAAGCTCAGTGAATGCCTTGTAAAAGATTATAGAGGGCAAGTCCCCGACCAAAGAGAAGATTTAATGTCACTTCCGGGAGTCGGGCGAAAAACGGCAAACGTCGTCCTTAACGTCGCCTTCGGGCAAGAGACGATTGCTGTTGACACCCATCTTTTTCGAGTCAGCAATCGTACGGGACTCTGTCACGGTAAAACGCCTCTTGAGATTGAAGAGTGCCTTGAAAAAAGAGTACCGAAGGAATTCAAACGCCATTGCCACCATTGGCTGATCCTGCACGGGCGTTACATTTGCAAGTCTCAAAAGCCCTTATGTCCCGCTTGCCCCATTGAAAAAATATGTCTTTACCCTCACAAAACAAAGATGCTCTTAAAAAAAGGATAAGTTAGGTTTTTTGTCGCCTTAAAAGATCATTAAACTGTTCGGACCTCAACTGAAGTTCCTTAAAAGTTCCTGTCTCCAGAATTCGCCCGCCTTCCAGCAGGACGATTTTATCGGCGTGCCTGATGGTTGAAAACCTGTGGGCACTCATCACTTTTGTCATTTTTAATCCCTGCAAGGTTTCAATCACTTTTGCTTGATTAACATTATCAAGGGCACTTGTAGGTTCATCAAAAAGAAGCAAGCTCGGACGACGTACTAAAGCCCGGGCAATCATCAAACGTTGCATCTGACCGGACGAAAATGATTTTCCGACTTCACTTAAAAGAGTAAAGAGTCCCATGGGCAAAGCTTTTATATCTCCTTCCATCCCCACGTCTGCAAGAGCTTTCCAGATTTCTTCAAGACTTACGTTTGGCTCTGACAGGGAGAGATTTTCAAGAATGTTTCCCGTTAAAAAAGCAGGAGTCTGCAAAACGACCCCCGTTTGACGCCGAAAGTTCTTCAAATCAAGTCTGTCGAGAGACAAGTTATCCACGAGAATACTTCCATATTGAGGGCGCTCAAGCCCCAAGATCACCTTCAGCAAGGTTGTCTTGCCCGACCCTGAGGCCCCTACAAGAGCGACGAACTCTCCCGACTTAATATGGAGATTGATGTCTGAAAGAACAGGAGGCTCGTCTTCCAGATAAGAAAAACTCACTCCATGAAACTGAATATCTCCCATCATTTTCGGAAGGGAAATTTTCCCCATTTCTTCGGGAGCCTCTTCAAGGACGGGCTTTAATCTTTCAAAATAGGGTTTAACCCTGATCAATTCAGAGAGAGTCGTCATCCACGAACCGATCGTCCCTAAAAGCTGAGCCGACAGATTCAATAACATCACGATGGTTCCGAAAGAAAGTTTTTCTGCTGTTATCATAAACATGAAAATTAAAATTGTAGAAAGAACAGAAAGGAGAACCATCAAAACTTGAAAAAGAATGGCAAAGCGCTTTGCTTTCATGTATTCGCGCATTTTGAGTGTAAACTTCTTACTCCATTCGTGGTGAAAAGTCTGTTCATTGCGAGCGACCTTAATTTTTAAAATTGTTGAGACGAGTTGATATAAAAGGGATTGAACGCGCGCCTGATATTCCATCATAGTTCTGGAAAATTGAATTTGCTTAAGGGATGTTAAAAGGAGAACAAGGCCATAGAGGAGGCCTATACAAAAAAGCAGTAAGGCAAACGAAAGAGAAAAAAAGCCGATAATGATCGTCCCTATAATCGTAAAGAAAATACCGGAGATAAAAGAGAGAAGACTTAAGGTGAGTTCTTGGTAAACTTGGTCTATCCCCCTCGCTCTCAAGGAAATGTCTCCGACAGTAAAACGCCTGAAAAAAGACATGGGCAGCAAAAAGATGCGTCCCCAAAGACCTGAAAGTGTAAAAAGCGTCCCCCTTCCTTTCAGTCGAATAAAAAGATTACTTTGGCCGAGGCTCCCCAAATAGACGAGCCCCGCCAACGTCAAAAGCCCCAGAACAACCTGAGCCAAAAGCGACAAATCCGCATAAGGAATAACCCAATCCAGGACTAGTCCCATGGAAACGGGGATGAAAAGAGAAAGAACCGTCCCCGCAACCATAAATCCCAAAAAAATCAGAATATCTTTTTTATTATAGCCGATTAAGTTTTTGTATATATGGCGAAAGTTAATCTTCTCTTCATGAAATGGTCGATAAATATAAAAAGCCGTCGGCAAAAAAGTATCCGGAGAAAATGGTTTTCTCATGTCCATTGTAGCATCGTAGGCATATGTCTTACCGAAAGCTGTAGCCTCAAGAACGTAAGGCTTATTGGTTTCTCGCTCGAAAACAAGAGTACCGCTCAGATCTCCTTCATTTTCGTGAGAGAGAATAAGATTGCGTGCCCTCAATCCGATAAGATCACAAAGTTTTTCAAGATATGAATCAAGAGAGCTTTCCTCGGGCAACTCTTTAAGCGGAAGGATGGGAGCCCGCAACTGTTTTGCCAGATAAATCAACGTCAGATAAAGGTCATTTTCATGATAATATTCAAGGGTAATTTTGAGATCTTCTTTTTTATAGAGAGATCCCATACGATCCAGGAGAGTGTCTTCGATTGGATTAATTCTCTTACCGCTCATCCTCGTCCTCGAATGTCATTAAGGTTTGATAGGTAGTACAGGTCTCGATCAAAGTACCGTGCATCCCTTGAGAGACGAGCCGCCCGCTATCGAGAACCAGGATATGATCGCACTCTTTGACGGCACTTAGTCGATGAGAGACGATAAGAAATGTTCTTTTCATCTGGCGGAGATGAGATAAAATCTTTTGTTCAGTGATTGTATCAAGAGCAGAGGTCGCCTCGTCAAAGATGAGAATACTCGGATTGCGTGCAAGGGCCTTAGCAATTTCAAGACGTTGGGCTTGCCCCACACTAAAATTGGATCCTCCTTCGAGAAGGGTCGTGTGAATGCCTTGACGCGTCGTAAGAAAATCATAAATCTCTGCGTCTTTTAGAACTTTTTGAAGCTCGTCAAATCCCGCTTTCGGGTTAAAAAGTCTCAGGTTCTCCTCTACCGTCCCATCAAACAAGGAAACGCTGATATCCGTATATCCGACGGAAGCTGCAAAAGACGCCGGGGAGATGTTCTCAAGAGGCTGACCGTCCCATAGGATCTGCCCCGATCGGGGTGTATAAAGACCGAGAAGCAATTTAATAAGGGTAGATTTTCCCGATCCCGAGGCTCCCGCAATCCCGATACTTTGCCCAGGCAGAAGAGTAAAAGAAATATTCTCTAGTGTTTGTCCTTCCTCTGAATAGGAGAACATAAGATCTCGAACCTGGAGGTGTCCCGACAGCTTGTGCACTTCAGCATCCCTGCGATCCTCGCTGATACTTGCAACGGCAATCAGGTCGACGGGATGCTTGTGCACATCTTGTTGACGATTTAAGTCTGCTTGAATTCTCTGAAAGCGTTCGAAAAATTTCAGCAAGTTCATAAAAGGTCCTTGAAAACTGGCAAAAAGAGATTGAAACGCAACGAGTGTTCCGACCGTGAGTTGACCTGAAATAATCAAAAGAGCGCCGACAGAGATCATTGCAACTGTCGAGATCATCCCTAAGAGTCCGGGAATAGTGATAAAATGACGACTCTTCAACTGCAAGTTTTGTTGATTGCTAATCACATCCGTCTGTTGCCCAGCCCAAAGCTTAAAGGAAGAGCTTTCAAGACCACATGCTTTCACCGTCTCCATCACGGCAAGATTATTTACCTCGACGGAGCTCAGCTTTGCCATGTCCCTCATCATCAAATGACTGATATCTCTTAATTTCGGTCCCCATATACGAACCACGATTCCGTTGATGAGCAGGATCAAAAAAGCAACAATAAAAAGCGGCCAAGAAAGGAGAGTCAGAATCAGACCGAAGAAAAGAACGCTGAGCAGGCTTAAGAGATCCCCCATCAGCTCGTTTGAAAAAAAGGTCGCAATTCGCTCATTTGCAGCGACCCTCTCGAGAATATCTCCCGCATACCGTTGTTGAAAAAACCGAAGCGGGAGCTGAAGAAGTTGCTTCATGAATCCACTTGTTGAAACCATCGTAAGTTTCAGGTGTAGCTTCATCAGATACGTCTGCTGCATCCAAGTCAGAAGAGCCCTGACCAGGGCGGTCGCCACGATTCCCCAAAGCAGGGCCTGAACCCAGTTCGCGTAACCCTTAACGAGAATATCATCAATAAAAATTTTAGAAAATCCCGGAACCAAGACCCCCGGGATAATGAGAAACAGGCTTAAAAGAGTCACGAACGTAATCGCATCAACAGACCCTTGTAAGTCCTTAAAATAGGGACGCCACAGATTGGGCCTTCTTTTATCCCTTTGAAAATCTTCCGAAGGCACAAACATAAGGATCACGCCCGTATAAGAATTTCCGAATGTTTCAAAGGAAAGGTTATAACGTCCTCTTGCGGGGTCATTTATAAAAACCTTGCCCCGCTTTATACCCTCAACAACGACAAAATGGTTGAACTCCCAAAAGGCGATGAAAGGGGGTTTGATCTCTTGGAGATCCTCCAGATTCAACACTTGCGCCCCTTGCGCCTGCAGATTGTAAGACCTGGCCGCTTGAACCATATGGCTGGCCTTCGTTCCGTCTCGGCTGACCTTGCAAGCAAGGCGGAGTTCTTCCAGGGAACGGTATTTCCCGTGATAGTCAAGAATGATGGCAAGAGCCGCAGCGCCACACTCCACATGCTCCATCTGCAGGATGGTCGAGGTTTTTACAAAGCGTTTATCTCCCGGCTTAAGTTCCCACATTAAGCCACTCCGAACAGTTTTTTCAGGGCTGGCACCAACAAAGTGATTGGCGGCTGTCGTTTGATGACGATTCTAGCCCCCACGATTGTGCCAAGGGTAATGGTCTGGTCGGGCCCCTTTGAAGATGTCCATGCAAACCCGCTTCTGGTTTCCGGATCTTTTTGAAGAATGACCCGGATTTCAAAAGGCGCTTTATCCTCCGAAAAACTTCTAACCAAGTTTTCGTTTTGCAAAACGGCCTGAATTCGTTTTGCATTAACAGGAAGATCCGAGACTTCGGCAACGGTACCTTTGATGCTGCCGTATTCTTCCCGCTTGATGAAGGTCGGCGTGACTTGAACCTCCATACCTGCTTCGATCTGCTTCCCAAGCTCTGCACGCACATATAAAATTGCATTCCTCGTCCGAGGTTGTGAGCGTTGCAATGGTTTCCCCTTGGCTCACCGCATTGCCCTTTGACTTTTGAAGACTGGCGACCTTACCCTCAGATGGAGCTCTTGCCGTTGAAAAAAGAATGATTCGTTCCTGAAGTGTTTGAACGTCCCGTTCCGTCTCCTTCATTTTCATTTCCAGATCCAGAAGTCTTTGTTTCCAGTGATCTCGAAATTCATTTACCGCTCCTTCCGCCTGGATCAGGGAAATTTTGGTTTGTTCCATCTGATTTTTAGCTTGGCTATAATCCTGAAAGCTCTCATCATACCGTGAGATCGGAATTAACTTTCGATCGAGGAGTTCTTTGCGTCGCTTCATCAGGTCTTCGATAAACGTAAGATAAGTCGTCTGGTTTTTAAGCAAATCCTCTAAGGCCTTTTTCTGCTTTTCATAGTCTTGGAGTCTGGTTTGAAGACGCTCTTCATACTCTTTCACTTGGGTCTCGTAATTTCGTTTCAAATAGGCAAGGTGAGAGGTTCGCTCAAGGACGTCTTGCTCAAGAGCCCGATGGCGAACTTTTGCAATCACTTGACCTTCCTTAACCGCATCTCCCGCTTTAACCAGGACTTCCTCGATTTCTCCCCCCTCTCCTTGCACCACAATGCTTTGTACAGCACTTTCGCGAGCAAGTAGAATTCCTTGCCCTTCAACCCAGGTAGGAATAGAGCCGATCACCCCCCACAAGACAACCCCTCCCAAAAAAAGGGCAAGCATAGCCAACAGTATCCACCCCTGCGACGTAACGATCCGCAAAGGGCGTTCATAACTTCGGCTTAATCTCAAGTGAGCAAGCGCCTGCTCTCGAAAACGAATTTGCTCTTCGGCCATAACTCCTCCCTTTATAAAATAAGTGTAGCCTAAAATAGTTAGGAGAACGTTACCGAAAAAAGCCGCCTCAAAAGAGGCGGCTTTTACTTAGTTTTATAACTCTATTTAAAGAACTGGTAAAATTGTAAGACCTGGAATGTTAGAGCCATCGCCCATTTCCGTCATGGGGTCGATATGGCTCAAGACAAAGCCAAATAATGCTAGGGTAGCACCTTTCGCATCCACGATGTTTGCATCTGCAGCTGCTTGACCATCACCTCCATAAGGGTCAATGGAAACAGTAAGCCCGCCTGCAATGGTATCCAGTTGAGCATCCGTCATCAGATCAAGCTTTTTCATCTTATAAGCCTCCACGTTTGTTGACAATATTATAGTAAGTTTCTTACTTACTATGAAAATTATTCTAATACAAAATGATTAATAATTTATTACTTTTATTAAGTAAAAATGAATATAAAATAACTATTGAACTATATTACATTATATTTATAATATTTTTTGATTGAATAACCAAAATTAATAAATATTCATCTTATGATAAGCTTTCTTTTATTTTGACATTTCTCTGAAAAAAGCGTTCAAAAAAATGAAACTATGCCGATGGATAAGTAAGAATTCTTTTTTCTGGCATTGCGCATCAGTCTTTTATAGTCTTCAAGAAAAGATTCTTTGAAAGGGAAAGGACATATCATGGACCCCTCCGACAAAACCCATTTCGGATATCGATCGGTCACGGCGGATGAGAAAACTTCCCTTGTGAGAGGTGTCTTCTCGCGCGTTGCATCCCGTTATGACCTTATGAATGACTTGATGAGTTTCGGCATTCACCGCCTCTGGAAGAAAAATTTCGTGACCTATCTCAAGCCCGAGCCTCATCATCAAATCTTGGATTTGGCGGGAGGGACGGGAGACATCGCGTTTTTATTGCATGAAATCGGACGAGGGCCGCGAATTACGGTCTGCGATATGAGTGAGGAGATGTTGCGGGTAGGCCGAGACCGCAGTATTGAAAAGGGACGTGCCAATCTTAGGTGGACATGCGGAGATGCTTCTTCCCTCCCTTTTGCCGACAACAGCTTCGACCTTTATACGATTTCTTTCGGTCTTAGAAACGTTACGGATCAAGAGGCTGCTCTCAGAGAAGCCTTTCGGGTTCTCAAGCCCGGCGGCCGATTTTATTGCCTCGAGTTCTCAAAGATTGAAGTCTCTCCTCTTGATAAGCTCTATCACTTCTATGCCTTTGAAGTAATCCCCCGACTGGGCCAAATGGTGGCTCGGGATAAAGACTCCTATCAATATCTGGTTGAAAGCATCGAACGTCATCTCTCTCAAGAAGAACTCGCGACCCTCATGCGCGAGATGGGATTTTCCTCCGTTCTCTACAACAACCTGAATGGAGGTATCTGCGCCATTCATGAAGGACAAAAACTCGATGACCGCTGAGGATTTCGTCCTTGCCTGGATCAGAGCCCTGTCTGAAAATGAGTCTTGGGTTGCCTCCTTTTTCACCGAGACGGGCTTTACCCCTGCATGCCTCAGAGACCTCGGTGACGATAAGGAGCTTCTTCAGGGAACTCTCGACTACCTTTTGTCAAAGGAAGATTTGTTGCTTGCTTTTTGCGAAAGAGAATCCCTTAATCCGAGAGAGCTTATCGCCTTAAGGGCAAAGCTTACCCCTTTCGACCGCGAGATCCTCGGTGGCGCACCCTTCTGACCTTCCTCCTTGGCTTCTGAGATTATATAAAAGTTAAGGACGTCCCCCTCCTCTTATAATGTTATACTTCGAAAAATATTGAAAATTAGAACTATCGTCATGACAAACAGTTGAATGATCGGATAGGTTGCCATCCCTGCCTCGGCGTTCTTTTGTCTCCTTCCAGGATATCCGAGAAAGGTCGAGATGAGAAGATCTACAGTGACCTCCTTGAAAGAAGAGCTGTTGCAAGGGTACTATCATCAAGATAATCGAGCTCTCCCCCGACGGGAACCCCGTGAGCAAGAGCTGTCGTACTAATCCCCGACTCTTTCAGTCGATCTGCGATATAGTGGGCGGTTGTCTGCCCTTCGACAGTCGCATTGAGACCCAGAATGACTTCCTGAACCTGACTTTCTTGAATACGTCTTAAAAGGGCCGGAATCTGAAGATCATCGGGACTAACCCCGTCCAGAGCAGACAAAGTGCCTCCCAAGACATGATAGAGCCCCCGATAAGAAGAACTTCGCTCCAAAGCCCACAGATCTGCGACTCCCTCAACAACACAAATTAGATGATGGTCACGCCGGGGATCCGAACAAATCGTGCACGGATCCGACGTATCCAGAGAAAAACACTGTGAACAAGTTTTAACGGTCTCCGCCGAACGCTGAAGAGCTGAGGCTAAAGGAGACATGAGAGCCTCTTTATGCTTTAAGAGATGCAGTGCCACCCGACGACCGGATCGGGGACCGAGACCCGGTAATTTGGCCAAAAGTTTGATGAGACTTTCAAGGTCGGGAGAGAGCATCGAACGCGGCGTTTCCCTTTAAAAGGGCATGTCGAAACCGCCGGGAAGCTTGAGACCTCCCGTAACCTTGGACATTTCCTCGGCGATCTTTGCTTCCGTCTTTGACTTGGCATCATTGACAGCCGCCACGATCAGATCTTCGAGCATTTCAGGATCCTTGGGATCGATCAAGGAGGGATCGATTTTAAGAGACTTCATTTCACTTTTCCCGTTCATGGTGACCGTCACCATCCCACCACCGGAGTTACCTTCGATGATCATATCCGCCATTTGCTTTTGCATTTCCGCCATCTTAGCTTGCATTTGCTGGGCTTGTTTCATGAATTGACCGAGATTTTTCATGGAGGTCTCCTTTATTTTCTAATCAGGGTTATCATCAATATAGTCGATTTCCGCTTCGGGAAAAGCTTCTTTTGCGGCTCGTACGAGAGGGTCTTTCAGAATTTCCTCCCGAATGTAGGCCCTTTTTACATCTTCCCGCTCTTGAAGGGTGGGGGCCTTCCCTCCGTCTTTTTCATGAAGCATCACTTGCCAGGTCTTGCCCGTGGCCTTCTCAAGACATCCTTTAAGACGCGCTGGAAAATCTTTGCCGGGAGGATGATCCATGAAAAGCTCCAGAATACCGGGAGCGAACTTAATCAAACGGGCATCTTGCCTAAGCTGAGTATATAAAAGAGGTTCTCGTTGCTCTCCAATGACCTTTACGAGATCCTCGAAAGAGCCGGGCATTTGAATCGGTGCGGTTTTAAGATCAGCCGGGGTTACTGCTTCCTTCGATACAGAGGGCAGAGGAGCACCCTGTTTTTCCTCTTGGAGTGCCTCAATGATTTCATGAGGGGTCGGGAGTGTGCTCATATGGGCGAGCCGAATCAAAATCATTTCAACGGCTGGGGCTGCAAAAGGCGCCAAGCTTAATTCCTGAATTCCCTTGAGGAGGACTTGCCAAAAGCGTGTGAGAATCGGGACCGAAAGTTGGTTCGCCAGGAATCTGCTTTCCTCAAGTTGCTCCGGGCTTAAACCGAGAGAAACCTCACTAGCGATGTCGATTTTGAGAAGATTGAGCGCGTGCGTATAGTCAAG